>NZ_JBVIAY010000003.1:0-252325 GCF_055573695.1 Streptomyces sp. NPDC030143
GGGTAGGAGTGGAGAAAAAACACCCTCTCCCCTCCTCGTGTGGGGAGAAGAAGGGGGGGGGAGGGGGGGAGGGGGGGGGGGGGGGTTGGGGGTTCCCCCCCCCCCCCCCCCGCCCCGCACAGAGCGTTCCTCACCGGGAAGCTGATCACACCCCGGAGGAGACCTCAGTCTTCTCGTCCGATCCGGCGTTTCCCTCGGCCGCCGCCAGGGCCTTGTTGCGGCGGACGGAGGACCAGAAGGACCAGCCGATCAGGATCACGCCGATCGAGCCGGTGATGAGCTCGTGGATCTCGTACTGGATGGTGACCAGCAGGATCATGGCGAGGGCGCCGATGGCGTAGTGCGCGCCGTGCTCCAGGTAGACGTAGTCGTCGAGGGTGCCCTGGCGGACCAGGTACACGGTGAGCGACCGGACGTACATGGCGCCGATGCCGAGGCCGAGGGCCATCAGCACGATGTCGTTGGTGATGGCGAAGGCGCCGATCACGCCGTCGAAGGAGAAGGACGCGTCCAGCACCTCCAGGTACAGGAACATGAAGAACGCGGCCTTGCCGACCAGGACGACCGCCGACTTGGGCTTGCCCTCGCGCTCGGCCTTCTCCTCGGCCTCGTGCTCGCGCTCCTCCTCCTCTTCGAGCCGGTCCTCGAAGAAGCTGGAGAGACCGCCCACGATCATGTAGGTGATCAGGCCCGCGATGCCGGAGAGGAGGACCGTCTCGGCCTTGTCGGCGTGGGTGCCGCCGTGCTGGTGGGCGTGGGTCGCGAAGGTCATCGAGGAGATCAGCAGGACGATCAGCGCGATGCAGACCGACAGCATGTCGACCTTGCCGAGCTTGGCCAGCGGCCGCTCCAGCCAGCCCAGCCACTTGATGTCACGGTCCTCGAAGATGAAGTCGAGGAAGATCATCAGCAGGAACATGCCACCGAAGGCGGCGATGGACGGATGGGCGTCCGTGACCAGCTGCTGGTAGCGGTCCTTGTCCGTCAGAGCGAGGTCGACGGCCTCGATCGGGCCCATCGAGGCGCTGACGGCGACGATGACGACGGGGAAGACCAGCCGCATGCCGAAGACGGCGATGAGGATGCCGATCGTGAGGAAGATCTTCTGCCAGAAGGCACTCATCTTCTTCAGGATTCCGGCGTTGACGACTGCGTTGTCGAAGGACAGCGAGATCTCGAGCACGGAGAGGATCGCCACGACACCGAAAGCGGTCCACCCCCCGTAGAGCACCGCCGCGACGAGGCCGAGCGCGGTGACCGCGAACGACCACCCGAAGGTTTTCAGAACCACTGGCTACCCAATCCTTGTGTACGGGTGTCCCCCGCGCCGTACGCGGCTTTACGAAACATTGACCCCGAAGTCTAGAGCGATGCCCCGCAGCCCTGACGCGTACCCCTGCCCTACCGCCCTGAACTTCCATTCGCCCTGGTAACGGTAGAGCTCGCCGAAGATCATCGCGGTCTCGGTGGAGGCGTCCTCGCTCAGGTCGTAGCGGGCGAGTTCCTGGCCGTCGGCCTGGTTGACGACGCGGATGAACGCGTTGCTGACCTGGCCGAAGGTCTGGCCGCGCTCGTCGGCCATGTGGATGGAGACGGGGAAGACGATCTTCTCGCAGTGGGCCGGGACGCTGGGCAGGTCGACGATGAGCGACTCGTCGTCGCCGTCGCCCTCGCCGGTGAGGTTGTCGCCGGTGTGCTCCACGGAGCCGTCGGGACTGGTGAGCTGGTTGTAGAAGACGAACCACTCGTCCCCAAGAACCCGGTTGCCGGCACCGCACAGCAGCGCGCTGGCGTCGAGGTCGAAGGGGGCTCCGGTGGTGGAGCGCGCGTCCCAGCCGAGGCCGACCATCACCTGAGTGAGATTCGGCGCGACCTTGGACAGGGAGACGTTTCCTCCCTTGGCGAGCGTGACGCCCATGATGCTGTCCTCCCCTGGGTCTTGCTTCTTCGGTTGTCCTGCACGTCCGGCGCCGCCCGTAAACGGTGCGGCGCCGGGCGGGATCGTCACACGCTCAGACGTTGACGCCGAAGTCCTGCGCGATACCGCGCAGGCCCGAGGCGTAGCCCTGGCCGATGGCACGGAACTTCCACTCCGCGCCGTGCCGGTACAGCTCGCCGAAGACCATGGCGGTCTCCGTCGAGGCGTCCTCGCTGAGGTCGTAACGGGCGATCTCGGCGCCGCCGGCCTGGTTGACGACGCGGATGAACGCGTTGCGCACCTGGCCGAAGGACTGCTGGCGGTTCTCGGCGTCGTAGATCGACACCGGGAAGACGATCTTCTCGACGTCGGCCGGGACGCCCGCCAGGTTGACCTTGATCTGCTCGTCGTCGCCCTCGCCCTCACCGGTGAGGTTGTCACCGGTGTGCTCGACCGAGCCGTCGGGGCTCTTGAGGTTGTTGAAGAAGACGAAGTGCGCGTCGCTCGCGACCTTGCCCGAGTTGTTCAGCAGCAGCGCGCTCGCGTCCAGGTCGAAGTCGGTGCCGGTCGTGGTGCGCACGTCCCACCCCAGACCGACGATGACCGCGGTCAGGCCCGGGGCCTCCTTGGTCAGTGAAACATTGCCGCCCTTGCTGAGGCTGACTCCCACGAGTCCTCCATTGGTGTCCCGGGGCGCTGGCCCCGTGAATGCGTCGGATATCGGATCAACGAGTCGATCCTAGTGACGGGTTCCCGCCCCCCGCAGGCCCTGGGGCCGAAGAATCACAGGGTGTCGGGTCCGGCCCGGCGTCGGGGGCGGCGGCTCAGAGCGCGTCGAGCGCCTTCACGTACTCGCTCAGGTCGCGCGCGTCCGGCAGGCCGTTGACGACGGTCCAGCGGACCACGCCCTCCTTGTCGATGACGAAGGTGCCGCGCACCGCGCAGCCCTTGTCCTCGGCGAAGACGTCGTAGGCGCGGGAGACCTCGCCGTGCGGCCAGAAGTCGCTCAGCAGCGGGTAGTCCAGGCCCTCCTGCTCGGCGAAGACGCGCAGGGTGTGGATGGAGTCGTTGGAGACGGCGAGCAGCTGGGTGTCGCGGTCGGAGAACTGCGGCAGGTTGTCGCGCAGCTCGCACAGCTCGCCGGTGCACACACCGGTGAAGGCGAAGGGGTAGAAGAGCAGCACGACGTTCTTGCTGCCGCGGAAGTCGGACAGCCTGACGGTGGCGCCGTGGTTGTCCTTGAGCTCGAAGTCGGGGGCCTTGTCGCCGACCTGGATCGCCATCTCCTGGATGTCCCTTCGTGGGCTGTTCGGGTGGTACCCACCCTACGCAGCGATCACCGCACGGCATCGGACGGGCTGGCGACGCCAGCCCGTCCGGCGTTCGAAGGGCCGGTGAAGGGCTTCTTCGGTGAGGGGCTACTTCTTGGACTTGGCCGCCTTGGGGGTCACCAGCCGGCTGCCGCTCCAGTCCTTGCCCACGCTGACGCTCTTGCTGGCCGACAGACCCGCCGTCGTCGAGGCTTCGGAGATGTCGCTCGGCTCCACGTACCCGGTCCGGCCGGTCTTCGGCGTGAGGAGGAGGATCGAGCCGCCTTCCTCGATGTACGTGGTGGCGTCCACCAACGCGTCGGTCAGGTCGCCGTCCTCGTCGCGGAACCACAGCACCACGGCGTCGGCCACGTCGTCGTAGTCCTCGTCCACCAGATCGCTGCCGATGACTTCCTCGATGGACTCGCGGAGCTCTTGGTCGACGTCGTCGTCGTAGCCGATCTCCTGGACCACCTGCTCGGGCTGGAACCCCAGCCTGACGGCAGGGCTCGTCCGCTCCTCCGCGTGGTCCGCGGTCGCGCTCACGGGTTGCCTCCTGATCATGTTTCGGGAAATAACTCAGCCACGCGCGTGCGCGAAGCATTGGCCGTAGTCCACACGGGCGGGACGGATCGCGCAAGTACCCGGCGGTTCGGACCGCCGAAACGGTGACGATCCCGGCGGTGTCGCCCAACTCCTGACACGGTATCCCGTCCTGAAGTGGGACACATCACTCCATTCTGCCTGGATTGCGCGTTTCGGTGGCACCTCAGAGTACGGGACCCCTTGCGTCCCACTGGTTACCCCTCGGTAGAGATGACGTTTGCCTCCCTGAGGTACACGATGGGGAGCGGTGCAGGCAGAGTGAGACCTCCCCTGGTTACACGCAAGAAACGGCCCTCTGACAGGTAAGGAACAGCGTGGCTTCCGGATCCGATCGCAATCCGATCATCATTGGCGGCCTTCCGAGTCAGGTTCCTGACTTCGACCCCGAGGAAACCCAGGAGTGGCTCGACTCCCTCGACGCCGCCATCGACGAGCGCGGCCGGGAGCGGGCCCGCTATCTCATGCTGCGCCTGATCGAGCGCGCCCGCGAGAAGCGCGTGGCCGTGCCCGAGATGCGCAGCACGGACTACGTCAACACGATCCCCACCAAGAGCGAGCCGTTCTTCCCGGGCAACGAGGAGATCGAGCGGAAGATCCTCAACGCCACGCGCTGGAACGCGGCCGTCATGGTCTCGCGCGCCCAGCGCCCGGGCATCGGCGTCGGCGGCCACATCGCCACCTTCGCCTCCTCGGCGTCGCTGTACGACGTGGGCTTCAACCACTTCTTCCGCGGCAAGGACGAGGGCGACGGCGGCGACCAGGTCTTCTTCCAGGGCCACGCCTCCCCCGGCATCTACGCCCGCGCGTTCCTGCTCGACCGGCTCGGCGAGCAGAACCTCGACGCCTTCCGCCAGGAGCGGTCGAAGGCGCCCCACGGGCTGTCCAGCTACCCGCACCCGCGGCTGATGCCGGACTTCTGGGAGTTCCCGACCGTGTCGATGGGCCTCGGCCCGATCGGCGCGATCTACCAGGCGCGGATGAACCGCTACATGCACGCTCGCGGGATCGCCGACACCTCCAGGTCGCACGTGTGGGCGTTCCTCGGCGACGGCGAGATGGACGAGCCGGAGTCGCTCGGCCAGCTGACCATCGCCGCCCGTGAGGGCCTGGACAACCTGACCTTCGTCGTCAACTGCAACCTCCAGCGGCTCGACGGCCCGGTGCGCGGCAACGGCAAGGTCATCCAGGAGCTGGAGTCGGTCTTCCGGGGCGCCGGCTGGAACGTGATCAAGCTGATCTGGGACCGCACCTGGGACCCGCTGCTCGCGCAGGACCGGGACGGCATCCTCGTCAACAGGATGAACACCACGCCCGACGGCCAGTTCCAGACGTACGCCACCGAGTCCGGCGCCTACATCCGCGACCACTTCTTCGGCGACGACCAGCGGCTGCGCGCGATGGTCGAGCACATGACCGACGACCAGATCCTGCACCTGGGCCGCGGCGGTCACGACCACCGGAAGATCTACGCGGCGTTCAAGGCGGCCGTGGAGCACAAGGGCCAGCCGACGGTCATCCTCGCCAAGACGATCAAGGGCTGGACGCTGGGTCCCAACTTCGAGGGCCGCAACGCCACGCACCAGATGAAGAAGCTGACGGTCGACGACCTGAAGGGCTTCCGCGACCGGCTGCACCTGCCGATCTCCGACCGGGAGCTGGAGAGCGGCCTCCCGCCGTACTACCACCCGGGGCGGGACTCCGAGGAGATCCAGTACATGCACGACCGGCGCAAGGGGCTCGGCGGGTACGTCCCGACCCGCGTCGTGCGGGCCGAGCCGCTGCCGCTGCCCGAGGACAAGACGTACGCGACCGTGAAGAAGGGTTCGGGCCAGCAGTCCATCGCGACGACGATGGCCTTTGTGCGGCTCCTCAAGGACCTCATGCGGGACAAGGAGATCGGCAAGCGGTTCGTACTGATCGCACCGGACGAGTACCGCACGTTCGGCATGGACTCGTTCTTCCCGAGCGCGAAGATCTACAACCCGCTGGGGCAACAGTACGAGTCGGTCGACCGCGAGCTGCTGCTCGCCTACAAGGAGTCGCCCACCGGGCAGATGCTGCACGACGGCATCTCCGAGGCCGGCTGCACGGCCTCGCTGATCGCGGCGGGCTCGGCGTACGCCACGCACGGCGAGCCGCTCATCCCGGTCTACGTCTTCTACTCGATGTTCGGATTCCAGCGCACGGGCGACCAGTTCTGGCAGATGGCCGACCAGCTGGCGCGTGGTTTCGTGCTGGGCGCCACCGCCGGGCGCACGACGCTGACCGGTGAGGGTCTCCAGCACGCGGACGGCCACTCGCAGCTGCTGGCGTCGACGAACCCGGGGTGTGTCGCCTACGACCCGGCGTTCGGGTTCGAGATCGCCCACATCGTCCAGGACGGCCTGCGACGGATGTACGGCGAGACCGCCGACGGCAGGCCGGGCGAGGACGTCTTCTACTACCTCACGGTCTACAACGAGCCCATCCAGCACCCGGCCGAGCCGGAGAACGTGGACGTCGAGGGCATCCTCAAGGGCATCCACCGCTTCAGCGAGGGCACCTCGGGGGCCGTCCCGGCGCAGATCATCGCCTCGGGCGTCGCCGTGCCGTGGGCGGTCGAGGCGCAGCGGATCCTCGCCGAGGAGTGGAACGTGAAGGCCGACGTCTGGTCGGCGACCTCCTGGAACGAGCTGCGGCGCGAGGCCGTGGCGGTGGAGGAGCACAACCTGCTGCACCCCGAGGAGGAGCAGCGGGTGCCGTACGTGACGCAGAAGCTGACCGGCGCGCAGGGGCCGTTCGTGGCCGTCTCCGACTGGATGCGGGCCGTCCCGGACCAGATCGCGCGCTGGGTGCCGGGGACGTACCAGTCGCTGGGCGCGGACGGGTTCGGCTTCGCGGACACCCGGGGAGCGGCCCGCCGCCACTTCCACATCGATGCGCAGTCGATCGTGGTGGCGGTGCTGACCGAGCTGGCGAAGGAGGGCAAGGTCGACCGGTCCGCGCTCAAGCAGGCCGTCGACCGGTACCAGCTGCTGGACGTCGCGGCGGCGGACCCCGGAGCGGCGGGCGGCGACGCCTGATCCGGGCACGGGAGGTCCCCTGGGGCGGTGAGGTTTCGGCCTCACCGCCCCAGGGTCTGCACGGGTTCTTTACGATGCGGCCATGCAGCAACAATCGGCGCAGATCCGGTGGGAGCAAGGGACGCAGCGGCCACTGCTGGCGCTCGCCGTCGTGTTCGCCGTCGCCTACGCCCTGCCGATCGTCGACACCTCGGCCGGGCGGTCGCTGACGGCCGTGTGCGCCGCCGTCGAGTGGACGGTGTGGGCGGCGTTCGCGGCGGACTACGTGGTGCGGCTGGTACTGGCCGCCGACCGGCGGGAGTTCGTGCGCACGCACTGGCTGGACCTGTGCGCGGTGGCGCTGCCCCTGGTCCAGCCGTTGAAGCTGCTGCGGCTGGTGTCGACGCTGCTGCTGGTGGGGCAGCGGGCGCGGATGGCCTCGCAGGTGCGGGTGACGACGTACGTCGCCGGGGCGGTCGTCGGGCTGCTGATGTTCGGCTCGCTGGCCGTGCTGTCGGTGGAACGGGACTCGCCCGACGGGAACATCCGCACGCTGGGTGACGCCCTGTGGTGGTCGTTCACGACGATGACGACGGTGGGCTACGGGGATCACGCACCGACCACCGGACTCGGACGCTTGATCGCGGTGGGTCTGATGCTGTCCGGAATCGCGCTGCTGGGTGTCGTCACCGCGAACATCGCGGCGTGGTTCATCGAGCGGTTCGAGAAGGACGATGCGGAGGAGCGACAGCAGACGGAGGCGCTCCAGGCCCTGACGGAGGAGGTGCGGGCGCTGCGCGCGGAGGTGGCGAGCCTGCGGCACAACCGCGAGCGCCACGACGACGCTCCCGCACGCCTCGGAGAGCGGTCACCCGGGGCGATCGCGCAGGGCAGGTAGGCCGCGCGGGCCGAAGCTCACGGCCACCGCCCCCGGTTCACGACTGACTTCCCGGCTCAAGGGACAGCGGGCTGGGCAACCGGAGCGGTCCGGCTCAAGAGGGGCAGGGGCTGCGCAACCCGAGCGGTCCGGCTCAAGAGGGGCGAGGGCTGGGCGATCAGTCGTGCCGCGCCCGCGCCGGGCGGCCGGGACGAGCCTCTCCTGCCCAACCCTCGGAGAGAGTGGCGGGCGTCGCACGATCCGGCCCGGTCCGGGGCCTCGTTCGGCCTCGTGAGCGGGGGCTCCCGCGCGTCCCGGAGCGGGTGCCCGCCATCTCAACTCCCAGCGACCCGGGGTCGCTCCAGGGTCGGGTATCCCGCGGCGCGAGGGCCATGCCCCCCGATGTCCGGGGCCGTCGGCGCGCTGTCCCCCTCCGGCAGCGCGCCGCAGCCCTGGCCGCCCTCCCCTCCGGAGGGCTTGACCCACTGTGAGCTGTGACACGTGCCGGAGGCGAGGGACCTTTAGCGTTGTCACCCTGATAGGGGAACTCCGCTGAAGTTGCGTCAGATGTGGCCGGTCCCGACGCCGGCCTCCGCGTTCTCGCCGCGCTTGGTGAGCAGGGCGACGAGCACCGCCACCGCCGCCACGCCGGCCGCCACGAGGGACGCCAGGCTCATGCCGGAGATGAAGGTGTCGTGGGCGACGTCGGTGATCTTCGCGGCGACCGTCTCGGGAGTGCCCTTGGCCACCGGGGGCACACCGACCTGGACCGCTTCGGAGGCCTGGTCGAGCTGGGCGGGGGTGAGGTCGGGCAAACCCGCGTCCTTCCAGTTGGCGGGCAGGTCGCCGTCGACCTTGGAGGCCATCACGGCGCCCAGCACGGCCGTGCCGAGGCTGCCGCCGATCTGCATGGCCGCCTGCTGGAGGCCACCGGCCACACCGGACAGCTCCATCGGCGCGTTGCCGACGATGACCTCGGTGGCGCCGACCATGACCGGCGCGAGGCCGAGGCCGAGCAGGGCGAACCAGAGGGACATCACGGCGCTGCCGGTGTCCGTCTCCAGCGTGGACATGCCGTACATGGCGATCGCGGTGGCCGCCATGCCGCCGGCCAGCGGGACGCGCGGGCCGAGCTTGGTGATCATCGCGCCCGCGAGCGGGGAGCCGACGATCATCATGCCGGTGAGGGGCAGCAGGTGCAGGCCCGCGTCGATGGGGCTCATGCCGTGCACGTTCTGGAGGTAGAACGTCACGAAGAACAGGCCGCCCATGAACGCGATGGCCATCAGGACCATCAGGACGACACCCGCGGAGAGCGGCACCGAGCGGAACAGCCCCAGCGGGATCAGCGGCTCGCGGACCTTCGTCTCCCAGAAGGCGAAGAACGCGAACAGCAGCACGGACCCGCCGATGAACGCCCAGGTCCTGGCGTCGCCCCAACCCCACTCGGGGGCCTTGATCAGCGCCCACACCAGGCAGAACATCGCACCGGAGAGCAGCGCGATGCCGAGGATGTCGAAGGAGCGCGGCGCGTTCTCGGCGCGGTGGTCGAGCAGCATCACCACGCCCAGGACCACGGCGATGATGCCGACCGGCACGTTGATGAAGAAGACCGACTGCCAGTTGACGTGTTCGACGAGGACACCGCCGAGGATCGGGCCGCCCGCGGTGGAGGCGCCGATGACCATGCCCCAGATGCCGATGGCCATGTTGAGCTTCTCGGCCGGGAAGGTCGCGCGCAGCAGACCGAGCGCGGCCGGCATCAGCAGCGCGCCGAACAGGCCCTGGAAGACACGGAAGGTGACGACGAACGCGATGCTGTCGGACAGTCCGATCGCCCCGGAGGCGGCGGCGAAGCCGATCACGCCTATGAGGAAGGTCTGGCGGTGGCCGAAGCGGTCACCGAGCTTGCCCGCGGTGATCAGGGAGACGGCGAGGGCGAGGAAGTAGGCGTTGGTGATCCACTGCACCTCGGCGAAGGTGGCGCCGAGGTCCTTGGCGATGGCCGGGTTGGCGATGGCCACGATGGTGCCGTCCAGGGCCACCATCATGACGCCCACGGCGACGGTGATGAGCGTGAACCACGGGTGTCCGCGCAGCCCCGAGGCCGGCGCCTGGTCCGACGGGCCGGGCGGCGAGGCGTCCCCGGGTCCCGTCTTGTCGATGGCGGTCTGACTAGTCATACCGGGAGGCTAATGACAGCCACTGACAGTTGACAAACCAATTCACAAGTCGGTAACTGTCACGACACTTGCCTCTTGCCCGAGCTGGGCGGACGGCGCGAACGGCAGGAAAGAGGTCGCCATGGAGACGGCGCCACGCACGGAGCTGCGGGAACGGTCGGGACTGCGGGAACGCAAGAAGCAACGCACCCGGGACGCGCTGCTGCGGGCCGCCATCGAGCTGTTCACCTCGCAGGGGTACGAGCGGACGACCGTCGACGAGATCGCCGAGGCCGTCGACGTCTCGCAGCGCACCTTCTTCCGGTACTTCGCCGGCAAGGAGGAGGCCGCGCTCGCCCTGGACGACATGACGGTGACCCGGTTCGTGCGGGCGGTGCGCGAACGCCCGCCCCACGAGGCCCCGATGCAGGCGCTGCGCCAGGCCGTCCTGGACGGCTGGGACTCGCTCCACGAGATCGTCGCCGCCGTCGTGCCGGTGGAGCTGTACCTGCGCATGTACCGGGTGATCGAGTCGACGCCCGTCCTGCTCGCGGCGCACCTGCGGCGCTCGGCGGAGGTCGAGGAGACGATCGCCCGGGTGATCGCCGAGCGTGAGGGGGTCGACGTGGACCTCGACCCGCGGCCACGGCTGGCGGTGGCCGTGTTCGGCGGGGTGATGCGGGTGACGGGACGGCAGTGGAGCACCGGCGAGGACTACAGTCTGGAGCGCATCCGGGCGCTGACGGCCCTGTCGCTGGACCAGGTGGGCCCCGCCCTGCTGGGCGACTGGCGCGAGGAACGCTGAGACAGGGCCTGAAGAGTCCTATGACCATCACCACGTCTGTTGAAACGTGATCCCTGTCACTCAGGCCTCCCGAGACCTTCTCGTTCTCCTAGTGTGTCCTCCCAGTGACTTCCTTCGACACCCCCTCGCAACTCAATGTGTGGCGCGCGCTGCTCGCGCTGGCCGTGGTGTTCCTGATGCTCGCGACCACGGGCTGGACCGCCGTGCGCCAGGAGCGGGAGGCCACCGCGCTGCAGGCCTCGCTCTCGGCCTGGGAGCACGGACACATCGACGGGCACCGGCTGCCGGACCCGCACGCGGCCCCCGCCCGCCTCGCCCGGTTCTTCGCCTCGCTCACCGCCGCGCAGCGCACCTCGCTCGCCGGGCGCTACCCGCTCGCGGTCGGCAACATGAACGGCGCGCCGGTCGCGCTGCGCTACCGCGCCAACCGTGTCGCACTGCTCCAGCAGATCCTGGTCGAGAGCGACCGGATGCGCGACGAGCGGCTCTCCCCGGCCGGCCAGCACGAGGCCGGACGGCGCATGCACCGCTTCGAGGCGATGAGCTCCACCGGCCGGCAGATCCTCGCCTTCGACCCGGACGGCGCCGGCCGCGCCGCCGAGGTCTTCGGCGACCTCGACCGGGCCGAACGGGTCTCCGTCGTGGTGCCCGGTGTCGACACCGCGCTGCTCACCTTCCAGCGCACCTACCGCAAGTACTCCGCGCCCGTCGGCATGGCCCAGGCCCTGTACGCGGCCGAGCGCGAGGTGAGCCCCTCGACGCGGACCGCCGTGATCGCCTGGGCCGACTACACCTCCCCCGCCGGCCTCGGCATCGACTCGGCCACCGGGATGCGCGCCGAGTCCGGCGCCGTCCGGCTGAACGCGCTGCTGAACGCCCTGCCCGGCCGCGCCCCGGTCTCCCTGTTCTGTCACAGCTACGGCTCGGTGGTGTGCGGGATCGCCGCGCCCGGGGTGCCGGCCCGGGTGAGCGACATCGCCGTCGCCGGCAGCCCCGGCATGCGGGTGGAGAAGGCCGCACAGCTGCGCACCTCCGCCCGGGTGTGGGCGATGCGCGACGCCGACGACTGGGTGCAGGACGTGCCGTACCTGGAGCTCGGGGGCCTCGGGCACGGCGAGGACCCGGTGTCGGCGGCGTTCGGCGCGCGGGTGCTGTCCGCGCGGGAGGCCAAGGGCCACGGCGGCTACTTCGAACCCGGCACCGACAGTCTGCGCAACTTCGCCGGCATCGGCACCGGCGCATACCGATCGGTGGAGTGCGCCGCGGAGGACGACGTCTGCCGGGACGGTCTGTCCGACATGACCACGGCCGGACGCGCGTAGAGGCGCAGGAACCGCGGCGCGCGCGAGGTGGCGACGGAGGAGCAGGTCCCGCATACGATGAGCCGCATGGGTGACGTACTGGCCGGATTTCATGCTGCCTGGGAGTTCGAGTCCGACTCCGTCCTCATCCGCTACGAACGGGGGTTGCGCACACCCAAGCTGCTGTCGGCGCTCGGGGAGCGCCGGATCCCCGTGGAGGCGATCGCGGGGGTGACGCTCGAACCCGGCAGGCGCGGGACCGTCGTCCTGCGCGTCGTGCCGCGGGAGGGCGCCGACCCGCTGATCGAGGCGGCGGCGGGACAGCTGAGGGAGCCGTCCGACCCGTACCGGCTGGTGCTGCCGGCCGAGCGGGAGGTCCTCGCCGAGTACTACGCCGACGAGCTGCGCGCGCGGCTGACGGAGTCCGGGCCCGCGGAGCGGTTCCTGGTGGCCGCCCCGGAGGCGCCGCTGGCGTTCAAGGCGTACGACGGGAAGGCGTCCTTCGACGGGCGCACCGTGAACTTCCGGTGGTTCTGGACCGGGGCGTCGTCGGCGAAGTGGAAGGCCGGCGACCAGAGCTTCCCGGTGGCGGAGCTGACCGGGGTGGAGTGGCGCTCGCCTGAGGTGTTCGAGGGGCACCTGCGCTTGCTGCGCGGGAAGACCCCGTCGGTGCAGGCGGACCAGGATCCGGGGGCCGTGGTGTTCGGGCTCGGGTACGGGCCCGTGCACGAGTCGCTGCCGTTCGCGGCGGCGGTGCTGGACGCCGTGCGCACCCGGGGTCCCGTGGCCGCGGTCGCGGCGACCACGGGACCCGGACGTCACCCTGCGGACGTCGCCGAGCGGATCCGCCATCTCGGGGAACTGCACCGGGCCGGTCTGGTCACCGACGAGGAGTTCTCCGTGAAGAAGGCGGAGCTGCTGGCGGAGCTGTGACTACTCGCGTCCGGCGGACGTGAACGCCATGTCCGCGTACCGGTCGCCCGCCACCTGCTGCGCCAGGGGGTCCAGCAGGGCCAGCTCCTCGGACGTCAGCTCGATCGCCACCGCCGCCGCGTTCTCCTCCACCCGACTCGGCTTGCGGGTGCCCGGGATCGGGATGACGGGGAGGTCGTGGACCTGGGCCCGCTGCTGGACCCAGGCCAGGGCGGTCTGGGCGGGGGTGGCGTCGTGGGCCCGGGCCACCTGGCGGACGGTGTCCAGCAGGGCCGCGTTCGCGGTGGCGTTGTCGCCGGTGAAGCGGGGCTGGTGGCGGCGGAAGTCGTCGGCGGTGAGATCCCGGTCGGCGTCGGTGAAGGAGCCGGTGAGGAAGCCGCGGCCGAGCGGGGAGTACGGGACGAGGGCGACGCCGAGCTCCCGGGCGGCCGGCACCACCTGGGCCTCGATGTCCCGGCTGAACAGCGACCACTCCGACTGCACGGCGGCGACGGGGTGGACCGCGTGGGCCGCGCGCAGTTCGGCGGCGGTGACCTCGCTCAGGCCCAGGTGCTTGACCTTGCCCTCGCGCACCAGCTCGGCCATCACGCCGACGGTCTCCTCGATCGGCACGTTCACGTCGCGCCGGTGCATGTAGTACAGGTCGATGACGTCGACGTCCAGGCGCTTCAGGCTGTCCTCGACGGCCTGGCGGACGTAGGGGCGGTCGTTGCGGATGACGCGCCGGGTGGGGTCGTCCGCGGGTATGGAGAGGGCGAACTTGGTGGCGATGACCACCTCGTCGCGGTGGGCCTTGAAGAAGGGGGCGAGGAAGCGTTCGTTCTCGCCCGCACCGTAGGCGTCCGCCGTGTCGTACAGGGTGACGCCCAGCTCCAGGGCGCGTTCCAGGGTGGCCCGGGACTCCTGCGCGTCGGAGGGGCCGTACGCGAAGTTCATGCCCATGCAGCCGAGGCCCTGGACGCCGACCTCGGGGCCGTGGTCGCCGAGGTGGGCCGTCGGGATCGTGCGGTCGGTCATCGGTTGCCCCCGGAGTAGAAGGTGATCTTTCGGTCGAGCACGGCGAGCGTGTCCCGGAGTTCGGCGATGCGGGCCTGCACGTCCCGCCGCGTCGACTCCAGCAGCTCGTACCGCTCGGCGAACGTGCTCTCGCCCTCACGGACCAGTTCGGCGTACCGGACCATGTCGGCGACCGGCATGCCGGTCAGCCGCAGCTTTCCGACGAAGTCGAGCCAGTCCAGGTCGCGGTTGCTGTAGCGGCGCTGGCCGGTGTGGGAGCGGTCGACGTGGGCCATCAGCCCGATGCGTTCGTACCAGCGCAGGGTGTGCGCCGTCAGGCCGGTGAAGGCGACCACCTCGCTGATCGTGTAGCTGTCCTGCCCTTCGGGGCGGGGATGCCGCCGTGGTGGGGCTGAGCAGATGTCTGCGGGGTGCGGGTCCGGCTCGGTGGTCACGGGCATGGTCTGCAACACCGTCATGGGCTCCACGCTATGACCTTGGAGTGCGCTCCAAGCAAGCGAAACCGGTAAGAAGTCCGAAGGTAGGCTCATGCCATGTCGCTGAAGAGCCTCGCGCTGATCGAGAACTGGCCGGTTCCCTCCGCCGCGGCGGGTGTCGTACGGGCCGACGGTACGGTCCTGGGCACCCGCGGCCCCGTCGGGCGACGCTTCCCGCTGGCCTCGGTCACCAAGCCGCTCGCCGCGTACGCCGCGCTGGTCGCGTACGAGGAGGGGGCGATCGAGCTGGACGAGCCGGCCGGGCCGCCCGGTTCGACGGTCCGTCACCTGCTCGCGCACACCTCGGGGCTCGCCTTCGACGAACACCGGGCGACGGCGGCGCCCGGTGAGCGGCGGCTGTACTCCAACGCCGGGTTCGAGCAGCTCGGCGACCACATCGCGAAGGCGACGGACATCCCCTTCGCCGAGTACCTGCGGCAGGCGGTGCTGGAGCCGCTCGGCATGACGGCCACCTCCCTGGAGGGCTCCCCCGCGAAGGACGGGGTGTCCACGGTCGAGGATCTGCTGCGGTTCGCGGCGGAGGTGCAGGCGCCCCGGCTGCTGGACGCGCGCACGGTGGCGGCGGCGATGACCGTGCAGTACCCGGGCACCAAGGGCGTGCTGCCGGGGTACGGCCACCAGAACCCCAACGACTGGGGGCTCGGCTTCGAGATCCGCGACGCCAAGTCACCGCACTGGACGGGGAGTTCCTCCTCGCCGCGGACCTTCGGCCACTTCGGGCAGTCCGGTACGTTCCTGTGGGTCGACCCCGACGCGCGGGTCGCCGCGGTCGCGCTCACGGACCGGGCGTTCGGGCCGTGGGCGGTCGAGGCGTGGCCCGGCTTCACGGACGCCGTGCTCGCCGAGGCCGGGGCCTTCGACGCGGGGCGCTGACCGCCTCGGCTACCCTCCCTCTGCACAGCACTCACACGCGTGGATCTCGGGGGAGAGGCAATGACAGGCGCACAACCGGGCGGCCAGTTCCGTCCGTTGGAGGGCGGCGACCCGCAAACGGTCGCGAGCTACCGGCTGATGGCTCGGCTCGGCTCGGGCGGCATGGGCACGGTGTACCTGTCGTACACGCCCGGTGGGCATCCCCTCGCCCTGAAGACGATCCGTCCGGAGCTGACCGAGGACCCCGAGTTCCGTCGTCGGTTCAAGCAGGAGGTGCAGGCCGCGCAGCGGG
Source organism: Streptomyces sp. NPDC030143 (assembly GCF_055573695.1). Classification (NCBI taxonomy): domain Bacteria; kingdom Bacillati; phylum Actinomycetota; class Actinomycetes; order Kitasatosporales; family Streptomycetaceae; genus Streptomyces; species Streptomyces sp. NPDC030143. The sequence continues at coordinate 15,633 of NZ_JBVIAY010000003.1, forward strand.
TGCAGGGCCTGTACACCGCGCCGGTCATCGACTACGACACCGAGGGCGCCCAGCCCTGGCTGGCGACCGCCTATGTGGCCGGCCCGTCGCTGGCCTCGGCCGTCGGCGAGCACGGCCCGCTGCCGGTGCCGTCGGTGCTGCTCCTGCTCGCGGGCATGGCCGAGGCGCTGGCGGTGATCCACGGGGCCGGCATCGTCCACCGCGATCTGAAGCCGTCCAACGTGCTGCTCGCCTCCGACGGCCCGCGCGTCATCGACTTCGGCATCGCCCGGGCCGCCGACGCCACGGCCCTGACCGGCACCGGCGTCTCCATCGGCACCCCCGCCTTCATGTCGCCGGAGCAGGCCGCCGGCAAGCCGGTCACGCCCGCGTCGGACGTGTTCGCGCTCGGACAGGTGGCCGCGTTCGCGGCCCGCGGCACCGGGGCGTACGGCGACGGTCCCTCGCACGCGGTGCTGTACCGGATCGTCCACGAGGAGCCCGACCTCAGCGGGCTTCCCGAGCAGCTCGCTTTCATCGCCCGCTGCCTGGCCAAGGACCCCGCGGAGCGGCCCTCCCCGGCCGAGATCATCACGCTGTGCCAGCAGGCGTCGCCCACGCCGTTGCGCCAGTCCGGCTCCTGGCTGCCGGCGGCGATCACCGAGCAGATCACCCAGCGGGTGTCGGCGTCGGCGGCCCTGGCCGCGGCTCCGACGGCGGCGGCGACGGCGCCGCCCACGGCTCCCGTGACCCAGCCGAGCGCGGCGCCGACGCCGACCGCCCCGGTGACCCACGCCGGTCCCGCGACCCCGCCGCCGACCGCGCCCCCGGCCCCGCCCGCCGCCCCGATCCACGCGGCGCCCACGACGGCGGCCGCGCACGTCCCGTCGGCGCCCGGCCCCGTGGGCTACGGGCCCGCCGCGCACCAGCCGTCGTACGGCCCTCCGGCCATGACTCCGCCGCCGTACGTCCAGCAGCCCGGCTGGCGGCCGCACCCGGTGCCGCCGTCCAGGCGGAGCAAGGTCGGCAAGTACATCGGGCTCGGCTTCGCGGCCGTGGCCGTGCTGGCATGGGTCAGCAGCTGTGCCTCGTTCCTGAAGGAGTTCGGCGACTCGTCCGACACCTCCACGAGCGGCTCCGGCAGCAGCTCGAGCGCGGACGCGAACCCCGGCTCGGGCTCCTCGAGCGCCAAGGCACTGCCCGACCCCACACCGGTCACCTACACGGGCATCAACATCCCCGAGAGCTACTACGTGCGGTTCGCGGACTCGCCGCCCAAGCCGGTCGAGGCCTCCGAGGGCAGCAGCCCCCGGTACGAGGACGCGAGCGACCTCTACTACTACGACGCGGGCGGCTGGGACAACAACCCCCTGATGGGCAGCAGCGGCGAGAAGGTCGTCCTGCTGAACAACGCCCAGAAGGGCTCGCTGGCCACCTGCCGCACGGAGACCCGGTACACCAAGGAGGTCGAGCTCACCCAGCTCACCAAGGGGTCGCAGATGTGCGTGCACACCTCCTCCGGCCACATCGCCCTGGTCACCTTCAAGGGCAGCGCGCCCGAGAACGACCCGAGCGACTACGTGACGGTGGACATCACGGTCTGGCGCAACGCGGAGGACCCGAGCTCCGAGCAGTGAGCACCGCTCACACCGGCATCTCCCACACCAGCACCTCGGCCGGGCCCGCAGCGGCGAGGAGCTCCAGGTCCTTCTCGTCCGCGGCACGCAGCGCGTCCCCCGGCCCCAGCTCGTGCGGCCCGATCCGTACGGCACCGCGCACCACGTGCGCGTACACGCGGGCCGCGTCCGGCACCGCCGTCCGCTCCCCCGCAGCGAGGCGCCGGACGTGCAGCACCGCGCCCGCCTCCGGGACGGCGTACGGGGTGGAGTCGGCGAGGCCGCGGACGATGTCGTAGGAGGGGTCGCCGCCGGGCTCCCGCGGGGCCAGCCACATCTGCACGAAGGTCAGGGGCGCCGTGCCGTCGTTGCGCTCGACGTGCCGCACCCCGCCCGCGGAGCTGAGCCGCTGCACGTCCCCGGCGCGCACGCGCGTCTCGTGCCCGGCCGAGTCGCGGTGGGTCAGCTCGCCCTCGATCACCCAGGTGACGATCTCGGTGTGGCTGTGCGGGTGCTCGTCGAAGCCGGCGCCGGGCGCGAGCCGCTCCTCGTTGCAGGCGATCAGCGCGCCGAAGCGGAGGTGGTCGGGGTCGTAGTGGGGGCCGAAGGAGAAGGCGTGCCGGCTCTCGATGCCCGCGGCCGGCTCCCCGCCGGGATAGCGCTCGTCGGCGCGCCGTACGTCCATCACGCCCCCCACGGTAGCCCTCCTCCCTCCGGGGCCGGAGCCCCGGTGAGCTCCGCACCTCCGACCCGGCGGCACAGGCTCACGTCCCGATAAGGCAGTCTTGTCCCCGTGCCCGAACCCGAAGCCAGCAAGCCCGAACCCGCACCGCACGCCGTCCACGCGCACTCGGCGACGCTGAAGCGACTGGAGAGGTCCTCCGGCAGTCTCGCCGCCCAGGCCATCGCGCGCATGGACGAGACCCTGCCGTGGTACCGGGCGATGCCCCCGGAGAACCGTTCCTGGATCGGGCTCGTGGCCCAGGCGGGCATCGCCGCGTTCACGGAGTGGTTCCGGCGTCCGGACGCCCCGCAGGCGATCTCCACCGACGTCTTCGGGACAGCGCCGCGCGAGCTGACCCGGGCGATCACGCTGCGGCAGACGGTGGAGATGGTGCGCACCACCATCGAGGTCATGGAGTCCGCGATCGACGAGGTCGCGGCGCCGGGCGACGAGAGGCTGCTGCGCGAGGCGCTCCTGGTGTACGCCCGTGAGATCGCCTTCGCGACCGCACAGGTGTACGCGCAGGCCGCCGAGGCACGCGGTGCCTGGGACGCGCGGCTGGAGTCGCTGGTGGTCAACGCCGTGCTGAGCGGGGAGGCCGACGAGGGCGCCGTCAGCCGGGCCGCCGCCCTCGGCTGGAACTCGCCCGAGCACGTGTGCGTGGTCCTCGGGACCGCCCCGGACGGGGACTCCGAACTGACCGTGGAGGCGATCCGGCGGGCGGCCCGGCACGCCAAGCTCCAGGTGCTGACCGGGGTGCTGGGCGCCCGGCTGGTCGTGATCGCGGGCGGCAGCGACAACCCGCTCGCCGTCGCCAAGTCGCTGATCGGCCCGTTCGCCGCGGGTCCGGTCGTCGCGGGGCCCGTGGTGCCGGACCTGCTCGCCGCGACCCGGTCCGCGCAGGCCGCCGCGGCCGGACTCAAGGCCTGTTCGGCGTGGCAGGACGCGCCGCGGCCGGTCCTGGCGGACGATCTGCTTCCGGAACGCGCGATCGCCGGTGATCCCAGCGCGCGCGAGCAGTTGGTGGAGGAGATCTACAGACCACTGGAGGAGGCCGGATCCGCGCTCCTGGAAACACTCTCCGTCTACCTCGAACAGGCGTCCAGTCTGGAGGGTGCGGCCAGAATGCTGTTCGTGCATCCCAACACCGTGCGCTACCGGCTTCGACGTGTGACTGACGTCACCGGTTGGTCGCCTTCGGATGTACGCTCTGCGTTCACCTTGCGCATCGCGCTGATCCTGGGGCGTCTGGTCGATGGAGATCCCCAGAGCTAGCGTTTTGTCGGGGGTCCACAAAACCCCCTGCCGTTCTTCGTCCCTGTCCCCACGGGCGGCCCAGGCCGCCCTCAAGAGAGAGTGTGAGAGTGCTCGTACTCGTCGCTCCCGGCCAGGGCGCCCAGACGCCCGGCTTCCTGACCCCCTGGCTCGAACTGCCCGGCGCCGCCGACCGCGTGGCCGCCTGGTCGGACGCCATCGGGCTGGACCTCGCCCACTACGGCACGCAGGCCGACGCGGACGCCATCCGCGACACGGCGGTGGCCCAGCCGCTGCTCGTCGCGGCCGGGATCCTCTCCGCCACGGCACTGGGTGCCTTCCCGGGTGCCGCCGACTCGGCGGGCACACCGGGCGCCGTCGCGGGCCACAGCGTCGGCGAGTTCACCGCCGCCGCCTTCGCGGGCGTCCTCGACGACACCGCCGCGCTGACCCTGGTGCGCACCCGCGGCCTGGCGATGGCCGAGGCCGCCGCGATCACCGGGACCGGCATGTCGGCGCTGCTCGGCGGCGACCCCGAGGTCTCCGTCGCGCATTTGGAGAAGCTCGGACTGACCCCGGCGAACATCAACGGCGCGGGCCAGATCGTCGCCGCGGGCACGCTGGAGCAGCTCGCCGCGCTGAACGAGGACAAGCCCGAGGGCGTCCGCAAGGTCGTCCCGCTCCAGGTCGCCGGCGCCTTCCACACGCATCACATGGCCCCGGCGGTCGAGACGCTGGCCGCCGCCGCCAAGGAGCTCACGCCCGCCGACCCGGCCCTCACCTACGTGTCCAACAAGGACGGACGGGCCGTCGCCACCGGTGCCGAGGTGCTGCAGCGGCTGGTCGGCCAGGTCGCCAACCCGGTCCGCTGGGACCTGTGCATGGAGACCTTCAAGGAGCTCGGTGTCACCGCGCTGATCGAGGTGTGCCCCGGCGGCACGCTCACCGGTCTCGCCAAGCGCGCCCTGCCCGGCGTGAAGACGCTGGCGCTGAAGTCCCCCGACGATCTCGACGCGGCCCGCGAGGTCATCGCCGAGCACAGTGCCTGACAAGGAGCCGACGGTCATGTCGAAGATCAAGCCCAGCAAGGGCGCCCCGTACGCGCGCATCCTCGGCGTGGGCGGCTACCGGCCCACCCGGGTGGTGCCGAACGAGGTGATCCTCGAGACGATCGACTCGTCCGACGAGTGGATCCGCTCGCGCTCGGGCATCGAGACGCGGCACTGGGCGAACGACGAGGAGACCGTCGCCGCCATGTCGGTCGAGGCGGCCGGCAAGGCGATCGCCGACGCCGGGATCGCCGCCGACCAGATCGGCGCCGTGGTCGTCTCCACCGTCTCGCACTTCCGGCAGACCCCCGCGGTGGCGACCGAGATCGCCGACAAGCTGGGCACGAACAAGGCCGCGGCCTTCGACATCTCGGCCGGCTGCGCGGGCTTCGGCTACGGCCTGACCCTCGCCAAGGGCATGGTCGTGGAGGGCTCCGCCGAGTACGTGCTGGTCATCGGCGTGGAGCGGCTGTCCGACCTGACCGACCTGGAGGACCGGGCGACGGCCTTCCTCTTCGGTGACGGCGCGGGCGCGGTCGTGGTCGGTCCCTCCGGGGAGCCGCACATCGGCCCGACCGTGTGGGGCTCGGAGGGCGACAAGTCGGAGACCATCAAGCAGACCGTGCCGTGGAACGAGTACCGCATCGGCGACGTGTCGCAGCTGCCGGTCGACAGCGCGGGCAACGTCAAGTTCCCCGCCATCACGCAGGAGGGCCAGGCGGTCTTCCGCTGGGCCGTGTTCGAGATGGCGAAGGTCGCCAAGGAGGCGCTGGACGCGGCCGGCCTCACCGCCGACGACCTGGACGTCTTCATCCCGCACCAGGCCAACGAGCGGATCATCGACTCGATGGTGAAGACCCTCAAGCTGCCGGAGTCCGTCACGGTCGCCCGTGACGTGCGCACCACCGGCAACACCTCGGCCGCCTCGATCCCGCTCGCGATGGAGCGGCTCCTGGCGACCGGTGAGGCGAAGAGCGGCGACACCGCGCTCGTCATCGGATTCGGGGCGGGTCTCGTCTACGCCGCGACGGTCGTTACCCTCCCCTAGGCACTCCGTGCCGGATCATGCGGTCCGGCACGGGACATGCACCAACCCGCCGCTGACGCGGTGGGCGCCCCACCCTCTGGAACACAACGAAGGAGCGCCAAGATGGCCGCCACTCAGGAAGAGATCGTCGCCGGTCTCGCCGACATCGTGAACGAGATCGCCGGCATCCCGGTTGAGGACGTCCAGCTGGACAAGTCCTTCACCGACGACCTGGACGTCGACTCGCTGTCCATGGTCGAGGTCGTCGTCGCCGCCGAGGAGCGCTTCGACGTCAAGATCCCCGACGAGGACGTCAAGAACCTCAAGACCGTCGGCGACGCGACCGAGTACATCCTCAAGCACCAGGCCTGAGCCCTGCTTGGGCCGGACGCTGACCGGCCCCGCCACCCGGCGGTGGCGCCGCTGAATCCCGATCGTTGGAGAAAGAATTCCCGTGAGCCCGACCAATCGCACCGTGGTCGTCACCGGTATCGGCGCAACCACACCGCTGGGTGGCGACGCAGCCTCTACCTGGGAGGGTCTGGTAGCCGGCAAGTCCGGCGTCAAGGCCCTGGAGCAGGACTGGGCGGCCGAGCAGGCCGTCCGCATCGCGGCCCCGGTCGCCGTGGAGCCGACCGAGGTCATCCCGCGGCCGCAGGCCCGCAAGCTGGACCGCTCGGCGCAGTTCGCGCTGATCGCGGCTCAGGAGGCGTGGAAGGACGCCGGCTTCGAGGGCCCGGCGGGCGAGGACTCCTCCGTCGACGCCGACCGGCTCGGCGCGGTCATCGCCTCCGGCATCGGCGGCGTGACGACCCTCCTCGACCAGTACGACGTGCTGAAGGAGAAGGGCGTCCGCCGTGTCTCCCCGCACACCGTGCCCATGCTGATGCCCAACAGCCCGTCCGCCAACGTCGGTCTGCTCGTGGGCGCCCGCGCGGGCGTGCACACGCCGGTCTCGGCGTGCGCGTCGGGTGCCGAGGCCATCGGCTACGCCATCGAGATGATCCGTACGGGCCGCGCCGACGTCGTCGTCGCCGGCGGTACGGAGGCGGCGATCCACCCGCTGCCCATCGCCGCGTTCGGCAACATGATGGCGATGTCCAAGAACAACGAGGACCCGCAGGGCGCCTCGCGCCCCTACGACACCGCCCGCGACGGCTTCGTCATGGGCGAGGGCGCCGGTGTGATCGTCCTGGAGTCCGCCGAGCACGCCGCCGCGCGCGGCGCCCGCGTCTACGCGGAGGCGGTCGGCCAGGGCATCTCCGCCGACGGCCACGACATCGTGCAGCCGGAGCCCGAGGGCCGCGGCATCTCGCACGCCCTGCAGAACCTGCTGGAGCGCACCGACCTGGACCCGGCGGAGGTCGTGCACGTCAACGCGCACGCGACGTCGACGCCGGCCGGTGACGTGGCGGAACTGAAGGCGCTGCGCAAGGTGTTCGGTGACGACGCCGACCACATCGCGGTCTCGGCGACCAAGTCGATGACGGGTCACCTGCTGGGCGGCGCGGGTGGTGTCGAGAGCGTCGCGACCGTGCTGGCGCTGTACCACCGGGTGGCCCCGCCGACCATCAACGTCGACAACCTCGACCCCGAGGCCGAGGCCAACGCGGACATCGTCCGCGGCGAGGCCCGCAAGCTTCCCGTCGAGGGCCGCATCGCCGCGCTGAACGACTCGTTCGGCTTCGGCGGGCACAACGTGGTCCTGGCGTTCCGGTCCGTCTGAGCGGCGTTCGCCCGCGCGTGAAGGGCCCCCACCCTGCGAGGTGGGGGCCCTTCACGTATCCGTGGACCCCTCAGACCACCTGGTGCAGCCAGCGCACCGGGGCGCCCTCGCCCGCGTAGCGGAACGGCTCCAGCTCGTCGTCCCACGGCTTGCCGAGGAGCTTGGACAGCTCGGCCTCCAGCTCGGTCTCGCCGCGCCGGCTGCGCAGCAGGGCCGCGCGCAGTCGGTCCTCGGGGACGAGGATGTCGCCGTGGATGCCGGTGACGGCGTGGAAGATGCCGAGGTCGGGGGTGCAGCTGTAGCGCTCGCCCTCGGCGGTGGAGCAGGGTTCGGAGGTGACCTCGAAGCGCAGCAGGTGCCAGCCGCGCAGCGCGGAGGCGAGTTTGGAGGCGGTGCCGGCCTGGCCCTGCCAGGAGAACTCCGAGCGCCAGGTGCCGGGGGCGGCGGGCTGCCGGATCCAGTCGAGGTTGACGCGCGTGCCGAGCACCCCGGCGACGGCCCACTCGACGTGCGGGCACATCGCGCGCGGCGCGGAGTGCACGTACAGAACTCCACGTGTCGTCACCGGGACCTCCGGGCAGAGCGGGACAGGCTTGCAGGCTGGCATGGCGGCGGCGGCAGGACAGCCACGTTGATGGCGAGGCTACCGTGCGGTGGCGCAAGGAGTGTGACGTACCGTCGGTCCGGATGCCGTGAAACGCCCGCCATTCACCCGGCAGGACGCCTGTGCGGAGCGGTTGCGTCGCTCGGTGCGGCGCTCGGGAACTCCCGCACGTTGTCATGGGTGGGGCCGGCGACTCGTCCGGCCCGGCGGCGGGCCGGACGACCGAGGGGACACCAGGGGATGCACATGCGAAGCCACCGTTCGCGGGCGGTCGTCGCCGTGACGGCGGCGGCCGTCCTGGGCGCGGCGGGCTGTGACGCCCTGGGCGGGGACGACCCGCGGGCGACGGGCTCGCGGGCCCCCCGGGCGACGCCGTCGCCGACCCCCGTGTGGGACAGCAGCCCGGCGTCGATCGCGGCGGTGGGCGACTCCATCACCCGCGGCTTCGACGCCTGCACGATCCTCCAGGACTGTCCGGAGGTGTCCTGGGCGACCGGCGGCGACTCGGAGGTGAACAGCCTCGCGGTGCGCCTGCTGGGGGCGAAGGCGGCCACGCACAGCTGGAACTACGCGGTGTCGGGCTCGCGGATGGCGGACCTGCCCGCACAGATGGCGCGGGCGGCGGCGCGCCGTCCCGAGCTGGTGACGGTGATGGCGGGGGCCAACGACGCGTGCCGGGACTCGACGACCGCGATGACGTCGGTGGCCGACTTCCGTGCGCAGTTCACCCGGGCGCTGACCACGCTGCGCCGGGCCGCGCCGCGGACGCAGGTGTACGTGTCGAGCGTGCCCGACCTGAAGCGGCTGTGGTCGCAGGGTCGGACCAACGCGCTGGGCAAGCAGGTGTGGAAGCTGGGCATCTGCCCGTCGATGCTGGGCGACGCGGACGCGCTGGACTCGGCGGCGAACCTGCGGCGCGAGACGGTGCAGAAGCGGGTGGAGGACTACAACAGGGTGCTGGAGGAGGTCTGCACGAAGGACCCGCGGTGCCGGTTCGACGGCGGTGCGGTGTACGACTACCGCTTCGGCACCGACCAGTTGAGCCACTGGGACTGGTTCCACCCGAGCAAGAACGGCCAGGCGCGGCTCGCGGAGATCGCATACCGCCAGGTCACCGGCCGGAAGGCGTGACTCAGAGCTCCGAACGGAAGGGGACCCTGCACCATGAGCGCCTGGGCCCCTTAGGGTTCCGCTCATGAGCGAACACTTCGGAACACTTTCCGACGGCACCCCGGTGCACCGCTGGACCCTGGAGCGGGCCGGCGTACGGGTGAGGATCCTCTCCTACGGCGGGATCGTGCAGTCGGTGGAGGTCCCGGACCGCGACGGGCGCAGGTCGGACGTGGTGCTGGGGTTCGCGGACCTGGACGGCTATGTCACGCATCCCGGCCCCTACCTCGGGGCCCTGATCGGCCGGTACGCGAACCGGATCGCGCACGCCCGCTTCACGCTGGACGGGGTGACGTACGCGCTGGCGCCGAACAACGCGCCCAACTCCCTGCACGGCGGTGAGCGCGGCTTCGACAAGCGCGTGTGGGAGGCGGAGCCGGTCGAGCACGGACTGCGGCTGCGCCGGGTCAGTCCGGACGGCGAGGAGGGTTTCCCGGGCCGGCTGGAGGTCTCGGCGACGTACACGCTCGCGGCGTCGGGGGCGTTGCGGATCGCCTACGAGGCGGTGACGGACGCGCCGACGGTGGTGAACCTGACGAACCACGCCTACTGGAACCTCGCCGGCTCGGGCCCCGCGGGCGGTCATGAGCTGCGGCTGGCCGCCTCCCGCTACACGCCGGTCGACGCGGACCTGATCCCGACGGGCGTGGCGGAGGTGGCGGACACGCGCTTCGACTTCCGTGCGGCCCGCGAGGTCGGTGCCGGCTACGACCACAACTTCGTGCTCGACAAGGGCGTCACGGACACGCCCGTGGAGGTGGCCGAGCTGCACGATCCGGTGTCCGGGCGGGTGCTGACGGTGGCGACGACCGAGCCGGGCGTCCAGGTGTACACGGCGGACCACCTGGGCGAGCCCTTCGCGCCCGGGGACGGCATCGCGCTGGAGACCCAGCACTTCCCGGACTCCCCCAACCGCCCGGAGTTCCCGGACACGGTGCTGCGGCCGGGCGCGGTGTACCGCTCGGAGACGGTGTACGGCTTCTCGGCGAGGTGAGCCGAGGACGGTGTACACGGGGCCGGCTCGCCCGGTTCCCGGGGAGGTGGGGCGAGGTGTCCGGCCGGACGGGCCCGCCGGCGGGGCGGGATGAGCCCCGGTCCAGGGGTCAGGTCCCGGACCGGGGCTGCTCGTGGGATGAGGAGTTCCCGCGCCAGACGGTAATCGTCGCGGTGATCCCGCGTTCCGCGATCGACCTACCCACCTGGATTTCGTACGAACCCTTCACAAAGAACCAACGGTCAGCGGTCCCGTCCCGGGCCTCGACGGCGCGCGGGGCGACGCGAGACCGGTTTCGGCGGGCCGGGCCGCGCGCCGGTGCTGCGGACGCGGACATTCCCGGACCGGCCGGCCGTCCCGACCGACCCGTGGGCCCGCTCCTGACGTCCTGCGGTCGCTCGGCGAGGACGTGGCCCGGGGTTCAGGAGGCGGCCGGTACCGCGGCCACCACCTCGACCTCGACCTGCGCCCAGGGGCGGAACAGCCGGGGCACCTCGAAGGTCATGCTGGTGGGCGGGGTGCCGGTGAGGAACTCCCGTCGTACGGCGCCGTACTCCTCCAGCCCGTCGATGTCCGTCAGGCAGGTGCGGATGCTGACGACGTCCGCGAGGCTCGCCCCGTGCGCCTTCAGCAGGGCGGCGATGGTCTCGAAGACGCCCCGGCTCTGCTCGGCGAGGGTGGCCCCCTCGGCGACCTGCCCGGAGAGGAACAGCAGGGCGCTGCCGTCGGCGTGCTCCACGCGGGCGACCTGGGAGTAGTACGGGCTCAGGGGGCGGGGGGCGGAGGCGGGGTTGTCGAGGGTGACGTGCACCAGGGGCTCCTCGGTGGTGCGAAGGCGGGCGGCGGCCGCGGACAGGTCGGCGTGGGCGAGGGCGGGGGACGTGGCGGTGGCCCGGCGGTAGCGGTCCGCCGCGGTGTGCAGGACGGGCAGGGCGACGGCCTCGGCCGCCAGGTCCAGGTCCTTGACGGCGAGTGCCGTCGCGAAGTGGGCTTCCTCGGCGAAGGCGCGGGCGACGGCGCCGCCGAGCGGGCCGGCCGCGAGGGCGGGGCGCACGGTGGCCTCGTCGAGTCCGAGGGCGTCGGCGAGGCGCAGGGCCTCCGCCACGAGGGCGACGCCCCCGATCGCCGCCGCGTTGAGGACGAGTTTGAGCGCGGCGGCCGAGCCGAGCGGACCGGTGCGGGTGACCGTGCCGAGGCGGCCGAGGAGGGGCGCGACGGCGTCCACGCCGTCGCCGCCGGCGAGGATGCCGAGCGTCCCGGCGGCCGCCTTGTCGGTGCTGCCCATGACGGGCGCGTCGACCAGCGTGACGCCGTCGGGGAGGCGGGCGGCGAGGGCGTGGACGGCGGCCGGGCCCACGGTCGACATGTCGATCCAGCGGGCCCCCGACCGCAGCGCCGGGACGACGGCCGTCGCGACCTCGGCGAGCGCGTCCGGACCGGACAGCACCGTGACGACGACGTCGGCGTCGCGGACGGCCCCGGCGGGGTCGGCGGCGAGCACGGCCCCCTCGGCGACCAGCTCGGCCGCCTTGTCGGTGGTGCGGTTCCACACCGTCAGCGGATGGCCCGCGGCGAGCAGGTGACGGGCCATCGGCGCGCCCATGCGACCGAGCCCGAGGAAGGCGGTTCGCTCCAACCCCTGCGGCGCCCTTCCCGGCTGCTTCTCCGGTTTCTGCGGCGCCTTGCCCGGCTTCTCCGGCGCCTTGCCCGGCCTCTCCGGTCTCTTCTCCGGCTTTTCCATGCCGACGACGCTAGGCCCGCCACCGTGATGCGACAAGCGAATGTCTAGCATGGCAGCCATGCAGAATCAGCATCACACGACGGCTGCGGAACCGGAGCTCTCCTCGGTCTGGCTCCGGGTGTTCCTGGAGGTTGCCGGGCACGGCTCGTTCACGGTCGCCGCGCGCACCCTCGGCTGGACGCAGTCCGCGGTCTCCCGGCAGATCTCGTCGCTGGAGGCGGCGCTGGGCGGGGCCCCGCTGTTCGACCGGCTGCCGCGGGGCGTGCGGCTCACCGAGGCCGGCCGGGCGCTGGTGCCGTACGCGCAGTCCGTCACCGAGGCGCTGCGCGGTGCCCGTCGGGAACTGGACGCGCTGCGGGAGGGCACCGGCGGGCGGCTGCGGTTCGGGGCGTTCGCGACCGCGGACGCGGCGCTGGTGCCGCGGGCCCTGGCCGCGTTCCGGGCCCGCCGCCCCGAGGTCCGGGTCACCCGGGAGGAGGGGTTCAGCGCGGCCCTGCTGGAGCGGCTGACCGCCGGTCAGCTCGATCTCGCGGTGGTGTCGACGACCGGCCGCGCCCCGCTGGACGCGTACGCCCTGCACCACCTCCTGGACGAGTCCCTGTACGTCGCCGTCCCGGCCGCCCACGCGCTGGCGGGCCTGGCGGGGCCGGTGCGGCTCGGCCGGTTCGCCGACGACGACTGGATCTCCGGCGGCCCCCACCCCGAGGGCACCCTCCTCGACGCGGCCCTGCGCGAGGGCTTCAGGCCGCGTGTGGCCCACGTCGTGGCCGAGTGGACCGCCAAGCAGGGCTACGTCGCCGCGGGCCTCGGCGTGACGCTGGTCCCGGCGCTCGCCGCCGCCTCGGTCCGGCCCGATGTCGTGCTGCTGCCGGTCCTCGACGAGGGCGCCCCGGCGCGGGCGGTGTACGCGGCGACGGAACGGGGGCGGTCGCTCACTCCCGCCGCGGAGGCGTTCCTCGCCGTCCTGCGGGAGGCCGCGGCGACCGTCGCACGCCCCATGGCGTGACCACTGCCGTCACGGGATACTTCCGCCGTCCCACCTCACGCTCCCCCCACAGCGACGGAAGGACCCCGACTCCCGTGCCCTGCTCTCGAGTTCGCGCCGGTGTTCTCGGCCTGGCCCTGCTGGCCGGCCTCTTCGCCCCCACGACCGCGGCCGCCGCCGCCCGGGCCGCCGCCCCCACCGTCGAGGAACGGCGGCTGGACCATGCCGCCCCCCGGGAGATCCTGGCCCGCTCCGGCTTCGACACGGTGGCCCCGCGCTTCGGCCGCCTCCTCGCCTCCGCCCGCACCTTCGCGCAGGCCCGCCACGTCGTCGTCCACGAGGGCTCGGCGCTGTGGCGGCGGGCCGTGGACCGGGCGCAGGGGCGGGGGCCGGCCGGCGGGGAGCTGAGCCGGGACGACGACCGGCCGCTGTACTGGGCGCGGCTCGCCCTGATACGCGAACTGCGGCTGTGGCAGCCCGCGTTCCCACTCGACGACACCCGCCGGGCGGCGCTGGGGGCCGAGTTGGACCGCACCTCACGCGGTGGGACGGACATCGGCTTCCGGCCCGCCGCCCCGGGCATGCGGCGGGTCCTGGTCACCGGGTTCGACCCGTTCACGCTGGACCGCGACATCCGGATCTCCAACCCCTCCGGTGCGAGCGCGCTCGCCCTCGACGGCACGGTGATCGAGACGGCGAGCGGGCCGGCCCGGGTGGAGGCGGCCGTCTTCCCGGTGCGCTGGCGGGACTTCGCCGAGGGGACGGTCGAGCGGACGCTGGGGCCGTTCCTGGGGCACGTGGACCTCTTCGCGACCGTGAGCCAGGGCCGCGTCGGCCGGTTCGACGTCGAGCGGACCAACGGGGCCTGGCGCGGCGGCTTCCCGGACAACGAGAACGTGAGCCGCACGGAGACGATCCCGGTCGCCGACCCGGGCGCGCAGCCCCAGTGGACGACGACGACCCTGCCGTACCGGGCGATCACGGCGGCGGACACCGGCCGCTTCCCCGTGTTCGACAACACGGGGGTGACGGAGATCCCGGCGGGCGGCACCGAGTCCGTCGTCCGGCCGGACGGGCCCACGCCCGGGTCGACCGCGCGGGCCGGGGGCGGCGGGAACTACCTCTCCAACGAGATCGCCTACCGGGCGACGCTGCTGCGGGACCGGCTCGGGCTCGCCGGCACCCTGCCGGGCGGACACGTGCACACGCCGGTGCTGGCGTTCGGCACCGGCAACACCGATCCGGCGACGGGGACCGTGAGCGACCCCGAGTTCGTGCGCAACCGGCTGGACATCGTCGCCCAGGTGCGGGCGATCGTGGCCGTGGCCGTCAGCGCGGACCGAAGGTAGCGTCGGTCTCCTGCCTGCGGTCCTCCTCGTCGCCGTCCCCGATCTCCTCCCCCAGCAGCTCCCGCGCCATGAGCGTCGCGCCGGCGACCGCGCCCGGCATGAGGAAGACGGCGACGAAGGGCACCAGGAAGGCCAGGCCGAGCGGCGTGCCGAAGCCCCAGACCAGCGTCCTGCGGGAGCGCAGCAGGGCGAGGCGGGCGCGCAGGTCGACACCCCGGCGCTGGAGGGCGACGGAGGTGAGCTCCTCGGTGAGGAAGAAGCCGGTGACGAAGAAGCCGATCACCGGGACGACGGTCTGCCCGAGGAAGGGGACGAACCCGAGGGCGAACAGCAGCACGGCCCAGCACAGCGCCCTGGCCAGCACCCGCAGGCTGTCGCGGGCCGAGATCCACAGTTCGCGCCAGAGCGGCAGGGGCGACTCGGGCGCGGTGCCGTCGGGCGAGACGTCGCGGTCGACGCTCTCGGAGAGGCTCTCGTAGAAGGGCTGCCCGATCAGCAGGGTGACGGCGGTGAAGGTCAGCACGGCGAGCAGGAGGCCGAGGGCGAACAGCACGACCGTCAGGAGCCCGCGGAACAGGCCGAGCCAGGGGCTGGACCAGTCGTCGGCGAACGGTGTCGCCCACGCCACGAGGTCCCCGCCCCACACCGCGAGCGCGACCAGCGCCGCCGCGTAGAGCACGAGGGCGATCAGCCCGGGTACCAGCCCGAACCCGTACTGCTTGCCGTGCCGGGCCACCCACCGCTGGCCCCTCATCAGGAACTTGAAACCCACCCCGAGATCACGCATGGCCGAAACTCTATCGGTCGCATGGACATGACCCACCGGGTGCGTCGCGCGGGGCCCGGCGCCGAAGGACGGACCGGACGCGGGCCGGGGCGGGTCAGCCGTCCCCCGGTTCCAGCATGCGCCGCAGCAGGCCGCGCAGCGCCACCCGCTCCTCCTCCGCGAGGCCGGCCAGCGGTTCGCGGGCGAAGCGGAGGGACTCGCGCAGGTTCTTCGCCACCCGGCGGCCCTCGTCCGTCGCCGCCGCCAGCTTCACGCGGCGGTCGGCGGGGTCGGGACGGCGTTCGACCAGGCCGCGGGCCTCCAGACGGTCGACGATGCCGGTGACGTTGGACGGCTCGCACCGCAGTCGCACCGCCAGCTTCCGCATGGGCAGCGGCTCCAGGGAGAGCAGACCGAGCAGGCGGGCCTGGGCGCCGGTGAGGTGGTGGGCGCCGGCGGCGCTCTCGTAGTCCTCGTGGTAGCGGGCCACGACCTCGCCGATCAGCTCGACCACGTCCAGGGTCAGGGGGTCGGGGCGGGGGGATCTCTGAGGTGTGGCCATGAGAATCAGGGTACCCGTTTACTTGACATCCTGAAATATTCAGGAGCATGGTTGTTTCAGGTACTGAAGTAAATCGTAGTGGACCAGGAAAGGCACCCCCCATGATCAACCGCGAATGGCACCTGCTCAGCCGCCCCGTGGGCTGGCCCAAGCCCGAGGACTTCGCCCTGGTCGAGGCGGAGGTCCCCACCCCGCGCGAGGGACAGGTGCTGGTGCGGAACACGTACGTCTCGGTCGACCCGTACATGCGCGGCCGGATGAGCGCCGCGAAGTCGTACGTCGCCCCCTTCGAACTGGGCAAGGTCATGCAGGGCGGCGCCGTCGGCGAGGTCGTCGCCTCCGAGGCCGAGGGCTTCGCCGTCGGCGACCACGTGCTGCACTTCTTCGGCTGGCGCGAGTACGCCGCCGTGGACGCGAAGAACGCGGTGAAGGTGGACGCGGACGCCGCACCCCTGTCGACGTACCTGGGCGTCCTCGGCATGACCGGCCTCACCGCCTACGCCGGACTCCTGCGCACCGCGTCGTTCAAGGAGGGCGACTCGGTGTTCGTCTCGGGCGCGGCGGGTGCCGTCGGCAGCCAGGTGGGCCAGATCGCCCGGCTGAAGGGCGCCTCGCGGGTCATCGGATCGGCCGGCAGCGACGAGAAGGTCAAGCTGCTCGTCGAGGAGTACGGCTTCGACGCCGCCTTCAACTACAAGGACGGTCCGGTCAACGAGCAACTGCGCGAGGCCGCGCCGGACGGCGTCGACGTCTACTTCGACAACGTCGGCGGCGACCACCTGGAGGCCGCGATCGGGCAGCTCAACCGGGACGGCCGGATCGCGGTCTGCGGGATGATCTCGGTCTACAACAACACCGAGCCCGCCCCCGGCCCGAAGAACCTGGCCCGCCTCATCCAGACCCGCGGCCGCATCGAGGGCTTCCTGGTCGGCGACCACTACGACCTCCAGCCGCAGTTCGTCCAGGAGGTCGGCCCCTGGGTCGCCTCGGGGCAGCTGAAGTACCGCGAGACGGTCGTCGAGGGCATCGAGAACAACCTGGAGGCCTTCCTCGGCGTCCTGCGCGGCGACAACACCGGGAAGATGATCGTCAAGCTCTGACCCGGGCACCCTGCGCTGGACTTCTCACCGTGACGCTCGTCCGACGCCGGTCGTTGCGCACGACGAAGGCCGCACCCCTGGACGTGGGGTGCGGCCTTCACCCGTCCGGCGCCGGTCTACCGGGCGTCGCGCAGTGCCGCCCCGTGCACCGCGGCCACCAGACGCTCGTTCTCCGGTGCCGCGTCGCCGGGGAAGGCGCCACGGCGGCGGGTGTAGCCGTAGGCGAGGCCGCTGCGCGGGTCCGCGAAGCCCTGTGAGCCGCCCGCGCCGCTGTACCCGAAGGTCCCCGCGCCGAGGAACGGGTACCACGTGTCAGCGGTCGCCTGGAAGCCCAGCCCGTACGAGCGGTGGGCGCGGGCCACCAGGTCGTACCCCACGGAGTGGAACTGGGCGAACTCCGCCGCCGTGTCCTCCTTCAGCAGCGGCACCTTCCCGTCGACCTCGCTGATGGCCGCCGCGTACAGCCCGGCCAGACCGCGCGCCGACGCCACCCCGCCCACGGAGGCCGGGCCCTTCGCCCGGATCAGCGGGTCGTTGGGCACCAACTGCGGGTCGGTCGGCTCGGCGCCGTGCCGGTTGAGGGCGACGGACGCCAGGGTGTGGGGCCCGTCGGGCGGTGCGTCCGACAGCGCCCGCTGCCCGGCGGTCGGCGCCATCGGCTGCGCGGAGCGGAACCGCGGCTCGTGCGCGCGCGGCAGCCCCAGGAAGAGGTCCAGCCCGTACGCGGCGCGCACCCGCTCCTCGTACACCTCCTGGAGCGTGCGTCCCGTGGCCCGCCGGACGACCTCGCCGGTGAGCGCGCCCAGCACCAGCACGTGGTGTCCGAAGGCGGTGCCGGGGCGCCAGAACGGCCGCTGGTCGGCGAGGCGTTCGGCGATCTGCCGGTCGTCGGCCAGCTCCTGCGGGGAGAACCCGGTGTCCGTGCCCACCACCCCGGCCCGGTGTGCGAGCAGCTCGCGCAGGGTCAGCGCGCCCTTGCCCTCGGTGGCGAACTCCGGCCAGTAGTAGGTGACCTTGCGGTCCAGTTCCAGGGTGCCCTCCTGGACGAGCAGCGCGACCACCAGGTGCGCGGCGCCCTGGGTGGAGGAGTGCACGCCGTGCAGGCAGTCGGCGTCCGCGCCGGCGCCGCCCCCGGTCCACAGGTCGACGACCCGGCGGCCGTGCAGGTAGGCGCACACCTGCCCTTCGTAGTCGGGCCGTTCCCCGGCGACGACCGCGGTGAACTCCTCCCGCACCGCTTCGAAACCGTCCGCGACGGTGCCCTGGATCTGCTGCGTCATCCGCTCTCCTCAACCCGACCGCTGCTTGCGTGTGCCATGGTGATCAAAGCCTGTGCGACCTGGGGGAACGACCCCCTGGGGTGGCCCCGGAAGAGGGGTTCCGTGCCGAACAGGACGGCGTGCGGCCCGCTCACGACCGCCGGCCGCCCGGCCGCGGCGGACGGACCGCCCGACCCGTCGGCCAGGGCCCGCCAGTGACCGGAGACGAGCGGGTTCCCGGCGGCGTACGACTGCTCGACGCGCACCCCCGGTCCCACAGCGGTGAACCAGAGCGGCGCGTAGACGAACCCGTGGGCCGGGGCGCCGGCCGTCACCGGGCCCGCGTTGACCACGCGGACCACGCCGTTGGCGTCGGCGTCGCCCTGGACGGCCGTCACGTCCAGCAGCCCGGCGCCGGTGGCGAGCACGGCCCCGCCGGCGCCCCGTCCGACCAGACCGCGCCCGGCGAGGAAGGCGTCGAGCGCGGAGCGGGCGGGCCCGGTCAGACCGGCCCGGTCCAGTCCCGTCGACACGAACAGCACGTCCGCCGACGACCAGTCGAAACCGGCGTTGAGGGCGGCCGTGGAGACCGGCGTGACGTCGAACTCCATTCCGCGCAGCGCGAACAGCTCACCGGGGGTCACGGCGGCGGCGACGCGGACGCGGTGCAGGGGGGTGGTGCCGGACAGGGAGGTCGCGGTGAAGGGGACGCCGTGGGTGCGGGCCGCCGCCGTCGCCTGCGGGCGCGCCGCTGCGGGGACGATCACGCTCCCGTCGGCGGCCCGCCGTACCCGCACGCCCTGCCGCAGGAGGGAGTTGAGGGCCGCGACCGCCTCGGGGGCGTCGAGGCGCAGCCGCAGGTTCCCGCGCGGGGCGACCGAGCCGGCCGGGGCGGCCGCGGACACCGGGCGCAGGGGGACACCGGCCAGGGAGCCGCCGCGGACGGCCACCACGTCGGCCCCCCACAGCCGGCCCAGGCTCCAGCCGGAGATGTCGTACATCGCCGACACCCTGTCGCTGATGTCCCGCCCGTCGGCGAGGAGCACGTTGGCCAGGCCCCGCTTGGGCTGGCGCATGTCGACGACGTACGAGCCCTTCGGGTACGTCCGTCCGGCGAGCCGGAAGGGCAGCGCCGCGCGGGTGACGCGGACGTCGTGGTCGAGGAGGTGGTCGACCAGGCGGGCGGTGGCCGTGGGGCGCGGGCCCGCCGGGAGGACGTAGGCGCGCGGGAAGGCGGTCGTGTAGACGTCCTCCGGGCCGATGCCCGGGACGCCGGGGACGGTCTGCTCCGACACCGGCACCTGCGCGGCGCCCGCGGCTCCGCGCCGGAACACCTCGATCTGGTCGGCGACGAGCGCGGACCGCCGGGTCCGCACGAAGTCGAGGGTGGCGCGCAGGGCGGCGCCGGCGACGTCGACGTTGACGGCGGACCGTCGGCGCAGTTCGCTCTCCGGCAGGGTGGTGTAGGCCGCGTTGTTCACCTGGAGCGGGATCTCGACGGTGTGCGCGGCGACCGTGCCGTGGAAGGCCGCGTACTGCGGGGTGAAGATCGGCGGCCAGTCGTCCCAGCCCTCCTGCTGGTCGCGGAAGGGGATCTGCGCGGGCCGCACGCCGTCCTCGCCGGGGGTGTACCCGAGGCCGTTGACGGCGGCCTCCATGCCGAGGGCGTTGGCGTAGGTGTTCTTCAGGAAGAGGTCGTACTCGTAGTTCTCGCCGTGCGGCGGGGTGGTCGGCTCGATGAGGGTGCCGTTGACGTAGCCGTGCAGGTCGAGCAGGACCGCCGGCTGCTTGTCGATCCCGATCTGCCGCACGGCGCGCGCTTCGGGCTGCGAGGCGGTGACGAAGTCCCGGTTCAGGTCGAAGCCGTTCGCGTTCGCCCGGGTGCCGGCGACACGGCCGTCCGGGTTGGCGGTGATGTTGAAGTACAGCCGGCTGTGGGCGAGGAGGTCCCTGGTCGCCGCGTCGTTCGCGGTGGCGAGCCGCTCGATGAGTTCCAGGGAGGCGTCGGTGCCCTCCCACTCGTTGCCGTGGATGTTGTTGTTGAAGAGGACCGGCGTCTTGTAGGCGGCCCGGATCTCCCGCGAGCCGGCGGCGACGGCCGGCGCGTCCTCGATCAGCTTCCGCATCCGTTCCTGGGCGCGGGCCTGACGGACCGTCTCCGGTGCGGTGACGGTGACGAGGAACAGCCGGCGCCCGCCCGCCGACCGGCCCACGACCTCCACGCTCACCCGGTCGCCGAGCGCCTGGAGGGCGTTCAGCCTGGGCGCGATGCCGTGGTACGGGACGAGGCCCAGTCTGAGGGACGTGTCGGCGGGGTTCTGCGGGTCGGGCGCGAGGACCTGCCGTCGGGGGTAGCCGCGGGGGGCGTCGAGGTCGGGGGCCGGGGCGGTGAGGGCCCGACGGGCGGCGCCCGGCGGGGAGTCGGCGGGCGGGGACGCGGTGTCGCGGTCCCGGGTGGCGGGGCCGGGTTCGGCGCCGGTGGCGGTGTGGGGGGCGAGCAGGAGGGAGCCCGTCACGGTGAGGGCGAGGGCGGCGATCAGGACAGGTCGGGCCGGGGTGGTTCTCGTGGTGCGCACGTGTACCTCCTCTGACTTCCTGCGGTTCCTGCGAACGGTGCTGCCGGAGATCGGTACGGCGAGGTGTACCTGTTCGACTCAACTGCAACAAGGAGGGGTTGGTGTCACCGATAGCCCGGATGGCCTACGAAGGCCGCCGGAACGAGAAGAAGGAGCGGTCCGGCGCACGGGGGATGCACGTGCGCCGGACCGCTCCGGACGGGAGGGACGGGAAGGACCGGGGTGGGACGGGAAAGGCCGGAACCTCCCGGTCGGGTCAGGTCTTCTGACGTGACGTCATGGTCCGCTGGATCAGGATGAAGGCGCACAGCAGCACACCGGTGGCGATCTTCGTCCACCAGGAGCTGAGCGTGCCCTCGAACTGGATGATGCTCTTGATCAGGCCGAGGACCAGGACACCGAACAGCGTGCCCACCACATAGCCGGAGCCGCCCGTCAGCAGCGTGCCGCCGATGACCACCGCGGCAATGGCGTCGAGTTCCATGCCCACGGCGTGCAGCGGGTCGCCGGACTGGATGTAGAGCATGAAGAGCAGGCCGGCGAGCGCGGAGCAGAAGCCGCTCATCGTGTAGACCGCGATCTTCGTGCCGCCCAGCGGGAGACCCATGAGGAGGGCCGACTGTTCGTTGCCGCCGATGGCGTAGATCCGGCGGCCGAAGCGGGTGTAGTGGAGGACGTAGAAGGCCGCGGCCAGGACGACCAGGGCCACCAGGGCGCCGATCGACAGGTCACCCACCCCGAGCGAGACCCGCGTCTGGGCCAGGCTGCTCACGGCGGAGTCGTCGATCGCGATCGTCTCCTTGCTGATGACCAGGCACAGGCCCCGGAAGAGGAAGAGGCCGGCGAGGGTCACGATGAACGGCTGGATCTCGAAGTTGTGGATCACATAGCCCATGAGGAAGCCGCCGAACGCCCCCACGCCCAGGGATATGGGCACGACGAGCAGGAGCGGCAGGCCCACGTCCTGTACCAGCCACGCTGTGAGCATCGTCGTGAAGCCGATCACGGAGCCCACGGACAGGTCGATGCCGCCGGACAGGATGACGAAGGTGGCGCCGACGGCGGCAACCAGCAGATAGCCGTTGTCGATGAACAGGTTGAGGAACACCTGCGGTTCGCCGAAGCCGTAGCTCTGGTAGCGGCTGAGCCCGGCGATGTACATCGCGAGGAACAGGGCGGCCGTGACCAGGACGGGCAGCCGGCGGTCGCCGAGCAGACGGGCGGCCCCGGAAGGCGTACGGCTTTCCGGCTTCTGAGGTGTCGTGGGGGTCTGGGTGGTCGCACTCATCACGACACCTCCATCTTGGGAGCGGGATCGGCCGGGGCCACGGACGGCGCCGCCGGGGCCGGGGTCTTCCCACGGGCGCCGAAGACCTTGGCGCGGAACTTCGGGGACTGGAGCAGGCAGACGACGATGACCACGGCGGCCTTGAACACCAGGTTCGTCTGGGTCGGCAGGCCGATGGTGTAGATCGTGGTGGTGAGGGTCTGGATGACCAGGGCGCCCACCACCGTGCCGCCGATGGAGAAGCGGCCGCCGAGCAGCGACGTGCCGCCGATCACCACGGCGAGGATGGCGTCGAGTTCGATCCACAGGCCGGCGTTGTTCCCGTCCGCGGCCGAGGTGTTGGAACTGATCATCAGGCCCGCGATGCCCGCGCACAGCGCGCAGAAGACGTACACCATGATCTTGATACGGCGCGAGCGGATGCCGACCAGGCGGCTGGCCTCGGCGTTGCCGCCGACCGACTCGACCAGCAGGCCGAGGGCCGTGCGGCGGGTCAGCGCCACCGTGACGGCGACGACCGCGCCCACCACGAAGATGGAGAACGGCAGGGTCAGCCAGTAGCCGCCGCCGATCAGCTTGTACGGCTCACTGTTGATGGTGATGATCTGGCCGTCGGTGATCAGCTGGGCCACGCCTCGGCCCGCGACCATGATGATGAGGGTCGCAATGATGGGCTGGATGCCCATACGGGCGACGAGGAAGCCGTTCCACAGGCCGCAGACCACTGCGGCCACGAGGCCGATGCCCATGGCGAGGAAGACCCCCGCCAGCGCGTTCTGGTCGGACTGGTCGCTGATGTACGAGCAGGCCAGGGCGCCGGTGATGGCGACCACGGCGCCGACGGAGAGGTCGATGCCGCCGGTGGCGATGACCAGGGTCATGCCCACCGCCACCAGGATCAGCGGCGAGGCGAACAGCACGATCGAGATGAGGCTGCCGTAGAGGTGGCCGTCCGTCATCTTGATCGAGAAGAAGTCGGGTGTGAAGGGAACGTTGACGAGCAGCAGGACGATCAGGACCGCGACCGGCCAGAACAGGTGGTGGTGCGTCAGTGCTCGCCAGCGGGAGGGGGTGGTCACTGGGGTACTCACTGGTGCTCTCCGCTCGCGATGGTCTCCAGGATCTTGCTGGTGGTGATCTCCGGCCCGTTGGTCAGCTGTGCCACGAGCTTGCGGTCGCGCAGCACGCCGATGGTGTGGCTGAGCCGGAGCACCTCCTCCAGTTCGGCCGCGATGTACAGCACGGACATGCCGTCCTCGGAGAGGGAGACCACGAGCTTCTGGATTTCGGCCTTGGCGCCGATGTCGATGCCGCGCGTGGGCTCGTCGAGGATCAGCAGTTTCGGCTGGGTGATCAGCCAGCGGGCGAGCAGCACCTTCTGCTGGTTGCCGCCGCTCAACTGGCCGACGCGGGCCTCGGGGTTGGCAGGGCGGATGTCGAGGGCCTTGATGTACTTGGCGACGAGTTCGTCGCGCTGGGAGGCCGGGATGGGCCGGGTCCAGCCGCGGGATGCCTGGAGGGCGAGGATGATGTTCTCGCGCACCGTGAGGTCGGGGACGAGGCCCTCGGTCTTGCGGTTCTCCGAGCAGAACGCGACACCGGCGTCGATGGCGTCGTTGGGGGCGCTCATCGGGACCTGCTTGCCGGCGACGGTCACCTTGCCGCTGTCGGGCTGGTCGGCGCCGAACAGCAGCCGGGCCAGTTCGGTGCGGCCCGAGCCGAGCAGTCCGGCGAGGCCCAGCACCTCGCCCTTCTTGATCTCCAGGTCGAAGGGGGCGATACCGCCGGTGCGGCCCAGGCCCTCGGCCTTGACGAGCGTCTCGCCGACGTCGGAGCGCAGCTGGTGCTCGTGCAGCTCCTCCAGCTGGTCCAGGGCCTTGCCGATCATCAGCTCGATCAGCCCGACCTGGTCGAGGTCGGCCACCATGTGCTCGCCGACCAGGGTGCCGTTACGCAGGATGGTCATGCGGTCGCAGATCTCGTAGATCTGGTCGAGGAAGTGCGACACGAAGAGGATCGCGACGCCCTCGTCCCGCAGCCGCCGCATCAGGCGGAAGAGTTCGAGGACCTCGTCGCGGTCGAGGCTGGAGGTGGGCTCGTCCAGGACGAGCACCTTGGTGCCGGAGCCCTGGCCGTCGCTGTCGCCGTGGCCCACCGACCGTACGATCGCGACGAGTTGCTGCACGGCCAGCGGGTACGAGGACAACGGCGCCGTCACGTCGATGTCGAGGCCGAGCCGGTCGACCATCTCCGCGGCCTGCTTGCGCATCTGCTTCCACTGGATGCGGCCCGCGCGGGTGGGTTCACGGCCGATGAAGATGTTCTCCGCCACCGAGAGGTTGGGGCAGAGGTTGACCTCCTGGTAGACCGTGCTGATGCCGGCGTGCTGCGCCTCCAGCGGGCTGCCGATCCGCACGGCCTTGCCGTCGAGGGTGATGGTGCCGCCGTCCAGGGCGTAGACCCCGGTCAGCACCTTGATGAGGGTGGACTTCCCGGCCCCGTTCTCGCCCATGAGGGCGTGGATCTCGCCGGGGAAGAGCCGGAAGTCGACGCCCGACAGAGCCCGTACCCCCGGAAACTCTTTGACAATGCCCGTCATCTCCAGGACGGGCCGCGGCTCTGCCATGGCAGCGCTCCTCTTGAAATGGTTCAGGCCCGCAGGGAGCCTTCCGGGCCGGATGGTCGCCGGTCGGCCGGAGGCTCCCTGCCGGTGGGTGCGGTCGGTCAGTACTTGCGGGTGGGGAGCGCGTCCTTGGCCTGGTCCTGCATGAAGTCGCTCTCCTTGGTCTTGATCCAGCGCTCGACCTTCTCGCCGGCGTGGACCTTCTTCACGACGTCCATCAGCTGGGGGCCGAGCAGCGGGTTGCACTCGACGATGGCGTTGATCTTGCCCTCGGACATGGCGATGAAGCCGTCCTTCACACCGTCGACCGTGACGATGAGGATGTCCTTGCCGGGCTTCTTGCCGACCGCCTCGATGGCCTGGATGGCGCCGAGACCCATGTCGTCGTTGTGCGCGTAGAGGACGTTGATGTCCGGGTTGGACTGCAGGAAGGCCGCCATGACCTGCTTGCCGCCGGCCCGGGTGAAGTCACCGCTCTGGCTGGTGACGATCTCCCAGTCGTCCTTGTGCTCGGCGTCCATGACCTCCTTGAAGCCCTTGGCGCGCTCGATCGCGGGGGCGGTACCGGTGCTGCCCTCCAGCTGGGCGATCTTCACCTTGCCCTTGTGGCCGGCCTTCTCCAGAACCTTCTCCAGGATCTTGGCGGCGCGGCGGCCCTCGTCCGTGAAGTCGGAGCCCACCAGCGTCACGTAGAGGGACTCGTCGGACGTCTCGATGGAGCGGTCGGTGAGGACCACCGGGATCTTCTTGGCCTTGGCCTCCTTCAGCACCACGTCCCAGCCCTTGACGACCGTCGGCGAGAAGGCGATGACGTCGACACCCTGGGCGATGTAGCTGCGGATCGCGGAGATCTGGTTCTCCGGCTTCTGCTGGGCGTCGGAGAACTTGAGGTTGATACCGGCATCCTTCGCGGCCGCCTTCACCGAGTCGGTGTTGGCGGTGCGCCAGCCGCTCTCCGAGCCGACCTGGGCGAAGCCCAGGGTGATCGCCTTGCTGCCGCCATCGGAGGAACCTGAGGAGTTGCCGTCCTCCTTCGCGCAGGCCGCGAGTCCCGTCGCAGCCGCAACGCCGACCGCCGCGGTGAGGAAGTTCCTTCTGTTGAGCATGTTCTTCTCCTTTGAAGAGCCGGCCCGGTGAGGGACCCGCTGGTACTGGATGGGACCGGCCGCACTGCGTCCAGCCTGTCGATCATTGTTCGGTATGTCGGTCGCACGACGGGGCGCATGCGACCTGCTGGTTGGTCAGAGGGGTACGCCCTCGGGTTGAGCGGCGTACGGGAACGTACTGGCCCGGACGACGAGTTGGGGTTCGATCGCCACCCTGGCCTGGGCGGCCGGCCGGCCCTCGATCAGCTCCAGGAGCAGTGACACGCCCTGCCTGCCCACCGTCGCGAAGTCCTGCCGGACGGTGGTGAGGGGAGGTGCGAAGAACTCCGACTCCGGGATGTCGTCGAAGCCGACCACCGCGACGTCCTGGGGGGTTCGGACCCCCGCCTCACGCAGGGCCCTCAACACCCCCAGTGCCATCTGGTCGTTGGCGACGAAGACCGCGGTCAGTCCCCGGCCCACCCAGCCGGCCAGTTCCTGACCCGCACGGTAGCCCGACAGGGGGCTCCAGTCCCCCCGCAGCAGCATGGGCGGCTCGACACCGGCCGCTTCGAGGGTCGCCCGCCAGCCGGCGGCCCGGTCGGCCGCCTCCTGCCAGTCCTCGGGTCCGGCGAGGTGCCAGACCGTGCGGTGACCGGCCGCCAGCAGATGACCGGTGGCCAGCCGTGCTCCCAGGTGCTGGTCGACGCCGACACTGGGGATGTCGACGCTCGGCCCGCTGCCCACGACCACTGCCGGGAAGGAATACCGCATTTCGGCCAGGGCGTCCACTGCCGACCGCTGCGGGGCGATGGCGACGACCCCTTCGACCCCGCCCTCGCTGAGGTGGTCCAGCGCCTCGGACAGCGTCTCCATGGTCAGTTCGCGCAGACTGACCGTCGAGACGAGGTATCCCCGGGCGCGCGCCGCCTCCTCGAGGGCGAACAGGGTGCTGGCCGGTCCGTACAGGGTGGTGTCGGAGGCCACCAGCCCGAGGGTCCGGGTGCGCCGGGTGGCCAGGGCGCGTGCTGAGGAGTTGCGGCGGTAGCCCATCTCCTCGATCGCTCGCAGCACCCTGGCCCGTGTGGCCTCCCGCACGTTCGGGTGGTCCGCGAGGACGCGGGACACGGTCTGGTGGGACACGCCGGCCAGACGTGCCACGTCGGCCATGGTGGGCGGCCGAAGCGGTGCGTGTGTCACGGCCGTACCTCCTTGGCGGTCGTCTGCGGATAAGGCCTGTGAGGTGGGCGGATGGTCCCGCCCTGCCGGCGTCACAACGGACCTCCGGAGAACGCGAGGCCATCGGCCGGGAGCACAGACGGGGGCTGTGCGGGCATGACGCTCATACCTCCCGTGCCGGCACCGGCCACTGATTGGTGAATGAGGAGGTCATTGTGAGCGCTAACAATTCACGACGGTCAAGGGGTCTGCGTCGGAACGGCGTCACGGTTGAATAACGCGCCGCGTGATCGGCCTCGGAAACACGCCCGGCCAGGCCGGCCCGTCCCCTCGCGGCGGCCGCCCGATCCGCCCGCTACGGCGCCGCGTGCCCCGGCCACCGAGGGCGCCGAGCGGCGGCCGCGGTGTCCGACTCCGGTCGTCCGGGGGCGGTCCGAGCGGCGAGCGCTACGAGCACCACCACAGGAAGCGCTGGCACGTCGGGGACGGCGACGGGTCGGGGGCCGGGGCCGACGGCGTCGGGGCGGCGGTCGGGGCCGAGCCGGAGTCCGACGGGGGCGTCGGGCCGGAGGAGCCGGGAGCACTGGCCGGCCGGGAGGCCTCGCCCGGGGCCCGGGTGGCGTCGCCCTCGTCGCCCGGGGACTCCGAGGCCGACGGGGAGGCGGTCGCGTCGGGGGAGGCGGACGCCTCGGGGGACGACGAGGCCTTGTCCGCGTCCGGGTCCGTCCGGTCGTCCAGGGGCCGTCCCGGCGCGCTCGGCTCCGCCGACGAGCCGTCGATCTCGGACGACTCGCCCCCGGCCGCCGAGGGGTTGGGGGTGGAGGAGAATCCCGGTGCGTCCACACCGAGTTCGGCCAGGCTCAGTCCGCCCGCGGCCAGGACGAAGCCGACGGCGATCAGCACCGTGCGCTTGCGGCGCCGGCGGTGGACCGCGGCCCTGCGGTCGCGCCGGCCGGCCTCCACTGCGGCGGCCGAGGCCGCCGGGGAACGCCGGCCGCCCCGGCCCTGCCCGCGGCGGCGCGCCGCGCGGTCCTGCGGCCCGCCGTCGTCCCCCTCGGGGTCGCCTCGGTAGCCGTGCTCGCCGTGCTCGCCGCGGGAGGCGTGCTCGCTGTGATCGGCGTGATCGGCGTGGCCCTCGCGCCCGTCATGGTCGTCGTGGTCGGACGGGGCGCGGAAGTCGTCGTCGTAGGGCTCCGGGCCGGTCTCGTCCGGGGGATACGCGCGTAGCGATTCGGCCGGCGTGCCGCACCCCGGGCAGGCGAGGGCGCCGTTGAGGTGCCGTCGGCACGGGTGGCAGTAGTCCATGACGCGGGAAGACTAGGTTCCGGAACGGTCGCGTTCCTAGGTTCGCCTGGTGAAAGTTGTGTGGGAACCGGCCATACCGGCGCAGCGGACCGAGTGACCTGTCACACACCGCCACCCACCTGCCTTGGAGGAGATGCCGAAACTGCCGAAACCGTTACCGGTGCGACCCATTGACACCCCCCTGGGGCCATCCTTACTGTCTGCCCAGCATTTCGAACATGTGACGAAATCTCGAACAGCCGAAAGGTAACTTCCGTGCGCATCACCGGAATCAGCACGCATGTGGTCGGGACGCCGTGGCGCAACCTGACCTACGTCCTGGTGCACACCGACGAGGGCATCACGGGTGTCGGCGAGACCCGCATGCTGGGCCACACCGACGCGCTGATCGGCTACCTGAGAGAGGCCGAGGTCAACCACATTCTCGGCTCGGACCCCTTCGCTGTCGAGGACCTCACGCGCCGCATGAAGTACGGCGACTACGGGCGCGCCGGCGAGATCGTGATGTCCGGCATCGCCGTCGTCGAGATGGCCTGCTGGGACATCAAGGGCAAGGCTCTCGGGGTGCCGGTCTGGCAACTGCTCGGCGGGAAGGTGACCGACAAGGTCAAGGCCTACGCCAACGGCTGGTACACCACCGAGCGGACGCCCGAGGCGTACCACAAGGCCGCTCAGGGAGTCATGGAGCGTGGCTACAAGGCGCTCAAGATCGACCCCTTCGGAACGGGGCACTACGAGCTCGACCACGAGCAGACGCTGTACGCCGTCTCCCTGATCGAGGCCGTGCGCGACGCCATCGGGCCGGACGCCGAGCTGATGCTGGAGATGCACGGCCGGTTCTCGCCCTCGACGGCCGTGCGCCTCGCCAAGGAACTCGCCCCCTTCAAGCCCGCGTGGCTGGAGGAGCCCTGCCCGCCGGAGAACCTCAAGGCGCTGGAGAAGGTGGCCGCCAAGGTCGACATCCCGGTCGCCACCGGTGAGCGCATCCACGACCGGATCGAGTTCCGCGAGCTCTTCGAGAGCCAGGCCGTCGACATCATCCAGCCGGACGTCGGCCACATCGGTGGCATCTGGGAGACGCGGAAGCTCGCCGCGACCGCCGAGACCCACTACATGCTCGTCGCTCCCCACAACGTGGGCGGGCCCGTGCTCACCGCCGCCTCCCTCCAGGTGGGCTTCACCTCCCCCAACTTCAAGATCCTCGAGCACTTCAACGACTTCGCCGACGCGGAGATCAAGAAGGTCGTCAAGGGGGCGCCGCAGGTCGTCGACGGGTACTTCCACCTGTCCGACGCGCCCGGCCTCGGGGTCGAGCTGGACATCGACGCCGCCGCCGAGTTCCCGCAGCAGCAGGCCCGTTTCGACCTGTGGGCCGAGGGCTGGGAACAGCGCAAGCCGAAGAGCACCCAGAAGTGAGCACCGCCGTCGTCGTCGAGGCGCCCGGCGAGCATCGGCTCGTCGCGCACGAGCCCCGGCAGCCCGAGCCCGGTGAGGCACTGGTCCGCGTCCACGCGGTGGGCATCTGCGGCAGCGACCGCGAGGTGTACCTGGGCAACCGGCCCGAGGGATACGTCCGCTACCCGGTCACCCCCGGCCACGAGTGGTCGGGGACGGTGGTGACGGTCGGTGCCGGGGTGCCGGAGGGCCTTGTCGGCCGCAAGGTCGTCGGCGAGGGCTTCCGCAACTGCCAGGTCTGCGACCGCTGCCACGCGGGCGAGACCACGCTGTGCACGGACGGGTACGAGGAGACCGGGTTCACCCAGCCGGGTGCGATGGCCGCCACGCTCACCCTGCCGGCCCGGCTGCTGCACGTGCTGCCGGGGGACGCCGACCTGACGGCGGCGGCGCTGCTGGAGCCGGCCGCCTGTATCGCGGCCGCCGCGATCAAGGCGCACGCGCTGCCCGGCGAGCGGGTGGCCGTGGTCGGCACCGGGACGCTGGGCATGTTCGCCGTCCAGTTCCTGAAGGCGGGTTCGCCCAGCGAACTGCTGGTCGTCGGCACGCGGAACGACCGGGAGGCCCTCTCGCGGCGGTTCGGGGCCACCGACTTCCGCACGCGGGGCCGGGCACTGCCCGACGACTTCGACGTCGTGATCGAGACCGCCGGATCGGCGTCCGCCGCGCAGACCGCCGCGTCCCTGCTGCGGCGCGGCGGGCGGC
This sequence comes from Streptomyces sp. NPDC030143, assembly GCF_055573695.1. Taxonomy (NCBI): domain Bacteria; kingdom Bacillati; phylum Actinomycetota; class Actinomycetes; order Kitasatosporales; family Streptomycetaceae; genus Streptomyces; species Streptomyces sp. NPDC030143. Next base: position 45,754 of record NZ_JBVIAY010000003.1, read on the forward strand.
TGGTGCTGACGGGCATCCCGGCGCCGGGCGCCGACGGGCTCGACCCGACGGACCTGGTCGTACGGCAGCTGGAGGTGCACACCGTCTTCGGGGCACCGCCGGACGCCTGGTCGCACACGGTGCGGGTGTTCGGGGCCGGGCTGCTCGACCCGCGGCCGCTGGTCACCCACGAGCTGTCGCTCGCGGAGTTCGCCGCGGCGATCGAGCTGGTGGGCTCCGGTGATCCGAAGGTGGGCAAGGTACTGCTGCACCCCTAGACGTACGCCGGTACGGGGGCGACCTGACGGCCTCCGTACCGGCGTACACCCAAGCCCCGCACGCCGCGCACTCCGAATCTCGTCCGACATATCGAACACGAAGGACAGCTTGTGACGACCGACGCTTCCGCCACGGCCGCCCGTCGACCCGGTGAGCAGGCGCTCACCGCGCTCGGCCTGGGCTCGCCCGCCCTCGACCCCGCCGACACCTCCGGGCACACCTTCCCGGGCGGCGGCCGCTGGCGCACCGAGATCCCCTCGTGCGAGGGGCCCGAAGCGCTGGCCGTCGTCCTGAAGGAGGCCTCGCGGCTCGACGTGCCGATCCACCGGATCAGCCAGGGCAGCGGCGTGTGGATGCTGACCGACGCCGAGATCACCGAGATGGTCGAGGCCACCGCCGAGCGCGACATCGAGCTGTGCCTGTTCACCGGGCCGCGCGGCACCTGGGACATCGGCGGGTCGACCCGGACCGACTCCCGGGGCGCGGGGCTCAGAGCCAGAGGCCACGACGCCGTCGCCGGATGCGTCGAGGACGCCGTGCGGGCCACGGAGCTGGGCGTCAAGTGCCTGCTCGTCGCCGACGAGGGCGTGCTGTGGACGCTGCACCGGGCGCGGGAGGCCGGCATCATCCCGGCCGACACCACGCTCAAGGTCTCGGCGCTGATCGGGCCCGTGAACCCGGCCTCGTACGCGGTGTACGAGCGGCTGGGCGCCGACTCGGTCAACGTGCCCAGCGACCTGACGCTCGATCACCTCACCGAGATCCGCCGATTGTCCGCCGCTCCCATGGACATGTACATCGAGGCGCCCGACGACCTCGGCGGCTACATTCGGATGTACGAGGTGGCCGAGCTGATCCGGCGCGGCGCACCGCTCTACCTGAAGTTCGGCCTGTCCAAGGCTCCGGCGATCTACCCCTACGGGCACCACCTGAGGGACGTGACGCTGTCCACCGCCAAGGAGCGGGTGCGCCGCGGCCGGCTGGCCCTGGACCTGCTCGCACGGCACGGAGCGGCCGGTGACATGGCTCCTCTGGGCTCGCGTCTGCCCGGAACGCTGAACCGGTTCGAAATTTCCGCATAACGTTCCGGACAAACCCTCTTCACAGAACGCGACGCAGCCGAACACAATCCCACACACGGATTCTTTCGGTCCCCGCACCGCACAATGCGCCACCGCCCGCCGGACCGAGGCCACCCTCACCACACCAAGGAACATGATCATGCGTACTCGCAGAGCCGCACTCGCCGCCGTTGCCGGCGCCGCCTCCCTCGCCCTGACCCTGTCCGCCTGCGGCCAGAGCGGCGAGGGCGGGAGCAAGGAGACCTCCGGCGACACCAAGGGCGGGACCATCGGCATCGCGATGCCGACCAAGTCGTCCGAGCGCTGGATCTCCGACGGCAACAACGTCGTCAAGGACCTCGAGGCCAAGGGCTACAAGACCAAGCTGGTCTACGGCGAGGACGACCCCGACCAGCAGGTCTCCCAGATCGAGAACCTGATCACCCAGGGTGTCAAGGCGCTGATCGTCGCGGCCATCGACAACAAGTCGCTCAACAACGTCCTCCAGCAGGCCAAGGACGCGAACATCCCGGTCATCTCCTACGACCGCCTCATCCTCGGCTCGCCGAACGTCGACTACTACGCCTCCTTCGACAACGAGAAGGTCGGCCAGCTCCAGGCCAACTACATCGTCGACAAGCTCGGCCTGAAGGGCGGCAAGGGCCCCTTCAACATCGAGCTGTTCGCCGGCTCCAACGACGACAACAACACGAAGTACTTCTTCAACGGCGCGATGAGCGTGCTGAAGCCGTACATCGACAGCAAGAAGCTCGTCGTCCAGTCCGGCCAGACCAGCCTGAACCAGGTCACCACCCTGCGCTGGGACGGCGCCACCGCCCAGCGGCGCATGGACGACATTCTGACCAAGTCCTACAAGACCGCCAAGGTCGACGCGGTGCTCTCGCCGTACGACGGCATCTCCATCGGCATCCTGTCGGCGCTGAAGTCCGACGGCTACGGCTCCGGGAGCAAGCCGCTGCCGGTGATCACCGGCCAGGACGCCGAGCTGGCCTCGGTGAAGTCGATCATCGCGGGCGGGCAGACGCAGACCGTCTACAAGGACCTGCGGGAGCTGGCCAAGGTCGCCTCGAACATGGTCGACGCGGTGCTGAACGGCAAGAAGCCCGAGGTCAACGACACCAAGACCTACGACAACGGCACCAAGGTCGTCCCCGCCTACCTGCTCCAGCCGGTGAGCGTCGACAAGGCCAACTACGAGGAAGTCCTCGTCAAGGGCGGCTACTACACCGCTGACCAGCTCAAGTAGTCGTCGACACTTACTGATTGGAAGGCACGACCATGGCGGGACCCGTCCTGGAAATGCGCTCGATCGTCAAGACCTTTCCCGGTGTGAAAGCGCTGTCGGACGTCACCCTGACCGTCCGGCAGGGCGAGGTCCACGCCATCTGCGGTGAGAACGGCGCCGGGAAATCGACCTTGATGAAGGTGCTTTCCGGCGTCCATCCGCACGGCAGTTACGAAGGTGAGATCCTCTTCGAGGGAGAGGTCTGCCGCTTCAAGGACATCCGCGCGAGCGAGCAGCACGGCATCGTGATCATCCACCAGGAGCTGGCGCTGGTGCCGTACCTCTCCCTCGCGGAGAACATCTTCCTCGGCAACGAGCAGGCGACGCGCGGAGTCATCAACTGGAACGAGACCCTGCGCAGGGCCAGCGAGCTGCTGCGCCGGGTCGGTCTGAGCGACCACCCGCACACCCGCGTCGCCGACATCGGCGTCGGCAAGCAGCAGCTGGTGGAGATCGCCAAGGCGCTGTCGAAGGAGGTGAAGCTGCTCATCCTGGACGAGCCGACCGCGGCCCTGAACGACGAGGACAGCGACAAACTCCTCGATCTCATCCTGGAGCTGAAGAAGCAGGGCATCACCTCGATCATCATCTCCCACAAGCTGAACGAGATCCGCAAGGTCGCCGACTCGGTCACGATCATCCGCGACGGCCGGTCCATCGAGACCCTGGACGTGAAGTCGCCGGAGACCACCGAGGACCGGATCATCAGCGGCATGGTCGGGCGCGACCTCGACCACCGCTTCCCCGAGCGCACCCCGCACGAGCCCGAAGAGGGCGCGGCCCCCGCGCTGGAGATCCGCAACTGGACCGTGCACCACCCGATCGACCAGCAGCGCAAGGTCGTCGACGACGTGTCGATCCAGGTGCGGCGCGGGGAGATCGTCGGCATCGCGGGCCTGATGGGCGCCGGCCGCACCGAGCTCGCGATGAGCGTCTTCGGGCGCACCTACGGCCGCTACGCCGGCGGCACGGTCCTCAAGGACGGCAAGGAGATCCGGACGAAGTCCGTCCCGGAGGCGGTCGGCCACGGGATCGCGTACGTCACCGAGGACCGCAAGCACTACGGCCTCAACCTCATCGACACCATCAACCGCAACATCTCCCTGACCGCCCTGAACAAGGTGGCCAGACGCGGGGTCGTCGACGAGCACGCGGAACGGCAGGTCTCCGAGGGCTACCGCAAGTCCATGAACATCAAGGCGCCGACCGTCTTCGAGCCGGTGGGCAAGCTCTCCGGCGGCAACCAGCAGAAGGTCGTCCTCAGCAAGTGGATCTTCGCGGGTCCGGACGTGCTGATCCTGGACGAGCCCACGCGCGGTATCGACGTGGGCGCCAAGTACGAGATCTACACGGTCATCGACCAGTTGGCGGCCCAGGGCAAGGCGGTCGTCTTCATCTCCTCCGAGCTGCCCGAGCTGCTCGGCATGTGCGACCGCATCTACACCATGGCCGCCGGCCGCCTCACGGGCGAGGTCGCGCGGGCCGAGGCCACGCAGGAAGTGCTGATGCGTCAGATGACGAAGGACAAAGAGGTAACGCGATGAGCACCGAAGTGACCGACAAGAGCCCGGTCGCCGCGCCGCCGGGCAAGAGCGGTGGGGCGGGGGGCGGGAACCTGCTCCAGCTGATGCTGGACGGTCTGCGCCGCAACATGCGCCAGTACGGCATGCTGATCGCCCTCGGTCTGATCGTCGCCCTCTTCGCGGTGTGGACCGACGGCGACCTGCTGCTGCCGCGCAACGTCTCCAACCTGGTGCTCCAGAACAGCTACATCCTGATCCTCGCGATCGGCATGATGCTGGTGATCATCGCCGGCCACATCGACCTGTCGGTCGGCTCGCTGACGGCGTTCGTGGGAGCCTTCGCGGCCGTGCTGACGGTGCAGCACGACGTGTCGTGGCCCGTCGCGGTGGTGCTCTGCCTGGTGGTGGGCGCCGTGGCCGGCTCGGTCCAGGGCTACCTCATCGCGTATCTCGGCATACCGTCGTTCATCGTGACCCTCGCGGGCATGCTGACCTTCCGCGGTGTCACGGAGATCCTGCTGGAGGGCCAGACCCTCGGCCCCTTCCCGGACGGACTGCAGAAGATCGGCAACGGCTTCCTGCCCGAGGCCGGACCGCGCACCAACTACCACAACATCACGCTGCTGCTGGGCATCGCCCTGATCGTCTTCGTGGTCCTGCAGGAGTTCCGGGACCGCAAGCGCCAGCAGGAGTTCTCGCTGGACGTGGTGCCGCGCAACATCTTCCTGCTGAAGATCGTCTCGATCGTCGCCGCGATCCTCGTGGTCACGATGCTGCTCGCCAGCTACAAGGGCGCGCCGATCATCCTGCTGGTCCTGGGCGTGCTGGTGGTCGGCTACGGCTACCTGATGCGCAACTCGGTCTTCGGCCGGCACATCTACGCCATCGGCGGCAACCTGCCGGCGGCGAAGCTGTCCGGTGTGAAGGACAAGAAGGTCACCTTCTACGTCTTCCTGAACATGGGCCTGCTCGCGGCTCTGGCGGGTCTGGTCGTCGCCGCCCGTCTGAACGCGGCCGGTCCGAAGGCGGGTCTGAACTTCGAACTCGAGGCGATCGCCTCGGCGTTCATCGGCGGCGCGTCGATGAGCGGCGGTGTCGGTACGGTCCTCGGCGCGATCATCGGCGGTCTCGTCCTCGGCGTGCTGAACAACGGCATGAACCTCCTCGGCGTCGGCAGCGACTGGCAGCAGGTCATCAAGGGCCTGGCCCTGCTGGCCGCGGTCGGGTTCGACGTCTGGAACAAGCGCAAGTCCGGTTCGTAAGTCAGCAGACGGGCCCCGCCGGAAGAACCGGCGGGGCCCCACCCTTGCCCCGGGAGGCAGGACGCGGTGAAGAACCTCTTCGGCAGGCTCGCCGACGGCACCGAGATCCACAGCTGGACCCTGACCAACGGCGACACCCGCCTGAAGGTCCTCGACTACGGAGGTATCGTCCAGTCCCTGGAGATCCCCGACCGGCACGGCCGTCACCGGAACGTCTCGCTCGGCTTCGCCGGCCTCGAGGACTACGTCGCCGCGAGCCCGTACTTCGGCGCGCTGATCGGACGGTACGGCAACCGCATCGGCGAGGGGCGGTTCACACTCGACGGCGCGTCCCACCGCATCGACGTCAACGACGGCGCGAACAGCCTGCACGGCGGTGCCGAGGGCTTCGACCGGCGGGTGTGGGACGTCGAGCCGTTCACCGACGGCCCCGACGTCGGCCTCCGCCTCTCGCGCACGAGCGCCGACGGGGAGATGGGCTACCCCGGCACGCTCGAGGTGCAGGTCGTCTACGCCCTCACCGGGCAGGGGGACTGGCGCGTCGACTACGAGGCCACCACCGACCGGGCCACCGTCGTCAACCTCACCAACCACGTCTACTGGAACCTCGCCGGTGAGGACGGCGGCTCGGTCCACGACCACGAGCTGGAGATCGCCGCCTCCCGCTACACCCCCGTCGACTCCGGTCTGATCCCCACGGGCGAGCTCGCGGACGTCGCCGGCACCCCCTTCGACTTCCGCCGCGCCAAGACCGTCGGCGAGGACATCCGCGCCGCGCACCCCCAGCTGCTGCACGCCAAGGGCTTCGACCACAACTGGGTCCTCGACAAGGGCGTCACCGCGCGGCCCGAGCACGTCGCCACCCTGCGCGACCCCGCCTCCGGTCGCACCCTGCGGATCGCCACCACCGAGCCCGGCCTGCAGTTCTACTCCGGCAACTTCCTCGACGGCACCCTCGTCGGCAGCGGCGGCAGGGTCCACCGCCAGGGCGACGGACTCTGCCTGGAGACGCAGCACTTCCCGGACTCGCCGAACAAGCCGTCGTTCCCGTCGACCGTCCTGCGGCCCGGCGAGACCTACCGGAGCACCACGATCCACTCGTTCGGCCGCTGATCCGCCTTCACAGCAGGCGCACAACTTCATGACGCTCCCCCCAGGGGTTGAACAGCGTCACTCCAGCCTCCGTATGTAGGGGCGGCCCGCGCTCCCCCGCGCGTGCCGCCCTTACATGACGACGGGCCCGGGCGTCCCCACCGGGTCCGCCCCATACGGAGGTTCCATGGCCGACAACGTCACCTCGTTGTTCCGCAGCACCGCGGCGCACAGCCCGTCGATGGCTGCGCTGACGCGCGAGGGCGGGGACGGCCCGGTGGACTTCTGCATCCCCTGCAACCCCTACTTCCCCACCCCGCAGATGTTCGACGAGATGTCGGCCCGGCTGCGGGACATCATCACCTACTACCCGAGCAGCGCCGACACGATCACCGCCGAGCTGTGCAGCCTCCTCCAGCTGCCGCCGCAGGCCGTGGCGATGGGCAACGGCTCGACCGAGCTGATCACCTGGATCGACCACCTGCTGGTCCGCGAGTCCCTCGCCGTCCCGGTCCCCACCTTCGGCCGCTGGACCGACCAGCCGATGGAGACCGGCAAGCGGGTCGACATGTTCCCGCTCCAGGAGTCCAGCGGCTTCGCCCTGGACCTCGCGCAGTACGCCGAGTTCATCCGCGCCCGCGGGACCCGGGTCGCCGTGATCTGCAACCCCAACAACCCCGACGGCGGGTTCCTGCACAAGCACGCGGTCGTGCAGTTCATGGACGCGATGGCCGACCTGGACCTGGTCGTCATCGACGAGTCGTTCCTGGAGTTCGCGGACGCCGAGGCCGAGCCGTCGGTCGTCCAGGAGGCGATGCTGCGTCCGAACGTCGTCGTGCTGCGCAGCCTCGGCAAGAACTTCGGTCTGCACGGCATCCGCTTCGGCTACCTGGTGGCGAACCCGGCGCTGGCCGGCCGGGTCCGCTCCATGCTGCCGAAGTGGAACCTCAACTCCTTCGCCGAGCACGTGGTGTTCATGCTGAAGGAGCACGGCCCCGAGTACGCGCAGAGCCTGATGCAGGTGCGCCGGGACCGTCTGGAGATGGCGAGCCAGCTCTCCGCGCTGCCGGGCCTGACCGTCTACCCCTCGCAGGGGAACTTCCTCTTCGTGCGCCTTCCCGTGGGCGCCGAGGGCACCGTGGTCCGCGACCGGCTGCTCACCGAGCACCGGATCCTGGTCCGCGAGTGCGGCAACAAGATCGGCTCCTCCAGCCGCTTCCTGCGGCTCGTGGTGCGCCCCCAGGTGGACGTGCGTCGCCTGGTGTCCGGCCTGGAACAGGTGCTCTACGGGACCAGGAGGGGAGCCGCCGTACCCGAGCTGGGCGCCGGGACCAGCTACAGCTCGGGCACGGCGGCGGTGGACCGGCTGGTCGGCGCCACCAACGGGGCCGGCATCCAAGGCCTTGCCGCTCAGGCCGTCGGCGCCGGGATGCCGGGGCTCACCGCGGCCCCGGCGGCCGCCGTCGGCATGCAGATGCCGGCGGCGGCACCCACCCCGTCCCACGGCGCCGGGGTGCCGCTTCCGGCCGCCGCCCAGGTCTTCCCCCCGCCGGCCCCCGCGGCCCCGGCCGCGACGAACCCCCTGGCACCGGCCGCGATGGCCCCCGTGCCCGCCGCGGCACCGGCACCGGGCCCGGCGATGACACCGGCACCGGCCCCGGTGATGACACCGGCCATGGCACCCGCGATGACACCCGCGATGGCTCCCGCCATGATCCCGGCGATGTCCCCCGCCCCGGCCCCGATGCCGGCACCGTCACCGGCGGCGCCCGCTCCGGCGCCCGCCGCACCCGCGGGCCCGACCCCGCCCGGCGTCCCGGCCAGAGGCGGCCTCACCGCCGCCCAGGTGCGCGGCACCAACGGCCTCTCCCCCGCCGCCGCGACCGGCTGGCCCAACGCGCAGAGCTGGCCGAACGCGGCGGGGATGGGTCAGGCGGGCTGATCCGACTCCCCGGCGCGTCCGGCCCCCGGGCCTCAGACCGGGTTCAGCCGCCACTGCTGGCAGGCGTTGTTGAGCCAGGTCCACTGCCGTACGTCGGCGGCGTCGGCCGTCGAGCAGCCGGCGACGTCGGCGACCTTGCCGGTGGCCTGGTTGACGACGCGGACGTAGTCGCTGTCGGTGGCCAGGAACCGGAAGCGCTGGCAGGTGTTGTTCAGCCAGCTCCACTGGCGCAGGTCGGCGCCGTCGGCCGTGGAGCAGTCGGCGGTGTCGAGGACCTTGCCGGTGGCGACGTTGACCAGGCGGCTGGTGTCGTCGCCCAGGTCCTCGATCCGCCAGCGCTGGTTGGCGCCGCCGTTGCAGGTGTACTGCTGGACGTTGGCGCCGTCGGCGGCCGAACCCCCGGCCACGTCGAGGCACTTGCCGCTGTTGCGGTTGGTGAGGGTGTACGTCGTGGACACGGTGGACGGCTCCCCCGACGGTCCCGTCTGGCTCGCGCCCAGGCGGACCGGCGTACCGAGGTTCGGCGTGCCGTCGGCGTTCCAGGTGAACTTCTGCGCCCTCGTCGTCCGCCCGTTGTCACAGCCGTCCGAGGCCGCGTCGTTGGCGTGGTAGACGATCCAGCTCTCGGTGCCGTCGGGTGAGGTGAAGAAGCCGTTGTGGCCGGGGCCGTAGACGCTGTTCGCGTCGTTGCGCTGGAAGACCGGCGTGGACTTCTTCGTCCAGGAGGACGCCGCGAGCGGGTCGGAACCGGTGAGGGTGAGCTGGCCGAGCTTGTAGTCGGGGGTCCAGCAGCCGCTCGCCGAGTAGATCAGGAAGGTCCTGCCGCCGCGCTGGAGGATTTCCGGGCCCTCGTTGACCGTGCCGTTGCGCTCCCAGTCGAAGGTCGGCGTGGAGACGGTGGAGAAGCCGGTGGCGAGGGTGTACGGGTTCGACATACGGGCGGCGACGAGGTTCTGCGTGCCGCCGCTCAGGCTGCCGAAGAGGTACAGCTGCCCGTTGATGGTGGCGACCGTCGGATCCAACATCCAGGCGGAGTTGAGCTGGTTCTTGTAGGTGTACGGCCCCATCGGGTCGGACCCGGCGCTCTCCAGCACATGCGTCCGCTGGGTCGCGTTGTAGTCGGTGATGTTCTGCCCGGCGACGTAGTACAGGTACCAACGGCCGTTGATGAAGTGCAGTTCCGGTGCCCAGATGTTGCAGCAGCGCGAGGGCGCGTCACCCTTCCACACCTGCACGCTCGGCGCGGTGGCGAGCCCGGCCAGGGTCGCGGACTTGCGGATGGTGATGACGTCGGTCCAGCTCGTCGTCACCAGGTAGTAGTTGCCGTTGTGGTACGAGATCCAGGGGTCGGCGCCCTTCTGCGTCTTGACCGGGTTGGCGAAGGAGGCCGCGTTCGCGGAGGACTGCCCGAGCGAGAGGGCGAGCAACAGCGCGGTCAACAGGGTCAGTAGGCGACGGGCCATCCAGTGCTCCAGTTCAGTAGGTTGATGCCGAGTTTGGGGGTGCCGTTGGCGTTGCCGTCGTAGTAGTGGTAGACGATCAGGTCGCCGTCGGAGTCCTTCGTGATCGACTGGCCGCCGGGGCCGATGTACCGGCCGTGCGACTCCAGCACGGGCGTCCCTCCGTTGTTCATGAGCGCGACGCCGTTCCTGTCGCGGTACGGCCCGGTGACGCTGGTGGCGCGGCCGACCTTGACCTTGTAGGTGGAGCCGGTGCCGGCGCAGCAGGTGTCGTACGAGGCGAAGAGGTAGTAGTAGCCGCCCCGCTTGACGATGAACGGCGCTTCGACGGCCTTGGTCCCTGTGGGGCGGGAGGCGAGGGAGTACCGCGTGGTGCTGCCCGGCAGCTGCTTCCCGGTGGCCGGATTGATCTGGATCATCTTCAGCCCCGTCCACCAGCTCCCGAACGACAGCCACCACCGGCCGTCGTCGTCGACGAAGAGGTTGGGGTCGATGGCGTTGTAGTCGCTGGAGGTCGTGGAGGTGTAGACGGTCCCCTGGTCGCTCCAGGAGCCCGGCAGACCGGTGCCGGACGTGGCCAGCCCGATGGCGGACCGGTTCGACCCGAAGGTCGAGACGGCGTAGTACATCAGGTACTTGCCGCCCTGGTAGGAGATGTCCGGCGCCCACGCCTCGGTCGCCCCGTACGACGACCACCAGCCCGGCTTCGTCGGGAACGCGTCGCCGCCCGCGCCGAACGCGACCCGGTCGGTGGAGGTCCGGTAGGACAGTCCGCCCCCGGTGGCGTACAGCAGGTAACGGCCGGCGGAGGTGCGGATCATCGTCGGGTCGTGGACCACGGTGGCACCGGTGACGTTGCCGGGGCCGGGGTAGGCGGTGGCGGCGGAGGGGGTGAGGGCGAGGAGGAGGGCTGCGGGGAGGGAGAAGAGGGCGGCCTTGCGGGACAGGGGTGACGTGCGCGAGGTGCGGGAGGTACGGCTCATGCGGACGCTCCTTCGGTGGGGGATCGCCGTTCGTCATGCCGAACAGCGCTCGCGTCATCGGACGGGACCGTAGAGTCGAACCCCTGGCGCGTCAATGGCTCGCGCAGTAACGCGAGGAACCACGCGGTGTGCGTCCGCCCGGCCGAACGGGGGGAGTTCCAGCCGACGGTGGGCGGCGATCCGGCTGCTGGGGTCGTGGACCGGACCGTGGAGTCGAACCCCTGGCGCGTCGACGGCTCGCGCAGTGGCGGAGGCCGGGTTCACGCATCGGCATCCGCCCCCCACACGGCCGACCGGGGCCGGAGCGTGTCGCTCCGGCCCCGGTCGGGTCTGTCCTCGGGAAAAGGGGTCAGGAGATCCGCTTGATCGCCTGCCATCCTCCCGCTCCGACCACCGTCGGCGGACCGACCAGGCCGGTCCTGCGGCCGGGGACGAACTCCAGACCCGCCGTGGTGTTGGCGGTCGTGGTCCACAGATCCGGGACACCGTCGCCGTTGGAGTCGCCCGTGGCGGTCAGCTGCGGGCGGGCCGTCGTGGTCCAGCCCGTGGCGTACGCCGTGCGGTTCTCGGCGGTGCCCAGGGACGCCGGGTCGGTGCCACCGTCGGGGACACCGTCCTCGTCCGCGTCACCCGGGCTGCGGCCGTGGTACACCCACAGCTCGCCGTTGGTGGTGTTGCGGGCGATGAGGTCGGTGAAACCGTCCCCGTCGACGTCACCCGGCGAGGCGAGCTGCATGTTGCCCCAGCCCGAGCCGCCGATCAGGTACCCCGAGTCGATTCCGCCGAAGTGGCCCTGCATGAACCACAGCTGGTCACCGATGACCGCGACGAAGTCGGGGTAGTGCGCGTCGGAGTCGGCGGTGATGTCCCCCACGGACACGATCTGCTTGATCGTCGCGGGGTCGGTCGACACCTCCGTCTCCGCGTCCGGGTAGACGTACACCTCCTCCCGGGTGTCGGCGGTGAACTCACCCTGTCCGTTGTTCGGGTACAGGTAGAGCCTGCCGTCCGAGTGGCGTGCCACCAGGTCCTCGTAGAAGTCGTCCGTCCAGTCGCCCCGGTGCGTCATCAGCACCCCGTTCCAGGCGCCTCCGGAGGACAGCGGGATCATCGTCGCGACCTTGCCGTCGCCCGTGCCGCCGTACAGCCGAAGGTTGTTGGTGCCGTCGACCGCGAACATGTCGGGCAGGCCGTCGCCGTTGACGTCACCGGGCTTGTCCGTCACCCCCGGGCTCTTGACGTAGAAGCGGTACGGGTAGATCGGGCCGGGGTTGCCGCCCGTGTCCACGATCCGCACGTACAGCGTGTGCGGTCCCGGGGTGAGCGGGGTGACCTCCGCGGTGGCCGGGCCGCCCTTGGTCGTGGGCTTGGCCGAGCTGCTCGGCGGGGTGCGGTCCAGTCCGTACAGGTACTCGGTCGCGCCCGTCTCGCCGTTGGCGCCGAACTGGAACACGCCCTTGGTGCGGGCCAGCGCGCCCTCGACCGGCTCCATGTCGGCCGTCGTCTCGGGGAACAGGTCGTCCTTGGAGTCGACGGCCGGCATCACGGTCGGGGCCTTCGGGTCGAAGCCGAAGCGGCAGCCCGGGGCGCCCTTGGTCGGTGTCCAGTCGGAGGCGAAGGCCGCGTCAGCGGTGTCCTCGGCCTGCGCCTTCCAGGAGAACTGCCCGTTGCTGGCACCGATGTGCCGGGTCAGCAGGTCCTTGCCCACGACCACCCGCGCCTGTGCGCCCTTGGAGTCGCCGGCCTTGACCGTGACCTGCACCCTCTTGTCGAAGATGATGCCGGGCGCGGTGTCGTGCTTGCCGGTCGCCCACAGGTGGAACTGGACGTTGACCTTGCCGCCGTCCTGGTCCCAGACCTGCGCGGTCAGCGTGACGTCGGTGTTGCCGACGGTGACGTAGGACGAGCCGTTGCCGCACTCGGTGGCGCTCACCTTGGTGCTGGGAACGGTGTCCAGGGCCCACGGGGCCTTCGGCAGACGGTTGAACTCGACGATCAGCTTGGCGTCCGGCTTGAACTTCTTCCAGCTGTACTCGTCCTTGCTCTCCTCCGCCTTGTCCGGCGCCTTGAGACCGAAGGTGATGTTGGACCACTTGCCGGCCGCCGCCTTGACGGCCGCGTCCTTGGCGGTGAACTCGACCGCCGCGCTGGCGGCGCAGCCCACTTCCTCGTTGCCGTGGGCGTAGTTGCGGCTGTCCTGGAGGGTCTTCAGGGCCGGCTGCTTGTTCCAGGTGGTCGCCGAGGAGATCGCACCGGTCAGCCACAGCTCGACCGGCTTCGGCGTGCAGGACCACGCGTGGGTCTCGGTGATCTGGAACTGCGCGTCGATCACCTTCACGCCGGCGAGGAACTTGGAACCGACGCGGAAGTAGGACCGGGCCAGGCCTCCCGTTTTGGACTCGTAGCCGACGCGCGCCTCGCTCGTCTTGCCGCCGTCCCAGCCGGTGCCGTTCCAGTAGCTGCTGCTCGGATGCGGCCTGTAGGCGATCGTCCAAGCCTCGCGGGTGCCGGTCATGCGCGGGTCGATGTAGACGGGGAACTCGGTGTCCGGCGCGTCCAGCAGCTTCTGGTCCGGCGTCAGGACGATCTGCTCGTCGGTGACCTGGACGCCCACCTCGGAGCTCTTGGTGCCGGGCGTCAGCGGGGAGGGGTCGGAGACCGGGGCCGAGCGCACCGCGCGCGTGCCGCGCGGGGCGGTCCTGGCCGCCGGAGCCTGCTCCGGCTCGGCGGAGGAGTCCCACATGCGGGCCGTGGAGGAGGCGAACACGGTCCGGCCGGCCGCGTTGACCGCCCGGAGCGTGCCGTTCTCGGCATCCTTGGTCAGGTCGAGGCCCTCGGCGTGGACCCCGAAGCCGATCCGGTTCAGCTCGGGCCGGTCGGCCGCCTCGGGCGTCTTCACGATCAGCGCCTGGCTGAAACCGTCGAGCCCCGCCCTCACAGCGAGGTCGACCCCGGGGAAGACCTCGGGGTAGGTCGCGGTCGAGCCCTCGAGGACCGGCTCGGGCAGGGCTGTCGGCCAGGTCAGGGCCAGTTCGCCGCCCTGGTCGGCGAGGGTCACCAGGCGGTTGTCGCCGCCGGCGGAGAAGGTGACGCGGCCGGGCGCCGCCTTGGGCGATATCCGGCCGGCCGTCTCGGTGAGCGTGGTGTCCACCGGGGTCCAGACGCCCTCGCGCTTCACGCGCACGGGCTGGGTGTGCTGGGTGTGACGGAGGTTGCCGTTCGGTAAGGCGTGTGTCTCGCTGGTCTCGGTGCGGGCCGACACCACCTCCACGGGCTCGCCGGTCTGTGCGGCCTGCTTCAGTGCCCGCTCCTCGGCGCCTGCGGTCACCGTGGTCGAGTCGGTGTCCGCCGCCGTCGCGGTGAGCGGTGTGATCGGTGTCAGCCCCAGAGTCCCGCCGGCGAGCACCGCGACGAGCGCGGCCCGCGCCGAGCGCCTGGTCCGGCGCTGTCTTCGGGATGTGTCTGGCATGGGCGAATCCCCCCGGAGTCGATGCCGTGCGAGCCCCTTCCGGGGTCGCTGCGAACCCTTGGACGCAGGGCCGCGACGCCGAACAGTACACGTCACACAGGGAATTCTTTGCTCACCGGTAGCAGAAGTGGGGATTGTCGCATTGCCCTGCCTTTACTTGCCCGGGTGATCGCGAGCGCTTACTGTCTGACCGTTCAACACTCGGTCACTCAGAGTGAGGGGGAGGTCCGTTAGTGGACCAACTAATAAGACAGTTAAGGTATTTGGGGCACTGGCACAGATCCGTTTCCCTCTTCGTGGGGCTCGTTCTCTTCGTCGGACTGATACCCGACGACGCGAGCGCCGCCGACGGAAGCACCCGGATCTCCGATGTGAAACCCGATCGCTCGGTTCCCGGAAGGGAATTCACCAAGAAGCGCCCCGAGGCTCCTGACCAGGCCACGGGCAGCTTCAAGCCCGCCGCGGGCTCGATCGCGGCCGACACGTTCACGACGCTGGTGACCGACAGCCGTGACAAACTGCCCCAGCGTGCGCCGCTGACCACCGGCGCCACCCCGGGCCTGAAGGGCTCCCAGGGCTCCACCACCGTGAAGACCGGCGTGGTGAAGGCCCGTCAGACACCCGCCGCGAGCGCCCGCAGGGGCCTGCGCAGCAGCGGCCCGGCCCCGAAGCAGGCCGTCGCCGAGGCCGGTACGGCCGTCCAGGTCCAGGTCAAGGACGAGGCCGCCGCCCGCAGGGCCGGCGTCCAGGGCGTGCTGTTCACCGCGGCCCCCGCGAAGAGCGGACTCGCTCCCGCCGCCTCCGGTTCGGTCGAACTGGAGTTGGACTACGCGTCGATCAAGGACACCTACGGCGGTGACTGGGGCTCCCGGCTCCGGCTCTACCGCCTTCCGGCCTGTGCGCTGACCACGCCCGAGCTGGAGTCCTGCCGTACGCGCACCCCGCTGCCCGGGGCCAACGACCCGGCCGCGAAGACGGTCTCCGGCACCGCCGACCTGGCCGCCGCGCCCACCGTGTTCGCCGCGGCGGCCGCCGCCTCGGGTCCCGGTGGCAGCCACGAGGCCACCTCGTTGTCGCCGTCCGGTTCCTGGATGGCCGGCTCGTCCTCCGGAGGGTTCTCCTGGACGTACCCGATCGAGGCGCCCGAGGTCCCCGGCGGCCCGCAGCCCGAGGTCGAGCTGTCCTACTCCTCGCAGGCGGTGGACGGCCGCACGGCCTCCACCAACGCGCAGTCCTCCTGGATCGCCGAGGGCTGGGACTACGAGCCCGGCTACATCGAGCGGAAGTACCGTTCCTGCTCGGACGACAAGGCCCCGATCAAGAACTCCAAGGGAGAGGAGGTCAAGCCCAACAACACCGGTGACAGCGGTGACCTGTGCTGGGGCTCCGACCACGTGGTGATGTCGCTGGGCGGCAACACCACCGAACTCGTCAAGAAGGACGGCACCGACGAGTGGCGTCCCGCCGACGACGACGGCTCGCGCCTCGAGCACAAGTCCGGCGCGGCCAACGGCACCAAGACCGGCGAGTACTGGGTCCTGACCACCACCGACGGCACCCAGTACCACTTCGGCCTGAACAAGCTGCCCGGCGCCCCCGACGGCACGGTCACCAACTCGGCGCTCACCGTGCCGGTGTTCGGCAACCACCCCGAGGAGCCGTGCCACGCGAGCGCGTTCATGGACTCCGACTGCGCCCAGGCCTACCGCTGGAACCTGGACTACGTGGTCGACCCGCTGGGCGACGCCATGACCCTGTGGTGGACCAAGCGGACCAACTTCTACGGCCAGAACATGAAGGCCGACCAGCAGATCGCCTACACGCGGGCCGCGGAGCTGCAGCGCATCGACTACGGCCTGCGCTCCGACAAGCTGTTCGGCGTGCTGCCGGCCGGCCGGGTGGACTTCACGCTGGCCGAACGCTGCCTGATCACCACGGCGTTCGACTGCGCCGAGACCAAGCGGACCGCGGCCAACGCGAAGAACTGGCCGGACACGCCCCTGGACCAGGAGTGCGCCTCCGGGGCCAAGTGCACCGACAAGTTCTCGCCGACGTTCTGGTCGACCAAGCGCCTGACGAGGATCAGCACCAGTGTGCTCGTCGGCACGGCCCTGAAGCCGGTCGACTCCTGGGCACTGGAGCAGACCTACCCGCCCACCGGTGACGGCACCTCGCCGGCCCTGTGGCTGGAGTCGATCACCCGCACCGGCCACGGCGCCAACGGCACGGCGGCCATGCCGAAGGTCTCCTTCGCCGGCCTCCAGATGGACAACCGGGTCGACAAGGTGGAGGGCCTGCCGCCCTTCTCCCGGTACCGGATCCACGCCATCGACACCGAGACCGGCGGCCGGATAGGCATCACCTACTCGCCGCGCGACTGCCAGGCCCTGGAGCCGAAGCGGATGCCGGCGTCCCCCGAGTCCAACACCATGCGCTGCTTCCCGCAGTTCTGGACTCCCAAGGGGGCCACGGCACCGGTCAAGGACTGGTTCCACAAGTACGTCGTCACCCAGGTCAGCGAAGAGGACCTGGTCGCCGACAGCCCCGCCAAGGTGACCTCCTACGAGTTCATCGGCGGCGCCGCGTGGGCGTACGACGACAGCGAGTTCACCGAGAACAAGCACCGCACGTGGTCGCAGTTCCGCGGCTACGAGCGCGTGCGCACCCGCCAGGGCGCCGGTGACGACGTCAAGCAGCTCACCGAGCACCGCTACTTCCGCGGCCTGCACGGCGACAAGATGCCCTCGGGCACCCGGTCGTCGGCCGTGGAGACCAGTGACGGCGCGAGCCACCCGGACCTGCCCCAGTACCAGGGGCAGCTGCTGGAGCAGATCACCTACGCGTCCGACGGCGGCGCGATCGACTCGGCGACCGTCACCACCCCCTGGGCGGTGAAGACGGCCACGCGCAAGCGTGCCGGCACCACCGCGCTCGAGGCGTGGATGGCCCGCCCGGAGACCGTCACCACCCGCGACCACGTCAAGGGCGCCACCTGGCGCACCTCCACCGAGACCACCAAGTACGACAGCTACGGTCTGCCGTACCAGGTCGAGGAGAAGACGCCGGGCGGCAAGGTCCGTTGCTCCACGGTGAGTTACGCCCGCAACGTCTCCGCGTACCTGATCGAGTCGGAGTCCCGCGACAGGACGACGCTCGGCGCCTGCGGCACCACGGGCGGCGAGGTCGTCGAGGACACCCGCACGCTCTACGACAACCTGGCCTTCGGCGCGGCCCCCACCAAGGGTCTGCCCACCGAGGTACAGGAGCTGAACGGCACGGGCGACGGCTACGTCACCATCGACAAGACCCAGTACGACATCCACGGCCGTGAGGTCGCGACGTGGGACGCGGACAACCGCAAGACGTCCGTCGAGTTCACCCCGAAGACGGTGGCGCGCCCGACCAGGCAGGTCTCCACGGACCCGCTGGGCCACACCGAGACCACGGAGTTCGAGGAGACCCGCGGTCTGCCCAAGAAGGAGACCGACGCCAACGGCAAGTCGGCCACCATGGAGTACGACCCGCTGGGCCGGCTCCTGAAGGTCTGGGAGATCGACCGCGACCCGGCGAAGGACAGCCCGACCGCCACGTACGACTACGCCGTCAGCCGTGACGACCCGACGGTCGTCACCTCGCGGACGCTGAAGGACAACGGCGAGTACGCCGTCTCGTACGAGATCCTCGACGGCCTGCTGCGCGAGCGGCAGACGCAGGACGAGGCGATCGGCGCGGGCCGGATCATCAACGACTCCTACTACGACAGCGCGGGCCGCAAGTGGAAGGAGAACGACGGCTACTACAACAAGCTGGAGCCCGAGCCGAAGCTCTGGGAGGCCGTCGACAACGAGGTCCCGTCCCAGAACCGCATCACCTTCGACGGCTTGGGCCAGCCCACCGCGGAGGTCACGTACTACCTCGGCACGGAGAAGCTGCGCACGACGACCGTCCGCGACGGTGACGTCTCCACGACGATCCCGCCGAAGGGCGACACGGTCACGGCGACCTTCGAGGACGCCGACGGCCACGTGGAGCGGCTGCGCGAATACACCAACGCCGAGCGTACGAAGTGGCGGGACACCGTCTACGAGTACGACGACCTCGACAACCTGTGGAAGGTGACCGCCCCCGGCGGCGCCGCCACGACGTTCGAGTACGACAAGCGGGGCCGTCAGACGGCGGTCGTCGAGCCCGACGGCGGACGGACCGAGATCCGGTACGACGCCTCGGACAACGTGATCGCGACCGTCGACCCGTTCAAGCGGGCGCTGTACACCACCTATGACGCGGCCGGCCGTCCGACCTCCGTGCGTGAGGGCAGTGAGGACGGGCCCAAGCGTGTGGAGTGGACGTACGACACCCTCGGCAAGGGCCTGCCCACGGCGGAGATCCGCTACGAGAACGGGCGTGAGTACCGGGAGGAGGTCACCGCCTACGACGACGCCTACCGGGTGAAGAAGACGAAGACGGTGATCCCCGAAGAGGAGATCGGCCTGGCGGGCACGTACGAGTACGAGTACGAGTACACCCCGACCGGTCACCTCGCCTGGGTGCAGGTGCCGGGCGTGGGCGGTCTGGTGACCGAGCGGGTCGTCTTCCGCTACAACTCCGACGGCCTGCCGATCGCCATCGGCGGCGCGTCCACGTACCTCGCGGACGTCGAGTACTCGGCGTTCGGCGAGATCCTGCGCACGGACGCGGGTCCGGCCGGCAAGAAGGTGTACGGCTCGTACGTCTACGACGAGTTCACCCGCCGCCTCCAGACGGCCACCTTCGACCGGGACGTCTCTCCCGTCCGCATCAGCGAGACGCGGTACGGGTACGACGAGGCCGGCAACGTCACCAAGGTGACCGACGTGCCCGGCAGCGCGGCACCCGACGCGGGCAGGACCGACACCCAGTGCTTCGTCTACGACCAGCTGCGGCAGATGACCTCTGCCTGGACGTCGAAGACGGCGGACGACTGTACGGCGGCTCCTTCCAAGGACACCGTCGGCGGTCCGGACGCGTACTGGCAGTCGTTCGAGTACGACACCGCGGGCAACCGCAAGAAGCTCGTGGAGCACGACCCGACGGGCGACACCGCGAAGGACGTCACCCGCACCTATCTGTACGGGAAGGAGGGCGTCGGCGGCCCGAACGCGCTGGCCGAGATCAGATCGGTCGGCCCGCAGGGCGAGCGCCTCAACACCTTCCGCTACGACGCGGCCGGCAACACCGTCGGACGCCAGCACGGCGGTACGCAGCAGACGCTCGAGTACGACGTCGAGGGCCAGCTGCGCAAGGTGACCCAGCCGGTCGAGGGCGGCGGCACGCAGACCACGTCGTACCTCTACGGCGCGGACGGCGGACGCCTGATCCGCACCGGCGCGGACGGCAGCCGCACGCTCTACCTCGCCGAGGCGGAGCTGACCGTCAGCGCGGACAACACCACCGCCAGGGCGGAACGGTTCTACCCGCATCCGGACGGATCGACGACGGTCCGTGCGACGGGCGGGGTCCGGCAGATCATGCTGGCCGACCACCACGGCACGTCCCACACGGTCGTGGACATGATGGACCCGGCCATGGGCGTCACCCGCCGCAAGGCGCTGCCGTTCGGCGAGGCTCGGGGGCAGCAGCCCACGACGTGGCCCGGACAGAGCGGCTTCGTCGGCGGCACGGTCGACAAGGACACGGGGCTGACCCGGCTGGGAGTCCGTGACTACGACCCGGTGACAGGCCGGTTCCTCACGGTCGACCCGATGGTCGACTACGGCAACCCGGCCACGATGAACCCGTACGCCTACAGCAACAACGCGCCCGCCACCTTCTCCGACCCGTCCGGGGCGTTCTTCCCGGTGCTGATCGGTATCGCGGCCCGTATCGCCATCCAGGCGGCGATCCGCGCGGCGGCCCGTCGGGCGGCGATCATCGCGGCGCGCAAGGCGGCTCAGGCGGCGGCCCGTCGGGCGGCGGCCCTGGCCCGCAAGCGGGCGATCGAGGCGGCGAAGCGCGCTGCGGCGAAGGCCCGCCGTGAGGCGGCCCGCAAGGCCGCGGCGGCCAAACGAGCGGCGGCCAAACGGGCAGCGGCCCGTGCGGCGGCCAAACGGGCGGCGGCCAGGAGGGCGGCAGCCCAGGCGAGGGCCCGAGCGGCCAAGGCGGCGGCGAGGAAGGCGGCGGCACGCCGTGCCGCGGCACGCAAGGCGGCGGCCCGTCCCAAGCCGCGTGCCAAGCCGCGTTCCCAGCCCAAGTCGAGGCCCAAGCCGTCGCAGGTGGCACGGGCCGCGAAGAAGATCGCGAAGGAGGCGCGGAACGAGGCCAAGGAGTCGGCCAAGGACGAGGCCAAGAACCAGGCGTGCGAGGCCAACAGCTTCGTTCCGGGCACCCGGGTACTGATGGCCGACGGCTCGACCAAGCCGATCGAGAAGGTCAAGGCCGGCGACAAGGTCCTCGCCACCGACCCGAGGACGGGGAAGACCTCCGTCCAGACGGCGACGGCGACGATCATCGGCAAGGGCAGCAAGGACCTGGTGCGGATCACGCTGACGGTCCATGACGGCTCCTCCGCCAAGGCGCAGGCGACGACCGTCACCGCGACGGCCGGTCACCCCTTCTGGGTGCCGTCCCTGCGGGAGTGGGTCGACGCCGGTGAGCTGAAGCCGGGTCAGTGGCTCCAGACGTCCTCGGGCACCTGGATCCAGATCGGTGCGGTCGAGGCCTGGACGGCGCGGAAGGCGACGGTTCACAACCTGACCGTCACCGACGTCCACACGTACTACGTGCTGGTCGGTGCGGCACCGGTCCTCGCTCACAACTGTGACAGCGTCGTTCTGGGGATCCAGGAACACTCCGACCCTCTCGCCCAGCAGCTCCGCGAGGGCGGCGACTCCCAGGCCCACACCTACAACGGGAGGGCGTACGCCGGAGTCAGTGACGCAGGCATCCCGAAGTGGATGGAGGGCGTGATGAACGCCGCGAGGGACGAGAACGTGACCCTCTCCATCACGCTCGACGGGATGCCGGGGGCGAACGACGACCCCCGCCACATCGCCAACGCGTTCCACACGGCCGTGCTCCGCGGACGGAAGTTCGGGATCGGTCCGGGTCAGGAACTGCCCGGCCCGACCAACGGCACCGCGTGGGAGATGAGCACGGTGGAACGGGCTGTCAGACTGGGCAACCGCCAGTGGAGTTCGATCAGGTGGTATTCCGGAGGCCGGGAGATCAAGGGGGTCGTGAACCCGTTCGGGTGAGGCCGGTGAAAGGACAGGACATGGAATTCAGCCAGCCGGACCGGCTCTTCAAGGTCTGGGACTACTCGGTCACGCACCGGACCCTGCTCCTGCGCAGTGATGTGCGTCTCGGCCTGGAGCCCGGCCCGCGTATCGAGGTGTCCGCCGGCCATGTCGACGTCATGTTCCTCCGTTCGACGATGAGGGGGCTCACCATCCGGAAGCCCTCCTCCGCCGACGAGGTGAAGGCGGTGGCCGCGAAGTACGGCATCGAAGAGGACCCGGACTACACGTTTCTGCTGGAGTCCGCGAACGGACAGGGGCTCATCCTGTCGGGCACCCCGTCATGGGCCATGGCTGAATGTCCCATCGACGCACCGTCCCTGTTCTCCAGGGTCGGTGAGGTCGACCGCTATCCCGGCGGCGTCCTGCACCGGATCGCATAGCGCCCGAGAGGAACGAAGCTCCCGGCCGACAGCCAGTCGGCCGGGAGCTTCGCCGTTCCCGGTGCGCGCGAAGCCGCCCTGCACGCTGCGTGACGGCCCGCCATTGTGCCGAACGGACAGCTCCTTCACCGTGCGCCGCGTCCGGCCTGCTCACCCTGACCCAGCTGGGCACCCCGCCCTCGGCCGGGTCCGCGGGAACGCTGACGCCGAGGGTGGAGCGAGGCTGACGCGTCCCGAGGGAGGGCCCGCCCGCCGGTGCGGGCGGCCCTGCGCTCACTTGCCGGGGCACTCCTTCCACGCCATGTGGTAGACGGTGCTGATGTCGCCGTCGGTCGAGTCCATCGTCATGAAGCTGACCTTGCTCGGCGAGGACGTGCCGGCGTTCACCCGCAGCTCGGTGTTGATGTTGAAGTTGCGCTGGACTCCGCAGGGCGCGTAGACGAGCTGGGCCCAGTCCGTGGTGTCGGTGGCCTGCCAGTTGTCGTTGTAGGCGCCGGAGAAGTTGTGGTTCTTGAACACCGTGCTCGACGAGCCCTGGAAGTAGTACGAGGCGCGCTGCACCGCGGTCGCCCCCGGCTGGAGCGAGGCGAAGCCCCGGTAGTCCGCGCTGGCGATGGCGTAGGTGAAGCCCTGCGGGACGTGGACGACCAGGCTGAGCTGACAGTTCTTGCGGAACGCCGTGGGGTCGGAGTTGCCGCCGACCTGCGCGAGGTAGTCGCTGTAGGTCACGGTGAAGGCGGTGTTGTCCTCCGAGACGGCGACCGCCGCGGTGCCCCGGGGGCAGCCGGAGCCGTTGACCGTGGCGACCTTGATGACGATCTTGTCCGGGGGCGGGTCGACGAACCCGGTGGACGGGTCGTGCGCGGGCAGTGCGGCAGTGACGAGAGCGGCGACGGCGCCGCCCAGGAGCAGCCCAGCTGTCATGGGTCTCTCCCCTTCGGTGGGATCGGTGGGGGGTGGATGCGCCCGCCCCCTCACAGCGGCCCCGTGTGAAGAATCAATGAAGCTGCTGTGAAGAACCGGGGCGATCGCATCGTAGGGAGCCGCCTGGGACGCGCCCAGGGGGAACTCCGGCCATTCACCCCGGCCCGTTCACACCCCGTCCGCTCGGGATCCGCTTCACGGGCCCCGTCGGTTCCGGTCCGGTCAGGTCATTTCAGATCAGCTCAGGTCAGGCCAGGTCAGGTCAGGTCAGGTCACGGACCGGCACCGCCCGGACCAGCCCGGTTTCACCAGACCCGGCCCGGCTCCGCCCGGTCCGGTCTGGTCCGGTCCGGTTCGGTTCGCTCCCACTCGGGCCGGTCAGGACACCAGCGGCTGCTCCTCCGACTCGGCGAGCTTCACCGTGCACAGGCCGCCGCGTTCGGTCTTCACGTCCGTCACCTTCAGCTGTGTGCCCGGCAGGAGGATGTACTCCTCCTCACCGGTGAACGCGGAGAAGCTGCGGATGCCGACGGCCCGCGCGGGCTGCACCTCGAAGAGGGTCCGCTTGCCGCGGCTGCCGAGGAACCCCCGGGCCACGCCGAGCTGGGACGTGCACGAGGACACCCCCCACCAGGTGACGGTCCGTCCGACCGGGTACTGCGCCCGCAGGTCCAGCGGCACGCCGCGCCACAGCGGTTCGGTGCGGACGGGGAGCGCCGACACCGCCGAGAACAGCAGTCGCAGATAGGGCAGGTACGGGGCGACCTTCGAGCGGTCCGGGGAGCGCAGGACGGCGTTGATCTCCCGGTAGAACGCGGACTCGCAGGTGTAGAGGTACAGGGCGGCGATCGCGTCGGCGGACAGGCCGGCGACCGCTTCGTCAGCCCGCAGCTTTCCGAAGTCGTGCGACCGCTGGACGTGCCGGTCGAGGCCGGACAGCAGGGCGGCCACCGGGGAGACGGCGTCGCGGAAGGCCATGAGGGGGGTGTCGAACACGCCGGTGATCGCGTCAAGGACGAGGCCCTCGTCCTTGACGCCGGCGAGCCGCTCCAGATACAGCTGGTGCAGTTCCATGGTCGACGCGATGAACGCGCCCATCCGCTCCGCGACGTCGCCACCGGTGCCGCCGTCCTGGGCCGCGCGCCGGTCCCAGCCCTTGCTCGGCAGCCAGTCGATCTCGTCGGCGCCCAGCGAGGCCAGCGCGTCGTTCACCATGGCGAAATGGTCGCCGTCACAGAAGATGTCGCCCTGCGCGGCCGGGTTCGGGTGGTCGATGTGCCGGACTTCGACCCCGGGGTACTTCTTCTGGAGCTGGAGGACGACCTTCTTCAGGTTGCGGGCGTGCGCCCCCCACCAGGCGAAGACGACACCGCGGTCCTCCTCGTCCTCCGCGTCCTGCTTGGCCTTGAGGATCTCCTCGACGAGCCGCTCGGCGACCGGACGCCAGAACGCGGTGTGCGGGTCGGATCCCCTCGGTCCGTCGCTGCTCGCGGTGAGGGCCGCGTTGAGCAGCAGGACACCCTGGGTGAGCATCGCCTGGAACCATTCCGGCGGCTGGACGGTCTCCTGCTTCCTCAGCAGCGCGCGTATGTCGGCGATGGGCGTCTTCTTCGGGATGCCGTACTTCCACATCGCCGCCGCCTTGATGATGCAGCGGATGCTGACGACCCTGCCGAACTGGGCGTCCTTCCAGTCGTGGAAGGTGTTGTCGAACATGGCGATGCCGGTGGCGCTCTCCGGCCGCGGGTAGGGGTTCTGCCCGAAGACGACGACCTTCCACTTGTGCGGCGGGTGGGGCTTGAGCGCCTGGAAGGTGAGTTCGCGGACGGGCACGACGTCCTGCCCGCGGCCCGGACCGATGAACGCGGCCGCGTTCGGCTGTGCCTCGATGACCGGCTTCAGCAGTGGAAGCCACGGTTCGCCGCCGCCCTCGAACAGTTCGGCGAGGGCCAGCGGGTCGTTCGGGTCCGGCTGGGCGGGAGCGTTGGCGTCGATCATGGCCGGGAGGCTAGCAGCGGGGTCCGACAACCCGGCCGGACCGCTCGCCCAACTGCGTTGTCAGTGGCGGGAGGTAGCGTCGTGGGTGGTGGAAGGACCGATTCTCAACGGGGAGTGCACGATGACCGTGAACCGCGAGCAGGCGCCGCTGAAGGTCGTGTTGACCGACGTCGACACCGGTGTGGTGGAGGCCTGGCGGGCGGCGTTCGCCGACACTCCCGGGATCGAGATCCGCAAGGGCTCGATCCTCGACGCGGAGGTCGACGCCTGGGTCAGCCCGACCAACGCGCGGGGACTGATGAACGGCGGGGTGGACGCGGTCATCAAGCGGCACCTCGGAGCGGGCATACAGCTGCGCGTGCAGCGGGCGATCCGTGACCGGTTCGAGGGGCGGCTTCCGGTGGGCAGCGCGGTGTGCGTCCCGTCCGGGGCGGTCAACCCGCGGTTCCTGATCTCGACGCCGACGATGGAGCAGTCCTCGCAGAACGTGAGCGAGACGCTGAACGTGGCGCTGGCGTGCGCCGCCGCGTTCCAGGCGATCCACCGGCAGAACGACGCGGCGCCGGGCAGCATCGCGTCGGTGGCGCTGGTCGGCATGGGCGCCCGGACCGGCCGGGTGCCGGCACGGGTGTGCGCCAACCTGATGTGGACGGGCTACACGCTGTTCACCGACCACAGCTTCGAGGACTACGACGACCTGCGCCGCACGATCGTCGCGCAGCTCGACGACATCGAGAGCGCGCCCCAGGAGAAGCGGGTCCGCATAGCCCCGCCGAAGCGTTCCGCTTCCCGCCGCTGACCGCGTCCGCCCGTCCGGTTCAAGGGTTCTCCCAGGCCGACGGTTCCTCCGCCAGGTCCCTCACCGGTTCCGGGAGGGCGTCGGCGGCGATGTCGGCGATGGTGACGCCCTCGAGGATCCGGCGGACGTTGGCGCGCAGGGCGATCCACAGGGGGAGCAGCGGCCGGGCGGAGCCGGTGTAGGTGAGACCGGTGGGGCGTTCGCCGCGGACCGAGACGATCGGGCCGTCCACCGCGCGGATGACGTCCGCGACGGTGACGCTCGCCGCGTCACGGGCCAGGCGGTAGCCGCCGCCTCCGCCGCGCCGGCTGGCGACGATCCCGCCGCGCCGCAGGTCGCCGAGGATCCCCTCCAGGAACTTGTGGGGGATGGCCTGCGCGGCGGCGATCGTCTCCGCCTTCACCGGGTCGTCGCCGCCCTGCCGTACGGCGAGCTCCAGTACCGCCCGTACGGCGTAGTCGGCCCGTGCCGAGATCCTCATGGCGACCATTGTCCGGTGCGCCGCCGGAAGACGGCGCACCGGAGTCGGAGTCGCTCAGGCGAGTCGGATCACGTTCCAGGACAGCGGCTCCAGGGTCGCCGTCAGCCGGCCGTCGGCGGTGACCGTCGTGCCCTCTCCGGCGTGCGGTGCGACCCGCTCGGGGTCGGCGAGGGTGTTGCGGGCGTCCGGGTCGGCGTCGGCCAGCACGCTGTGCTCGACCAGGCGGGTGAGGCCGAGGCCGCCCAGGGTCACCTCCAGCGGCAGTGGCTCGGTGCGGCCGCGGTTGACCGCGAAGACGGTGACGGTGCCGTCCTCGGCGCGGACCGCCGTGGCGTGGAGGAGGTCCGCCTCGCCGTACTTCTTCGTCTCGTACGTCGGTGAGTCGACCCGGACGTCGAGGACCTCGCCCCGGCCGTGGCGGGAGGCCTGGGCGAAGGGGAAGAACGTCGTCTGCCGCCAGGCCGGGCCGCCGGGCTCGGTCATGATCGGCGCGATCACGTTGACGAGCTGGGCGAGGCAGGCCACGGTCACCCGGTCGGCGTGCCGGAGCAGCGCGATGAGGAGCGAGCCGAAGACGACCGCGTCGAGGACGCTGTAGTTGTCCTCCAGCAGGCGGGGGGCCTCCGGCCAGTCGCGGGGGTCGGCGGTGCGGGAGTGCTCCTCCCACTTCGACAGGTACCAGACGTTCCACTCGTCGAAGGAGAGGTTGATCCTCTTCTTGGACTTCAGCCGCGCGCCGACGTGGTCGCAGGTGGCGACGACGTTCTCGATGAAGGACTCCATGTCGACGGCGGAGGCCAGGAAGGAGTCGATGTCGCCGTCGTGCGGCTCGTAATAGGCGTGCAGGGAGATGTGGTCGACGAGGTCGTAGGTCTCCGCCAGGACCTTCGCCTCCCACTCGGCGAACGTCGGCATCGACTGGCTCGAGCTGCCGCAGGCGACCAGTTCGACGGTCGGGTCGATCTGGCGCATGGCGCGGGCCGTCTCGGCGGCGATCCGGCCGTACTCCTCGGCCGTCTTGTGGCCGGTCTGCCAGGGGCCGTCCATCTCGTTGCCCAGGCACCAGAGCCGGATGCCGAAGGGTTCCTTGTCGCCGTGGGCGATGCGCCGGTCGGAGAGCGCGGTGCCGGAGGGGTGGTTGGCGTACTCCTGGAGTTCGAGGGCCTCGGCCACGCCGCGTGTGCCGAGGTTGAGGGCCATCATGGGCTCGACCCGGGGGCCGATCTTCTTCAGGAAGGCGATGTACTCGGACAGGCCGAAGCGGTTGGTCTCCGTGGAGCGCCAGGCGAGGTCGAGGCGGCGGGGGCGGTCCTCGGCGGGGCCGACCGAGTCCTCCCACTTGTAGCCGGAGACGAAGTTGCCGCCCGGGTAGCGGACGACGGTGACGCCGAGTTCGCGGACGAGGTCGAGGACGTCGGTGCGCAGGCCTTCGGCGTCGGCGGTGGGGTGGCCGGGTTCGTGGATGCCGGTGTAGACGCAGCGGCCGAGGTGTTCGACGAAGGAGCCGAAGAGGCGGGGGTTGACCTGGCCTACGGTGAAGGCGGGGTCGAGGGTGAAGCGGGCCTTCTTGGACATGGGGTCCCTTCGGGGTGGTTTCGGTGTGTTGCCGGGTGCGGGCGTTCGTGGGTGGTGCGGGTGGTCCCGGTCGTGAGTGGTGCGGGTGGTGCGGGTGGTCCCTGGGGGGCGGCCGGCCGTTCGCCGTTCGGTGCGGGGTGCGTGCTACTGCCCGGCCAGGCCCGTGTGGGCCACGCCCCGCACGATCTGGCTCTGGAAGAAGACGAACACGACGATCAGCGGCAGGCCCGCGACGAGGCCGCCGGCCATGAGCTGGGGCCAGACGATGCCGAAGGCGTTCTGCACGGTGGCGATGCCGTTGGGCATGGTCATCAGGTCGGGGTCGTTGGTCACCATGTAGGGCCACAGGAAGTTGTTCCAGGAGGCGATGAAGGTGAAGATCCCGACCGCTGAGAGGGACGGCTTGGACAGGGGCAGGACGATCGTGAACCACCAGGCGAGGTTCTGGTCGTTGGCGTGCAGGCCGAGGGTCTGCACGCCCTTCCCCAGCTGTTTCCTGGCCGTCGCGAGGATCTCGAACCACTCGTCGGGGGAGGTGGCGGCGGGCAGGCGGCCGTCGGCGTCGAGGAGGCCGGCCCTGGCGCAGACGTCGGTGCGGTAGAAGTTCAGCTGGACGTGGATGTCCAGGGGCAGCGCGTACAACGCGCCGTCCACGATGCCGCGTTGCCACAGCACCGGGTTGAAGTCGGCCTCGCGGACGCCGTACCGGGCGAGGAGGTCCACGTCCCAGGGGTCGAGGAGGCGGCCCGGGGCGAAGCCGGCTACGCGGCCCTGGTGCATGACGGCGAGGTCGGGGGCGCGGTTGCCGGCCGCGGCCATGGCGAGTTTGGTGCAGTAGGGGCCGCCCCAGGTGAGGGTGGAGTCCTTGACGGCGATGTCGGGGTACTCCTTGCGGAAGGCGTCCACCATCGCCACCTGGTTGGCGCCGTCGCCGCCCTGGAAGAGGTTCCAGTAGCGGACCCGGGTGCGCGCGGTGGAGGCGAGTGCGTCGACGCCGGTGCCGAGGGCCGCGAAGCCCAAGCTGCCCGCGACGGTCAGTCCGGCGGCGGCCATGAAGTGCCTGCGGTTCAGGCCAGGTCGTCCCATTGCCCGCCCTAACTGTTCGATATTTCGAATTTCGCTCGCAACTTCGAACGGGACCGTAAAATCGAAGCGCTTTCCGCGTCAATGGTCACGGCAATGGTTCCGCCAATCCTTCGCCGAATGGTTCTGCCGCGGACTGTCCTCGCCGCGTAGGCTCGGACCCGCCGCCACAGGGCGGTGAGAAGGGGGAGCCGATGGATTTCGCGGGTGCGCGCGGCAGGGCGACCCGGCTCGTCTCGGCGCTGCGGCGCCCGAGGAGCGGGCCGGCCATGCGCGACCTGACCGGTGATCTCCGCGCCGCGCTGCGGGCCCGGTCCCGGCGACCGGCCGGGGTGCGGGAGGTGGCCCGGGCGCTGTGCGAGGAGATGTCCGCGCTGCGCGGCGGGCGTCCCGTCGAACTGCGCTTCGAGCGCTTCCCCGACGCGTTCGAGGTGACCGGACTGTGGGTGGAGTTCCACGACTTCGACCTGGTCATCGTCGAGGAGCGGGCCGAGGAGCTCCAGCAGCTGGTCATCCTCGGCCATGAGCTGTGGCACCTGCACGCCGGCCACCGCCACCACCATCACGGCGTCGGCACGGCCGCCGCGCACGCCCTGGCCGGGCGGCCCGGCTGGGACGACATCGCCCTGACCGTCGCGGCCCGGGACGGCTCCCGGGAGCGGGACGAGGCGGAGGCCGACGACTTCGGCCACCGGCTCGCCGCCGCGCTGCGGCCGCTGCTGGCCGGCTCCGACGACACCGGACGGCCCCTCGACCCGCTCCAGCGGTCCCTGGGCTACCGCGGCCGCGGCCGCTCGGGGCGCCGATGAGGACGGCCGCCGCCTCCCACCTGGCGCTCACCCCCACCGAGTTCGTCCACGAGTTCTACCCGACGTTCTGGTGGATCCCGGCCGGGATCCTGGCGGCCGCCCTCGCGATCAAACTGCCCAGCATCATCCGGCTCTGGACCGACCCGCTGCTGCGCGCGGTCGGCGGGCTGCTGCTGCTCGCCTGCGCGGTGTTCGTGTTCGTGGCGCCGTCCACGATCGCCTGGGTCAATCGGGTCACCGGTGTGCCCAACATCTCCGCGCCCTGGGTGTACTCGCTGCTCACCGCGTTCTGCGGGTCCTGTCTGCTGCTGATCATCACCTGGCGCCACGGACTGTCCGACCGCTCTGCGCGCACCCGTTCGGCGATGCGCTGGGTCATCGGCGTCTACGCCTGCGTGATCGTCGCGCTGTGGGTGCTGTTCGCGCTCGCCGAGGTGCCCGAGGAGCGGCTGCGGGACATCGACACCTACTACGCCAACACGCCGTACATGCGCGAGCTGATCCTGCTGTACCTCCTCGCGCACACCACCGCCGCCCTCGTCACCAACGGGCTGGTGTGGAACTGGGTGCGCACCGACGGGCTCGACGCCTGGCTGCGCTGGGGCCTGAAGTTCCTCGGCGCCGGCTACGCGCTCCAGCTCGTCTTCGACGCGGCCAAGCTCACCGCCGTCGGCGCCCGCTGGGCGGACCGTGACCTGGACTGGCTGAGCACCGCCGTGGCGCCGCCGCTGGCCTGTCTGTCCGCCGTCCTCATCGCGGTCGGTTTCATCCTTCCGCACGCCGGCCAGTACCTGCACGACCGCTGGCGGGTGCGGCTCGCCCACCGCGAACTGCGCCCGCTGTACCTGTTGGTGAGGACCGGGCACGGCGGCGGAGTCTCCTTCGTCCTGCGCAGCACGCCCGAACTGCGGCTCATCCGCCGGGAGACGTTCATCCGCGACGCCCTGCTGTCCCTGGCCCGCTTCGTCGACGAGGACCTGCGCCGGCGCTCGCACGACGCCGCCGTCGCCCTCGGCCACTCCCCGGACCGGGCCAAGGCCCTGGCCGCCGCGGTGACCGTCCTGGACGCCGTCGACGCCAGAGCCCGCGACCGGGACCGCGACGGCGACACCGCCCCCGACACCACCGACCTCCTGCGCGACATCGGCGCCGTCTCCCGGGCCCTGCGCCGCGGCGACGACCTGCGGGCCGTACGGAACCTGGCCCGCGCCTGCGCGGGCGGAGAGGTGCGCGCCTCGTCCTGAGGGGTCCTCGCACGATGCCCGCCCGGGCCGACCGCGCGGCCTGATCAGGTGCTCCTCGTACGAGGACCGCTGAGGGGAGCGGCGGCCCGCGCGCACCGGGCCCGGGGGCGGTCGGCCGGCGGAGCCGACAAAGGCTGGATTTCGCAGGCGTTCTTCACCATCTGCGCACCGGGGGCGTCCCCGGGTGGGGAGCGTGCGGCGTCGGTGGGCGGCGTGCGGGGGGCGGCGTCGCACGGGTCGGCGCGGGGCCGGGGCTTTTCGGCCACCTCCTCTCCGGTCGCACCGCCCGTTCGCCCGTTACACCCGATTCCCACCCGGCGGCCCCCTCCGGTGCGGCGGGCGAAAGGTAGCTGAGGCGACGGAGGTCTTGGCATATTGCACGGATCGAACACCCGCGCAGCCACGGGGAGAACCGTGCGTACGAACAGGGAGATGCGTCGCCTCGCCGACACTCTCATCGCCCCCATCCGGGTGCCGGTCCCCGCGGATCCCGAGGTCCTGTTCGACGCGGTCGTCGAGGCGGCCGCCCGGTGGCGGGGCCGCGAGATCGTGGTCCACCGGGCGGTGTTCCCGCCGCACACCGCCAGCGGGCTCTGGCTGGAGCGCGACACGCACGACGACGTCGTGATCGACCAGCGGGCCGCCGTGTGGCACCAGATCGTGATCTTCTGCCACGAGGTGTGGCACATGCACCAGCGGCAGGCGCACGCCGGCCCACCGCCCGACGGCCGGGCCGTCGCCGCCCGCACCGACTTCACCCTTACCGACGAGCAGGAGGCCGACCGCTTCGGCATGCTGATGGGCCGTCGGCTGCGCACCTGGCTGGAGGCCTCCGCCGGCTCCGTGTACGCGGACCGGGGCGACGACACCCAGGACCTCGCCGGACGCATCGGCGCCGCGCTCAACTACCGCGGGATCCGCAGATGAGCGGTCTGCCCCACTACGTCAGCGCCGGCGTCCTCGGACTCGGCCTGGTGGTCAAGGCCCCCGACCTGCTGCGGCACCGCCGCGACCCCTACCTGCTCGCCCTGTGCGCGGTGCTGGGCCTGGCCGGCCTCTGCTTCCTCCTCGGCGCCCCGCCCACGGTCGGCGCGGTCAACCACCTCAGCGGCGTGCCCAACCTCGCCGCGCCCCTGACGTACGTGGCGATCACCGTGTACGGCGCGGCCTCGCAGGTGCTGATCGTCCACTGGCGGGGCGGGGAGCGGGTCTCCCGCACGGCACGGCGGTGGGGCCTCGCGTACGCCTGCGTCGTCCTCGGCATCGCGACGATGTTCGTGCTGGGCGAGACACCGGTGGAGCGCCGCACCGACTTCGACACCTACTACGCGAGCACGCCGTTCGCCCGCGAGATGATCCTCCTCTACCTGGCCGGGTACCTCGCCGCCACGGGCGTCTCCACGGTGTCGGCCCTGCGCTGGGCCCGCCGGGTGGACGGCTGGCTGCGGGCCGGACTGACCACCCTGGGCCTGGGCACCCTGTGCGGGGTCGCCTACGGCGTGGCCAAGCTCGTCGCCATGACCGCCCGCTGGTGCGGCCGCGACTGGCCGGTGCTGGTGACGGACGTCGCCCCGGCGGCGGCCGGACTGGGCGCGCTGACGACGGTCGTCGGCATCCTGATCCCGCTCGCCGGTCCCCGGCTGACCGAGTACCGGCACACCTGGCGCGCCTACGTCCGGCTGGCGCCGCTGGAGCGCGAGCTGGACGACGTCCTCACCCGCCGCCGGCTGCGGCTGCCCCGCCCGCGCTGGGCCTCGCCCGCGACGCTGCTGGTGTGGCGCCGCACCACCATCCACAACGCGCTCACCCACCTCGACGCCTACGTCGACCCGGAGCTGTTCGACGCCGTGCTGCGCGCCGAGCTGGCGGAGACGGGGGATGCGCGGCGGGCCGCCGGCACGGCGTGGGCGGCGGTCGTCGTGGCGGCCGTCCGGCGGGAGGCCGCCGAGGACGGCGCGCCGCCGGCCGGGGGCGGCCGGCTCCCGGACCGGACGGCCGACCCGGAGGCCCTCGTCCGCGTCGCCGACGCCCTCGCCCGCTCGCCGCGCGTCCGCGACGCCGCGGTCCGCGCGGGGCGGGCGCTCTCCGTGCCGGTGGGGGCGGACGCGGCGCCGGTCGACCTGCCCGCCGCCGACGCGGTGACGGCCGAACGGAGTCCGCGCGCATGAGTCTCGTCGTGTACCTGGCCGGCGCCGTCCTCGCGCTGTCCGCCGCCGTGCTGCTGCGCCGGCCGCGCACCGCCCTGCGCAACCCGCTGACCGTCTCCACCTGCGCGGCCATCACGCTCGGCGCGCTCGTCTTCTGCTGCTCGGCGCCGGTGACGCTGGCCGCCGTCAACGAGCTCACCGGCGTACCCAACTTCGGCGCGCCGCTGACGTACGGCATGCTCACCGCGTACAGCTGCTCGCTGCTGATCCTGCTGGCGCACTGGCGGGGCGGGCCGCGCGAGCGGGTACGGCGGCTGGTGCTGCGCAGCATCGCCGCGTACGGGCCGCTGATCGTGGCCGTCGTGGTGCTGTTCGCGCTCGCCGACGCCCACACCGAGCGGCTCACCGACCTCGACACGTACTACGCGAACACGCCGTACATGCGCGAGATGATCGTGCTCTACCTGCTCGGGCACAGCGCGGCGATGGTGGCCATGTCGACGGTGTGCCTGAAGTGGGCGCGGGAGGTCACCGGGTTGCTCAGGACCGGTCTGCGGCTCATCCTCGCCGGTGCGCTGCTGGACCTGGTCGGCTTCCAGTTCACCAAGTACACGGCCGTCGTGGCCCGTTGGGCGGGACACGACCTGGACTTCCTGTCCACGACCGTCGCCCCGCCGCTGGCCTCGCTCGGCGCGCTGATGTGTTCCGCCGGGTTCGTGCTGCCGAGGCTGCTGCCGGCGGCCGTGGCGCACGGGCGGGGACTGCGCGACCACCGCAGGCTCGCCCCGCTGTGGTCGCGGGTCCGGTTCGCGTCGGTGGCGCCCAAGCCGCCCCTGTCCTGGTGGCGGCTGCCCGAGGAACGGCTGCACTGGCGTGAGGTCGCCATCCACGACGCGCTGCTCGCACTCGCCCCGTACTTCGACGACCGGGTCCGGGAGCGGGCGCTCGCGGCGGCGCTCGCCGAGGGCTGCCCCGCGCACCGGGCACGGGTCGCGGCGGAGGCCGCCATGCTCGACGCGGCGGCACGGCGGGCCGCCGCGGGCGAGGCACCTTTCGAGACACCGAGCACGTACCGGCTGCACGCCACGCAGGTGTCCGGGACCGGAGGGCTGGTGGAGTTGGCGCAGGCCTTGGCCCGAACTCCCGCCCCGGACACGCAGCGTGAAGGTACGGTGAAGGCCTTTCATGGCTGAAGGCTTTCCATGGCCGAGTACGAGGAGCCCCATGTCGCGTAGAGCTGTCGTCATCGGTGCCGGTCTGGCCGGCATGCTGGCCGCGGCGGCCTTGTCCACCGTCGTGGACGAAGTGGTCGTCCTGGAGCGCGACGAGTTGCCCGACGGGCCGGAGCACCGCAGGGGGCTGCCCCAGGGGCGCCACGCCCATCTCCTCATGGCCGGCGGTCTCGCCGCGATGGAGGACCTGGTGCCCGGCGTGGGCATGCGGGCGCATCTGCTCGCGGCCGGCGCCCGGGAGATATCGATCAGCTCGGGGATGCTCGCCCTCACCCCCGAGGGCTGGTTCCGGCGCTTCCGCCACGCGGGCCCGCACATGATGACCTGCAGCCGGGCGCTGCTGGACTGGGCGGTGCGGGACGCGGTGCTGGCGCACACGGGGGTGAAGGTCCGCCAGGGCCGGGTGCTCGGCCTGACGGGCGGGGCGGGGCGGGTCGAGGGGGTACGGGTGGCACCGGCCGAGGGCGGGGAGGAGGAACTCGCCGCGGACTTCGTGGTCGACGCGGGCGGGCGCGGCTCACGGGTCGTCCACTGGCTCGCGGAGCTCGGGGTGTCGGACGTCCGCGAGAAGACGATCGACGCGGGTCTGGTCAACGCCACCCGCGTCTACCGCACACCCGCGGGCGCGGAGGACTTCCCGCTGACGATCGTGCAGGCCAACCCCTACCAGTCCCGGCCGGGCCGCAGCGGCATGGTCCTGCCCATCGAGGACGGCCGCTGGATGGTGAGCCTCGCCGGCACGCGCGGCGGCGGCGAGCCGCCGTCCGACCCGGACGGTTTCCTGCGGTACACCCTCGACCTGCCCGACCCGATCGTGGGCCGGCTGATCTCGGGCGCCGAGCCGCTCACCGACGTCCACGTCAGCCGCAGCACCAGCAACCACCGGCGGTACCTGGAGCGGACCCGGCGCTGGCCGGAACGGTTCGTCGTCCTCGGGGACGCGCTGGCCACGTTCAACCCGGCCTACGGGCAGGGGATGTCGGTGGCGGCGCTCGGCGCGCAGGTGCTGAGCCGGGAGCTGCGCGCGGGCGGGCCCGGGGCGGAGGGGCTCGCCCGACGGGTGCAGCGGGGGGCCGCTCGGTCGGTCGAGGCGGCCTGGACGATGGCGGTCAGCCAGGACGTGTGGTTCCCCGAGACCCGGGGCGGGGCGCCCGGGCTCGCGGACCGGCTGGTCACCCGGTACACGCGCCGGATGATCCGGACGGCGACGGCGTCGTACGGGGCGGCGTCGGCGGTCTGGGACGTCACGAGTCTCACGGCGGGGCCGACGCGTCTGCTGCGGCCCTCGGCGATTCTGGCCACGCTGAGCGGACCGCCCCTTCCCGCGGCTGCGGGCCCGCCGCTGACGGCGGAGGAACGGAAGGTCCTGCGAGACCTGGACCGGACGGTGGGGGTCGGCTGAGCGGCCTTCGCCCGACGGGCGGGCCCGAGGCCGCGTCCGGTCGGTAGCGGTCTTCGCCCGACGGGCGGGCCCGAGGGCGCGGCCGGTCGGATGAGGCTTCTTCCCTCGCAGGGCGGGCCGACGGGTGGGCCCGGGCCGCGGCCGGTCGGAGGAGCGGGCCTCGCTCAAGGGGTGGGCCGGGGGCGCGGGCCGGGGCCGCGGGCCTCGCCCGACGGGCGGGTTGGGGGCGCGGCCCTCGCCCGACGGGCCGGCCGACGGGTGGGCCGGGGCGCGGCTGAGGCGGGTGGGGCGCGGGGCGCGGCGCCGCCGGGTGCCGCTGCGCCCACCCGTGCCGCCTCAGCGGCACGACCGCCCACGGCCGGTCAGCCGGCGGCGTCCGGTGCGTGCGATCGCAAGGCGCCGGAAGCTCCTCGTAGCGGAGCCACCCGGCCCCTCGGCGACGCGGCGAGCCGCGTGCCGGACGCCACGAGCCGGGCGCCGCGAGCCGGGCGCCGCGAGCCGGGCTCCCTTTCTGCCGAGCGGGCCTTCCGTCGCAGCTTCTCCTAGACGGCCGTGTGGCCCGGTTGCCGCGGGCCCCCGCCCCCTCAGCCCGCGAACGCCGGCTGGGGGACGCCCTGGCCCGCGTCGGGGACCACCAGCAGGGAGCCCGCCACCGGATGCGGGGCCGCCAGGCCCACCCGGGCCGTCGTGACGTACAGGTCCCGCAGCCCTGCCCCGCCGAACGCGCAGGCCGTGACCCGGGGAGTGGGAAGCTCGATCACCCGGTCCAGCACCCCCTCGGGGGTGTACCGCCGCACCGCTCCGCCGTCCCACAGCGCCACCCACACACACCCGTCGGCGTCGACGGTCAGACCGTCCGGGAACCCCGCACCCTCCTCGATCTCCACGAAGGGACGCCGCCCGGCGATCGCGCCCGACTCCGGCGCGTGGTCGAAGACGTCGACACGGCGTGTCGGGGAGTCGATGTAGTACATGAGCCGGCCGTCCGGGCTCCAGCCCGTCCCGTTGCTCACCGCCACGTCGTCCAGGACGACCTCGACGGAGCCCTCCCCGGTGAGGCGGGAGAGCGTCCCGCCGCCCGGCGCCTCGTCGTAGCGCATGGTGCCGGCCCACAGGGAGCCGTCGGGTGCGACGGCGGCGTCGTTGGCGCGGCGGCCGGGCACGGGCTCGTGGTGGAGCCAGCGGAACCCCTCGCCGTCCGCGTCCAGCAGCCCCACCCCGTCGCGCAGGTTCAGCACCAGCCCGCCGCCCGCCCGGGGCTTGGCGGCGCCCACGTGCTGGTCGGTGACCCGGACCGTGCGCCGTCCGGTGGAGGGGTCGTAGCCGTGCAGCCGGGAGCCCAGGATGTCGAGCCAGAGGAGCCGGCCGCCGGCCGGGTCCCAGGTGGGCCCCTCCCCCAGCGTCGCCTCGGCGCGGACGGCCACCTCGTACGAGGTAGTCGTCGTGAAGCCTGCCGTCATGCCACGCTCCGGTAGCCCAGCAGCTCGGACAGCTCGGCCGCGCCCTTCGCGGCGAGCTGCTCCAGCTCGGCGCGACGCTCGTCGCTCCAGCGGATCATGGGTACCGAGATGGACAGGGCGGCGACGACCTGCCCCGTGCGGTCGCGGACCGGGGCCGCCACACAACTGACGTCCGGATTGGACTCGCGGTTCTCGACCGCTACGCCACGCTCCCGGATCTCCGCCAGGGCCTGGCGCAGGGCGGACGGTTCGGTGATGCTGTTCGGGGTCATCCGGACGAGGTCCGCGTCTTCGGGGATCCGCGCGGTCAGCTCCGCATCGGGCAGGGAAGCCAGCAGCATCTTGCCGACGGAGGTGCAGTGGGCGGGCAGCCGGCGGCCGGCGGCGGACACCATGCGGACCGCGTGCGTGGAGTCGACCTTGGCGATGTAGATGACGTCCGTGCCCTCCAGGATGGCCACGTGCACCGTCTCGTCGCAGGTCTCGGCGACGGTCCGGGCGACCTGCTGGCCCTCGGCGGCCAGGTCGAGATGCTCGGCGTAGCGGCTGCCGAGCTGGTACGGCCGTACGCCGAGGCGGTAGCGTCCGGGCTGACCGGGGACGGCAACGATGTAGGACCGGGCGGCGAGCGTGGTCACCAGCTCGTGCACGGTGGTGCGCGGCAGCTGGAGCCTGCGCACGATGTCGGGGGCGGAGAGCGTGCCGTCCCCGTCGAGGAAGAGCTCGAGAATGTCGAGAGCCCGGGTCACGGCAGGTACGAGTCGTCCCACGACCGGCCCCCTCCCTTGATCGTCTCAGGTGCCTGTGTTCGATATTTCAACAGGCGATCGGCATGACGAACACAGGCTGACACAGAGCGACGCGCCGGGCAATGGGCGTGATGTGTAAGGAGGCGACAAAGAGCGTCCTGCGCGCGGAGGCGGACCATGGGCGTCATGCGCGCGGACGGTCCCGGCGGACCGCGCCCCCGCCCCAGCGGTGGGCGACCATGGAGCGCATGCCGTCCGAGAAGCGCCCCGCCGGCCCGTTCACCCCCTACGACTTCCAACTGGTCCTGCTGCGTCGCATGGCCGACCACAACCCGGACCTGGTCGACGAGGCCCGTCGCACACTGGGCGCCTCCCCCGCCGACATGCGGGAGGCCAACCGGCGCTGGCAGGCGATGGTCCGTGCACCCCGCGGGCGGGGTGCCCTCGCCCGGCATCGCTCGGTCCTCGGCGAGCCCGAGGCGCGGACCCCGCGCCGCGTGGGCGAGCTGGACTGCGAGGCCTGGCTCTGGCCGCTCCCCCTCTGGCCCGACCTGCGCTTCGAGGTCATGGTCGGCGACGGGGGCGCGGTCTGGAACGAGTGGCTGGTCCGCGCCCCGGGCGCCGAGGGCCCCGCACTGCGGACCGTCGAGGACCTCGTCCCCTGGTCCTGCACGGTCGACGAGGCCGCCCGCGCCTTCGCCCCGGCCCGCCCCCTCCAGGGCACCGCCCCCACCCGCTGGGGTCTCGCCTTCACGGCTCCGGACACGGACGGCGTGCGGCACGAGGTGGCCGCCGAGTTCACCTGGGGCCTGCTGCAACGGGTGGCGACCGCCGACCGCTGATGCCCACCCGCGCGGCCCGCACGACCACCCCGACGTCAGCCCCCGGCAGCCCGCACGACCGCTTCGACCACGCCCGTCACCGAGCCGGGGTGCAGCCACAGGAACAGGTTCGGTTCGACCAGTTCCAGTTCCATCAGGCGCGGCTCGCCGTCCTCCCCGTCCACCAGGTCCACGCGCGCGTACAGCAGATCGGGCGCTCCCGGTACGGCGGCCAGGGCACGCTCGGCGAGGTCGAGTTCCGCCGGGGTCGGCGTCCAGCGCTCCAGGTCGGGGTGGGCGACCTTGTCGGCGTCGTAGGCCGTGCCCGGGGCGAGGACCGCGCGCTTGCGGCTGGCGTGCAGGAGCCGGCCGCCGAAGAACTGCACCGCCCGCTCACCGCTGACGTCGATGCCGGCGACGTACGGCTGCACCATCGCGGTCAGCCCCTCCTCGTGCATCCGCGCGAGATGCCGAACGGCGGTGTCGTGGTCGTCGGGCGTGTAGCGGGCGGCGAAGCGGGCGCCCGCGCCGGTGGTCGGCTTGACGACGTACTCGTGGTCGTCGGGAAGGCTCGCGGGGTCGCCGGGCGCGACATAGCGGGTCGGCACGACCGGCACGCCGGCGTCGGCGAGGTCCCCGAGGTAGCGCTTGTCGGTGTTCCAGCGCAGGACGTCGACGGGGTTCGCGAGCCGCGTGACCGCCCCCGCCTTCCGCACCCAGGCGAGGAACTCCGCGGCCCGCCAGCTGTAGTCCCAGGTGGACCGGACGACGGCCAGGTCGAAGGCGGCCCAGTCGGCCGAGGGGTCGTCCCAGGCCACGGCGACGGCCTGCGCGCCCGCCTCCCGCAGGGCCTGCACCAGCACCGGCAGATCCCGGTCGTGGTTCGGCTCGGCTCCGGGGTCGTACGTGACGAGGGCGATGCGGGGCACGACGGGTGACCTCCTCGGACGGTTGTGCGGTCTGCGCAACCTATCCGGCGGCCTCTCGGCCGTGGCAACGGGCCTTCACGGTCGGTGAAGCCCCGGCGTCGACGACGGAAGTGGCTCCGCGCCGGGCGTCGCCGTCGCCGGCGGCCTCGTCGCCGACGCCGGTCCGGCTCCGCGCCTCCCCGGCCGGGCGACCGGTCCCCGCTCTGCCCGGACGCTGCGCCGGCGGGCGTCCCGCAGGAGCGGACTCGGCGGCTGCCGTCCGACGGACGGGAGCCGGAGACGGCGGTGCGCGACCTGGCCGATACGGCAGGCGCCCGACAGACGGGATCCTGAAACGGCCGTGCGCGACCTGGCCGATACGGCAGGCGCCCGACAGACGGGATCCGGAGACGGCCGTGCGCGACCTGGCCGCCGCCGCGAACGACGCGGGCGGGCCGGACGACGTCAGCTGTGTGGGGGCGACCTGGTGGAGGCGACCGCCTTCAACCCGGCGGCACTCGCCGTCGGCGTGACGGCGATCGGCCGGCGGCCTGCCCGATCGCGCTCCCCCTGGGGTAGGAAGGGTCGTGTCCGTGCCACCGCATCCAAGGAGACCCGTGTGACCTCCCTCTTCCCTGCCCTGACGGGCGACCCGGGTGAGCAGGCGGCCCTGCGCTTCGGTGACCGGTCCCTGACCTACGCCGAACTGGCGGCGGCGGCCGACGCCGTCGGTGAACGGCTGGCGGGGGCCCGCCGGGTCGCCGTGTGGGCGACGCCGTCGCTGGAGACCGCCGTCGCCGTCGTCGGGGTGCTGCGCGCCGGGGCGGCGGCCGTGCCGCTCAACCCGAAGTCGGGCGAGAAGGAGCTCGGGCACATCCTGTCCGACAGCGCGCCCGCCCTGGTCCTCACCGCGCCGGGCGAGGAACTGCCGCCGGCCGTGGGCGGGCTGCCGCGCGTCGACGTCGACGTGGAAGCGCGCGCCGGCGGCCCGAAGCCCGGCCCGCACGCCTCCGACGAGGATCCCGCCCTGGTCGTGTACACCTCCGGCACGACCGGCCCGCCCAAGGGGGCCGTCCTGCCGCGCCGGGCGATCGCCGCGACCCTGGACGCGCTCGCCGACGCCTGGCAGTGGACCGGCGAGGACGTCCTGGTGCACGCACTGCCCCTGTTCCATGTGCACGGACTGGTGCTGGGCGTGCTGGGCCCGCTGCGGCGCGGCGGGGCCGTACGGCACCTGGGCCGGTTCTCCACCGAGGGCGTGGCGCGCGAGCTGAACTCCGGGGCGACCATGCTGTTCGGGGTGCCGACGATGTACCACCGCGTCGCAGAGGCGCTGCCCGCCGAACCCGAGCTGGTCGAGGCGCTGGCCGGGGCACGGCTGCTGGTGTCGGGGTCGGCCGCGCTGCCGGTGCACGACCACGAGCGGATCACGGCGGCGACCGGACGGCGGGTGATCGAGCGGTACGGCATGACGGAGACGCTGATGAACACCAGCGTCCGCGCCGACGGGGAGGCCCGCGCGGGCACGGTGGGCGTGCCGCTGCCCGGGGTGGAGCTGCGGCTCGTGGAGGACGACGGGTCGCCGGTGGCGTCGTACGACGGGGAGACGGTGGGCGAGATCCAGGTGCGCGGGGCGAACCTGTTCACCGAGTACCTGAACCGGCCGGAGGCGACGGCGGCGGCCTTCACCGCCGACGGCTGGTTCCGCACCGGCGACATGGCGGTGCGCGACCCGGACGGGTACGTGCGGATCGTGGGGCGCAGGGCGACCGACCTGATCAAGAGCGGCGGCTACAAGATCGGCGCGGGTGAGATCGAGAACGCGCTGCTGGAGCATCCGGGGGTGCGGGAGGCCGCCGTCACCGGGGAGGCGGACGCCGACCTCGGGGAGCGGATCGTGGCGTGGGTGGTGCCGGCCGATCCCGCCTCGCCTCCCGACGGGGGCGCGTTGGCCGAGCACGTGGCGCGGCGGCTCGCCCCGCACAAGCGGCCCCGTGTGGTGCGTTACCTCGACGCGCTGCCCCGCAACGACATGGGGAAGATCATGAAGCGGGCGCTGACCTCGTGAGCGGGCCCGTGCGCAGCGGGGCGCGGGAGGTCCTCGCCCTCGTCTGCGACCCGTCGACCTTCACCGAACTCGCGCACGTGGACCCGGAGTCGGCGCCGGACGGGCCGCTGGGCTGGCCGGGGTACGGCGCCTCGCGCGCCCGTGCGGCCGAGCGGACCGGGGAGGCCGAGTCGGTCGTCTGCGGCACCGCGCGCGTCGAGGGCACCCGGGCCGTGCTGATCGCGTTCGAGTTCGGCTTCCTGGGGGGTTCGCTGGGCGAGCGGACCGGGGACCGGCTGGAGGCGGCGTACGGGTACGCCCGTG
Source organism: Streptomyces sp. NPDC030143 (assembly GCF_055573695.1). Lineage (NCBI taxonomy): Bacteria > Bacillati > Actinomycetota > Actinomycetes > Kitasatosporales > Streptomycetaceae > Streptomyces > Streptomyces sp. NPDC030143. The sequence goes on from NZ_JBVIAY010000003.1 coordinate 87,770, forward strand.
CCCACCGGCTGCCCGTGGTGCCGTTGGTGGCCACCGGTGGCAGCCGGATGCAGGAGGGGATGCTCGCCCTCACCCAGCTCCAGCGGGTGGCACGGCAGTCGGCACTCACCCGGGAGGCGGGGCTGGCGCAGATCGCCGTCCTGCGCGACCCCACGACGGGCGGCGGCTGGGCCACGCTTGGCGCGGGCGCCGACGTGGTCCTCGCGCTGCCGGGCGCCCAGGTCGGCTTCGCCGGGTCGCGGGTGCGGCCGCCGGACGCCGACCCGGCCGCGTACACGGCGGAGGCGCAGGTGGCGGCGGGTTCGGCGGACGCGGTCGTGCGTCCGCGGGAGCTGCGGGCGACGCTGGGGCTGTGGCTGCGGCTGCTGACCCGGCCGTCGCGGGCGCCGGCGCCGGTGCCCGCGCCACTCGGGGCGACGGACCTGCCGGCCTCCGGCTGGGACGCCGTCCGACGCGCCCGCTCCCCGGAACGGCCGCGCGCCGCACGCTACCTGGACGCCTACTTCACCCGCCGGCTGGCCGTCGTCGGTGACCGCTGCGGCGGTGCCGACCCGGACGGCATGCTGTGCGGCTTCGGCGAACACGGGGGCCGTACGGTCGCCTTCGCCGCGCAGACCGGGACGGCGACCCGGCCCGCCGGGTACCGCACGGCGACCCGGCTGATCCGGCTCGCGGACCGGCTCGGCATCCCGGTGCTGACCCTGGTGGACACCCCGGGCGCCGCCAACGACGCCGAGGCGGAACGGCAGGGGGCGGGCGCGGCGATCGCGGAGCTGTTCGGCGCGGTCGCCACCGCCCGGACGCCCCTCACCACGCTGGTCGTCGGCGAGGGCGGCTCGGGCGGCGCGCTGGCCCTGGCCGCACCGGGCCGCACCTGGGCCACCCCCGACAGCTACTTCTCCGTCATCGCTCCGGAGTCGGCCGCCGCGATCCTCAAGCGCCCCCCGGCTCAGGTGGAGGCGACGGCGGATCAACTCCGCATCCGTCCCCAGGACTTGGCGGAGCTGGGGGTGGTCCGGACGGACGACGGTCCCTGACGGCGCCCACGGCCCGTGGCGGGTTTTGATCGGCCCGGCGGCCGGCCGGCGGAGATCACACGACAACCCCGAGCACCGTCCGTAACAATGGGGGCGCACAGAGCCGCAGAGGGGTACGGGGGCGCCATGGCAGGAGTGGTGGAGTTCACGACGGTCGACGGGGCCGTGGTGTCCGTCGAGGCCGTCGAGGAGCAGCGGCCCGGGTCCCGGCTGGTGGCCCGTGGCGACGGCACCGTTCAGGCGGCCCGCACCTTCGAGGGCGCCCTGGACGGTGTGCGCTCGGCGGCGGAGTCCGCGCTCCGCGTCTTCCGGGACGGCACGCTGCGGCCCGACGGCGTGGAGATCGAGTTCGGCGTGAAGCTCGGCGCCGAGACGGGTGCCGTGATCGCCAAGGGGACGGCGGAGGGGCACCTGGTGGTGCGGCTCACGTGGTCGCCGTCCCCCGGTGGGGAGGCCGGCACCGCCTCATGAAGAGCGCCGAGTGGCACGCCCGGATCGAGTGCGCCGGACAGGTCGTCGGAGCGGGTTTCCTCGTCACCCCGCGTACCGTCCTGACCTGCGCGCACGTCGTGCACGAGAGCCCGGCCGGCACGTTGGCGGTCAGCTTCACCGAGCGCCCCGGCACCGCTCCCGTGCCGGCCCGGGTCGTCGTCGAGGGCGGCTGGGGCGGCCGCGCCACCGACCTCGGCGACCTCGCCGTCCTGGAACTGGCCGAGGAGGTCGGGATCACGCCGGCCGCGCTCGCGCCCGTCGGCGCCGCGCACCCGCCGCGCGGCGGACGCCCCCGCAAACTCGTGGCCTACGGCTTCCCGTTCGGCTTCGACGAGGGCACGCTCGCCGAATGCCGCGTCACCGCGCCCCAGTTGATCAGCGGGGAGTGGATCCAGCTGGAGGCCTGGCAGCCCGACGGGCGCTCGCTGGCGCCCGGCTTCAGCGGCGCCGCCGTCACCCTCGTCGACACCGGCGAGGTCGTCGGCATGGTCACGGCGGACGGCGGTGCGGACGGAGTGCGCAACGGGCGGATGATGCCCACCGAGGTCATGGCCCGCTACTGGCCCGGTCTCCTGACGCTCGTGCCCACCTCCGACCACCGCACCGCCGACCGCGCCCGGCTGCGCGAACTGGTCGAACGGGCCGTCCGCGGCGGCGTGGACTGCGACGCCGTACGGCTCGAACAGCTCGTGCGGGACGCCGCCGGACCGTTCGGGCCGGAGCCGCCCGACGAGGGCTTCGACTCGCTGCGCTCGGCCGCCCTGTTCGTGCTGAGCGAGATCGACGGCGAGGACGCGCCCGCCGCCGTCGCCCGTTTCACCGCGCACGTGGAGGCGCTGCTCCGGCCGCCCGCCGAGCCGTCCGCCGTGCCCGACTGGGCGCCCATCCTCGTGGACCTCCAGCACAGCGGCGCCGGCGACGGGCAGGTCCGGGTGGAGGTGTCCGCGTACAGCGGCGGCCGGCGGCACCCGGTCGGCTCCGACACCGTTCCGCGGGCCCGGCTGCACGCCTATGTGCAGGACCGGATCGAGGCCGCCTTCGGCTGTCTGACGCCCGGTTCCGACGAGTTGATCGCGTTCGCGCTGCCCCGCGACTGGATCGACCTGCCCGTCGACCGCTGGGCGAGCGCACCCGACGACCACACCCCGCTGGGCTGTGTGTACCCGGTGGTCGTCACCGACCAGGCGCGCCGCAAGGCCAGCACCCGCCATCTGCTGACCCGTGTGTGGAAGCGGCTGGACGGGCTGCCGGGGGCGCGGGTGCAGCGTGTCGAGTGCGGCGGTGTCGAGGACCCCGCCCGGCTGCGGGTGCGGTTGCGCAAGCCCGACGCCTGCCTCGCCGGTTTCGCCACCGCGCCCGCCGCGCCCCGCACCCGCCCCCACTTCGACACCTCGCTCACCGCGCCCGCCCCGCTGGTCGTCTGGTCGCGCGGCGGCTGCGACAGCGGGCCGCACGAGGAGGCGTGCGCGGGCGGTGACGGGTGTGCGGGCAAGTCGTTCCTCGACGAGCTCGACGCGTGCGTGTCCGGCGTCCCGCCCGCCGAACTCCCGCGCCGTGTCCTGGCGTTGCGGGAGGAGGCAGAGGCGGAGGACGACCACTGGGCGCGCGACATCCAGCTGTTGTGGGACGACCCGCGGGTCTTCACCGACCCGCACGCGGGGGCGGGTGCGCACGTCCGCTCCCCCGTGGGCTGAGCGCGCCCCCCGCGCCGCCCGGGCGGGGCCCTCGTCCGCCCCCTGACGCCGAGTCCGCAGAACGGAGACCGGGAACCCCCCATGCCGCACTGGTCCGTCTACACCGGGAACAACGAGCCGCACGACGGCATCGACCGGCTGCCCGCCCCGCCGCCCTGGCGGGCGTTCGACGGCGGGCCCGTCCTGCCCCCGCCGCGGGACGGCGACGACGAGGCGGCCGTCTCGCCGGACCGGGTGCACCGCGCCCGGACGTACGTGGCCACCCCCGAGAGCGTCCAGCTCGTCAACGCCGCGCTGGTCCTGCGCCGTCCGCTGCTGGTCACCGGCCCTCCCGGCACTGGCAAGTCCTCCCTCGCCTACGCGGTGGCGCGTGAGCTGGGGCTGGGGCCGGTGCTGCGCTGGAACGTCACCAGCCGCACCACCCTCGCCGACGGGCTGTACCAGTACGACCCGCTGTCCCGGCTGTACGCGGCACGGCAGGCGGCGTGGCGGGCGGGCGGGAACGCCTCGGAGGGCGGTGCCGACGGTGTCGGGGGTGACGGCGCGGGCGGTGTCGGGGACCACCTCCGGCTCGGTCCCCTCGGCACGGCCCTGCTCCCCTACGAGCGTCCCCGCGTCCTGCTGGTCGACGAGCTCGACAAGAGCGACCTCGACCTGCCCAACGACCTGCTGAACGTCCTCGAGGAGGGCCAGTACGAGATCCCCGAACTGCTGCGCGCGGCCCGCGACCTGGGCGACGCCGCCACCGTCGAGGTCCTCGCGGACGGCACGGACGCGCCGGTCGCCGTCGCCCGGGGCCGGGTGCGCTGCCGGGCCTTCCCGTTCGTGGTCCTCACCAGCAACGGCGAGCGCGAGTTCCCGCCCGCGTTCCTGCGCCGCTGCGTCCGCCTGAAACTGCGCCGCCCCGACCGCGAGCAGCTCGGCGAGATCGTCCGCGCCCACCTCGACACCCCGCCCGGAGAGGCGGACCACCTCATCGAGCGCTTCCTGACCCGCGCCGCCGACGGCGAACTCGCCACCGACCAGCTCCTGAACGCCCTCTACCTCACCGGGGTCGCCGGTCTGGACGCGGAGTCCCGTGACGCCCTGGCGGACGAGCTGATGCCGTACCTGAGCGCATCGGCGGACGGCGATGGCCTCTGAGAGCACCCCGCCCGACGGCGACGGCGTCCCCGCACGGTCCACGGCCGTCGGCCGGCTGGCCGCGCTGCTCACCCAGGTCACGGGAGCCGAGCCGACCCCGCGCGAGCTGGCGGAGGTGCTGTGGCTGGCCGGCCGGTGGGGGGAGGGGGCGGGGCCCGGGAGCGGAGAGCGGGGCCAGGGACGGCCCACGTCGGAGCCGGCCCGGACCCCCGCCACGGCTCCGGCCGAGCCCCTGGGTCCGCCGCTCCTCCCGGAGAGCCCCGACCCGCCCGAACCCCCGGCCCCGCGCCCACCGCCCGCTCCCCCCGCGCGCGTCCCGCTGCGGCTGCCCTCCCCCCACGGTCCGGACGCCGGTCCGGGCTGGGACGGCGGTGGCGCCCCCCTCCTCGCGCCGGCGCCCCCGATGCTCCCCCGCCCGCTGGCCCTCCAGCGCGCCCTGCGCCCGCTGAAGCGCACCGTGCCCTCGGCGCGGGCCCGGCTCCTGGACGAGCGGGCCACCGCCGACCGCATCGCACGGCTGGGCGCCCACCCGGAGGTCTGGCTGCCGGTGCTGCGCCCGGCACGCGACCGCTGGCTGCGTCTCACCCTCGTGCACGACACCGGCCCGACCATGCCGGTCTGGCGACCCCTCGTCCGCGAACTGCACACCGCCGCGGCCCAGTCGGGCATCTTCCACACCGTCACCCTGCACCCGGCCGGGCCCGACGGCCACGCCCGGCACGTACCCGACCCGGCGGACGGCCGGACCGTCGTCCTGGTCGTCAGCGACTGCATGGGCCCGCAGTGGCGCCCCGGTCCGGCGGGCGACCGCTGGTACGCCACCCTGCGGCGCTGGGCGGCCCGGATGTCCCTGGCCGTCGTCCAGCCGCTGCCGGAACGCCTGTGGCCGACCACCGCGCTGCCCGCCGAACCCGGCGTCCTGGCCGCGCGGTCGGCGGCGGCCCCCTCCGCCTCCCTCACCTTCACTCCCTACGACCCCGAGGCGCGGCCCCCGCACCCGGCCGCCGTCGCCCTGCCCGTGCTGGAGCCGGGCGCGCCGTGGCTCGCGCACTGGGCCGCGCTGCTGGCCGCCCCGGCCGGCGGGCGGGCTCCGGGCTCGGCGGCCTGGCTGGCGCCCCGCCCGCCCGAACCGGCGCCGGCCACCGCGTCCCCGGCCGTCCTCCCGGCCGAAGACCTCGTGCTGCGCTTCCGCGCCACCGCCTCCCGGGAGGCCTTCCGGCTCGCCGGGCACCTGGCCCTGGCCGTCCCGTCGGTGCCGGTGATGCGCCTCGTGCACCGCGCGGTGGACCGCGACCCGCGCCCGCAGCACCTCGCCGAGGTCATCCTCAGCGGCATGCTCACCACCGCTCCCGGCCCGCCCGGCACCTACGCCTTCCGCCCCGGCGTCCGCGAGCTGCTCCTGCGCACCCTGCCCCGCACCACCCGCGGCCGCACCCGTGAACTCCTGGACCGCATGGGCGCGTCGATCGACGAGCGGGCAGGCCTCGCGGCGGGCGAGTTCCGGGCCGAGACGGGCGGCGGGCAGGACGCCTTCGCGACGGTGCGGGGGGAGACCGTACGGCGGTTGGGCGGGGTGCCAGAACCGGGCGCCGAGGTGATCGCCGGACGGTACCGCCTCCTCAGACGAACCGGCCCGGCACCCGACGACTGGCTGGCGCAGGACACCCGGGACGACGGCACGACCGTCCTGGTGCGCCTGTATCCGCGGCCGTCGCGGTGGCTGCGCCTCAACTTCGCCCGCATCGCGCACCGGCTCAGCGCGGTCGAGCACCCCGGCATCGCCGCCGTCAGGGCGTTCGGGGAGGACGAGGGCGTCCCCTACCTGGTGCGCGAGTTCGTCGACGGCCAGAGTCTGCCGGGCCGCCTGCGGAATGTGCCGCTCGGACTGCCGCCGGCCGAGCTGACGGCTCTCCTGCCCGGTCTCGCAGCGGCCGTGACCGCCCTGCACGACCAAGGGCAGACGGTCGGCGGGCTGAACGCGTCACAGGTGATCATCTCCCCTCGCGGACCGGTGCTGACCTGCCTCGACGTCGAGCGGTACGGCAGGGGGACCCGTGCGGACGACCTGCGGGACCTGGGCGACCTCGTCCGCACGATGCAGTGGGGGACAGGTGACGCGGCCGTGCGTCAGCCGGCGCTCCCGGGGCTGTCCCTGCCGGAACACCTCGCCGAGGAACTCGACGCCGCCGTGGCGGAGCTGAGGTCGGACGACGCGGACACCCGACGCCGCGGGGCGGACCGGCTGCTGCGCCTGCCCCGGCTCCAGCCCCTCGGCAACCTCGCCCCAGGCGGCCCGCCGGGCGGTGAACGCCCCGGCCGGCGCCCGCGCGTCCCCCGCCCGGACGCCGCCACGGCCCCCGTGCTCCGCTTCGAGACCGACACCGACCTCGCCGCCCTTCCCGCCGCGCGCATCTCCCTCGAGTACGCCGTGCACCAGGTCCTCTCCCGCGGTGATCTCGCCCCCCACCAGTACGAGGTCCAAGTCCGCCCCGACGGCTACCGCGTCCGCATCGCCCCCGACGCCTACCTCCTGCCCGTCCTCGCCGCCGTGCTGCGCTGGCTGCCCGGCCCGCTCGCCGAGCACGCGCGGACGCTGCGGCTGCGCGTGACGTTCGGGGACGCCGTCGCCGAACCACCCACGATCCCGGGTGCCCCCGCCCCGGTCCACGTCCTCGTCCCGCCGGCCCTCTACGCGACCTTCGCCGACAGCTCCGCCGCCTCCGGCCCGCACCGTTTCCACCCGGTGTTCGCCGACGGGCCGGACGCCCCACCCCTCGCCTGGTTCTGCCCGCTGCCTGCACCCCGCGCCGAGGACGGTCAGCGGGACCTGGTGCGCGGGCCGTTCATCACCCGGGACCTCGGGTCGCTCGGCATCCCCGCGCCCGGCCGCACCGCCGTGGTGCACCTGCGGTCCGACGGTCCGCCGACCCTCCTCGACCCCGCCCACCCGGACGGCGGACGTCCGCCCGGGCCGACGACGTACTACGAGGTCGACCTCACCGCACAGCGGGCCACCCACCGGATGTCCCTGCCCAGCTCCGGCCGGGGCGACTTCGCCGCCACCGCCGAGCTGTCCTGGCGGGTCGAGGACCCGGTGGCCTTCGTCCGGTCCGGGACGGTCCGCGTGGCCGAACGCCTCCTCGGCCATCTGCGGGAGACCGCGGCGCGGATCACCCGCGGCCACTCCGCGCGCCGGGCGGCCGGCGCACAGCGCGCGCTCAACGCGCGCACGGGCCGCTGGCCGGTGCCGGGGCTGGCGGTGACGTGCGCGGTGACGCTGGCGCCGGACCACGCCGCGCCGCCCGAGGTGCGCCGGCCCGCGCCGGCCCCGGCCGCCCTCCTCGCGGACGCCGGGACCGTCCTGCTCGGCTTCGACGGTCCGCTGACCCGCCTGTTCACGGCGGCGGCCGCGCGGGAGGCGGCGCTGGAGCTGCTGGCGCTCGCCGCCGAGCACCGCGACCCCGAGGACGCGCTGACGGGCCGTCCGCTGGCCGTCACCGCCGCCCGTGAGTCGGTCGTGCACCCGCTGGACGTGCTGCGCGTCTTCGCCCGCGACCCGCTGGGCCCGCTCCTGCGGGACCGGCTGGACGCGCTGGAACTGCGGGCCGTCCCGAACGCGCCGACCACCCACCACGCGGTGGCCCTGGTGCGGGCGCTGCACGCGTCGGGGCGGCGGGTGGCCGTCGCGACGGACGTGTGCGAGCAGGCCGTCCAGCGCTACCGGGAGCCGTACCGGCTGCCGCTGGACGGCGTCCACGGCCGTGGCCCGGACCTGACGCTCCTCACCCCGCACCCGGACAGCCTGCTGCGCGCCCTGCGCTCCCCCGACGGCACGACGCCCCCCGGCGTCCTCATCGGCTCCTCGGTGGCGGAGCTGACCGCCGCCCGGCAGATCGGTCTGCCCTTCATCGGCCTCGCCCGGAACCCGACCGTCGAGCAGGAGCTGAGGGGGGCGGGCTGCGAGGTGACCGTCCGCTCGCTCACGCCCCTGCTGGAGGCCGCGCGCACCCTGTGACCTCCCCCGGTGCGCACTGCGCGAGGAGACGGGGGCCAGAACCCACGTTCGAGGGCTCCCCCGCCCGGCCCCCTCCAACGGGCATCCGCCCCGCCGTGCCCGCACGATGCGAGGGAGGCCACCGCCCGGCGGCCGTCACGGTCCGCGCTCTCGGGAGGACTCCATGACCGCCAGCCTGGAGCAGCTGCGCCGCTGCCACTTCGCCGTCGACCTGGGCGCGGCGAGGACGCGGGTCTATGTGAAGGGTGCCGGGCTCGTCGTCGACCAGCCGTCCGCCGCCGCCGTGAACACCCGCACCGGCGCGCTGATCGCGGTCGGCGAGTTCGCCGAGAAGATGACCGGCCGCACCCCGCACTACATCCGCGTCGTGCGCCCGGTCTCGGGCGGCACGGTCGTCGACATCGAGATGGCACAGCGCATGCTGCGGCATCTGCTCGGCGACAAGATCCGCCGCCAGCTGCGCCGCAAGCCCTTCCTGCGCGCCGCCGCCTGCACCCCGCACGACGCCGACCCGCTCGCCCAGCGCGCCGCCATCGAGACGCTGGTGGGCCTCGGCGCGCGGCGGGTGGAACTGGTGGACACGCTCATCGCCGCCGCCGTCGGCTGCGGACTGCCCGTGGAACGCCCCGAGGCCACCATGATCATGGTGTGCGGGGCGGCCGCCACGCAGGTCGCCGTGCTGTCCCTGGGCTCGATCGTCACCGCCGAGCGCATCCCCGTGGGCGGCGAGGCCGTGGACCACGCCATCGTGCAACACCTGCGCCACGAACACGAGTTGATGCTGCCCAGCCAGTCCGTACGGCCGCTGCAGCTCGCCCTGTCCGGCAACGGTCTCACCCAGCACGGACCGGCCTCGACCGAGATCCACGGGCGGGACGTCGCCACCGGCCTCGCCCGTTCGGTCCGGGTCGACACCGCCGCCGTGCGGGGCGCGATCGAGACGCCGCTGACCGCGGTGCTCGACGGCATCGGCCGGGTGCTGCGGGACTGCCCACCGGACCTGGTGGCCGACCTCGCCGACCGCGGCATCATGATGGTCGGCGGATCCGCCCTGCTCCCCGGCTTCGACCAGATGCTCCGGGAGGCCACCGGCATGCCGGTCCACATCGCCGAACGCCCCGACATCTGCGCCGCCCAGGGGCTGGGCGCGATGCTGGAGGGCAAGATCGAACCCCTGACCCTGCAACCGATCGCCACGACGGACCGACCGGGGCCGCGCGCGACGTACGACGACACGACCGGCGAACCGGACCGCGACACGGCGACGTGACGGCCCGGGACCGAACCACGACGCGGACGACGGGCCCGACCCGAACCACGACACGGCGACGCGACGGGCCCGGACCGAACCACGACACGGCGACGCGACGGGCCCGACCCGACCGCGGCACGACCTCGCCCCCGCAGGCACAGCCCTCCCCCACACCACCCGCACCCGCGGCGGAATCCGCCCGCAACACCCCTCCGGCGCGGTCCCCCCGCACCCACCTCCGGTGCGGTCCGCCCGCAACCCACCTCCGGCGCTATCCGCCACTCCACGCACCCCGGCGAGCCGCACTGGCCTTCCCGCACCCGGCCGGCGGGCGCCGCCCCCGTCGGAAACCTTGACGATCACCCAGTCGGGTGCCACGATTCCGGCGCCGCGATGTTTACGTAAACATCGGACCAGGAGGTCGGTGGTGTTTGCGTAAACATGAGGATCCCCGAAAGGCCAGGCCATGCGCACAACCCCCTCCGGTACCCGCCGCCGAAGCCACCGTCTCCGAGCCGCCGCCGTGGCGCTCCTGATCGCCGGGGCGGGCACCACCACCCTCGCCGGCAGCCCCGCCCAGGCCGCGCCGAACCTGGACCCCACCCAGTTCAAGGGCGTCAACTGGGCCGACCCGCGGGACAACTTCGCCGACGACCCGGTCGTCCTGTCGGGTCTGTCGCTCTCCGACACCTACGCCCGGACCTACACCAAGGCGAGCCGGGTGATCACGGCGTTCCGCGCCAACCTCGGCGCCAACACCGTCCGCCTGCCGATCAACCCGTACACGGTGAACGGCAGTTACTGGAAGTCGTACCGCGGTGTCATCGACGCGGCGACGGCCAGGGGCTTCAAGGTGATCGTCTCCTACTGGGAGGGCACGGGCCCGCGCAAGGACGGCTTCATCGACGACGAGGCCACCTACTGGCCCATGTGGGACACGGTCGTCAAGGCCTACAGGAACAACGGCAACGTGTACTTCGAGCCGATGAACGAGCCCCACGGCTACACCGACGCCGACTGGGCCGACATCGCCGCGAAGTGGCTCGCCACGTACCCGTCGGTGCCGCGCAACCGCGTGTTCGTCAGCGGCGCCGGCTACAACGACCACGTCACCACCGTCTGCGCCGACCCGCGCCTGAAGGGCACCTACCTCTCCCTGCACCACTACGGGTTCTGGAAGGAGTACGCCACCTACGACCAGTGGGTGGCCGACCTGAAGGTCCGCATCGGCGACTGCGCGAACCGCACCGTCGCGGACGAGTTCGGCGCCCCGATGACCACCGGCCTCGACTACAACAAGCCGGCCCCCGACAACAACTACGTCAACTTCATCCAGGCCGTCACCGACACCTTCCGCGAACTGAAGATGGGCGCGGTGTACTGGCCCGGCCTGCGCACCGACGACACCTACACGCTGCAGAAGCTGGTCGGCGACCCGTCCCGTCCCTGGCTGGCGACGACCAACCGGTCCGGCGCCGACCGTCTCGCCTGGGCGTGGGGGCGCGGCAAGCCGGTCCGTCCCTGAACCCGGACCGGCTCGGGGGCAGCCCGGTCCCGGCGGAAGTGAGGGGAAACCCTGACCGTACGCCGGGGCTGGGCTAGCCTCTTCTTCTCTTGAGGGCGAACTGGCGTACGTAGAAAACCATTTCGGGGGATCTGTGGCAGAGCAGCGGCCGGTGCCACCGGGCTCGACGACGGGCGCGGCGGCGCTCCGGCAGGCGGGCGCCGCCCCCCTGAGGCCCTCCGATCCCGACCGGGTCGGCCCCTACGTACCGCTGGCGCTGTTGGGCAGCGGCGGGATGGGCCGGGTGTACCTCGCCCGCCCGGTGGACGGCAGCCCCGGTCTGGTCGCGGTGAAGGTGATCAGGCCGGAGTACGCGGAGGACGCCCGCTTCCGGCATCGTTTCGCCCGCGAGGCGTCCGTCCACGCCCGGCTCCGCACCCCGCACACCCCGGGGCTGGCCGGCACCGGCTTCCGGGACGAACTGCTGTGGATGGCCACCGAGTACCTCCCCGGCCTCGACCTCGCGGAGGCCGTGCGGGAGGACGGCGTCCTCGACCCGCCCGCGGTCTGGCTGCTGGCGGCCGAGCTGGCGCGGGCGCTCGTCGCGCTGTCCGCCGCGGGAATCGTGCACCGGGACCTGAAGCCCTCCAACGTGCTGCTGTCCGCCCGGGGCGCGCACGTCATCGACTTCGGCATCTCCAAGGCCGTGGACTCCAGCGCCATCACCGGCACCGGCAACCGGGTGGGCACCCCGGCGTACATGTCGCCGGAGCACCTGCGCACGGGCCACTCCGACACGGCGTCCGACGTGTTCTCGCTGGCCGGGACGCTGGTCTACGCGGCGACGGGCCGGGCCCCGTTCGGCGACGGCACGGGCGTCGACGTGATGCACCGGGTGGCGTTCGAGGAGCCCAACGCGGAGGTGATCGCCGCGATCGCCGCGGCGGACCCCGACCTCGGCGCCCTGCTCTCCGCCTGCCTGGCCAAGGAGCCCGCGCAACGCCCCACCCCCGAGGCCCTCCTCGAAGCGGCCGAGCCGCACACCGGCCCGCCCGACTGGCCGGAGCCGCTGGGCACCAGGGTGCGGGCCCGGCAGCAGGCGTACGAGACCCTGTACCACCTCCCGCTCGCCCCGAGGCCGACCCGCGCACCGAGCACGGGTCCGGGCCCGGAGCCCACCGGCACCCCGCACCCCGACCCGGCCGCCGCACCGGACCCCACCCACGCGTCGGCCCCCGCTCATGCGTCGGGGCCCGCCCGCATGTCGAAGGCGGCTCGCCGCCCGGAGCCGTCCAAGGCCCCGGAGCGGGTCGGGCGCGTGCCGGAAGAGGCCGCCGCCGCGCCTCACCCGGGAGGGACGGTGGAACCGCCGCACCGTCCCGAGGTGCCCGCGCGGTTACGCCGCGCCCGGCTCCGGAGGAAGCCGGTTGTGGCCGCGGCCGCGGCGCTCGCCGTGTGCACGGCGGCCACGGCCGCCGTCGTCCTCACCCGCCAGGACTCCCCCGCCTCCGCCCGACCCGCCGGGGAGGGCACCGCGTCCACCGCGGGCGCCGTCCCCGGTGGCGCCCCCGCCTCCCCGCCGCCCGGCGCCCCGTCCGTCGAGGGCGGCGCCGACGGAAGCGCCACCGACCCGGACGGCGCGGCCGGCGAGGTCTCGGACACCGAGAACGGCGGGAACCCCGCGGACACGGGCACCGCCGGGAACGCCGGACCGTCCCGCCCGCCCGCCGCCGTCGCCTCCCCCACGGCCGGCGCCGGCACCCCCACGGCCGGCCCCGCTCCCGGCACCGTGTCGCCCTCCCCCACCACCGCGCCCTGGGTCTCGGACTGCACCCACTACTCCGGCAACGGCCGCACCCGTCGCGGCGACAGCGGCAACCGCGTCCTCCAGGTGCAGTGCATGCTCACGAAACGCGGCTACGGCATCGGCGACAGCGGCGTGGACGGCGCGTTCGGCCCGGGCACGGAGTCCGCCGTCCGCGTCTTCCAGGACGATCGGGGACTCGACGCGGACGGCATCGTGGGGAAGGAGACGTGGACCGCCCTACGCCACGTGCAGTGAGAGCCGGTGGGCGATCTTCGAGGCGAAGAGATTGCGCGCCCGCAGGACGTCGGTCCTGTCGTGCTCCGTGCACAGCGCGTCGAACTCCTGCTCCACGGCGGCCCTGACCTGGTGGAACACGGTCCGGGCGGTCTCCTCCCGCGCCGCCGTCTCCTCCGCCTTCCGTTGCAGGGACTGCTTCACGCTGTCCTTCTTCTTGGTGTCCGCGGCCCCCTTCTCGTGCGCGATCCGCGCCTTCTTCGCCTCGTCCTCGGCCTGGAGGAGCCGCTCCTCCGCCTGGGTGAACCGGTGGTTGATGCTCTTCACGGAGGCGATCAGCTCGGGCGCCAGCCCTTCCTCGCTCCTGCCGGTGACGAGGTAGGCGTCGATGTTCTCCAGGTCCTCGTCGGCGAAGCCCTTGCGCAGCGAGCTTCCGTCCGGCTCCCCGCCCGTGTTCTTCAGGTTCCGGTACGCGTCCTTGTCCGCGCCGTGCCAGGCGGCGTGCTTCTGCGCGTCCTTCTGTTCGTCGAGCGGCAGGGACTTCTGGTACTTGCCCGACCGGGTCGGCGGCTCGCTGACCCGGAGGCGTTCGTAGCCGGGCGCGAGGCCGCCGCCCTTGGTCCGGTCGGTGTCGTCGACCGCGTGCCAGGCCTCCATGCGGCTGCCCCCGATGACGCTGTCGGGCTCCTCCATGTACCGGACGGTGAACCCCATGAGGGCCATCGCCTCGAGGTTGCCACTGCGGAAGCCCAGGTGGCGGGTGGTTCCGGCGCGGTGCAGGTAGTCGAAGAGGAGGAACTGTCCGGTACGCGAGTCGCCGCCCCACTGCCGGACCGAGGAGTCCTTCCAGAACTCGGTGAGGTCGACCACCTTGGCGCCGAACGCCGGCACCCGCTCCGGGTCGCCGTACGTGTCCGCGATCGACCCGTACTTCGTGCCCGTCTGCTCCTGCGGCGCCGGCGCGGCGTCGCCCACGACCAGGACCGTGTCCACGCCGCTGAGTCCGGCGATGATCTGGCCCATGCCGACGTAGCTGGAGTCGTGCTCGATGTGGACCTCGCCCTTCTTGCCGCTGAACCGGGACCAGAGGACCGCGATCTTCCTGCCCTTCGCCGTCACCCCCTTTCCCGCCAGCCAGGCCTCGACCTGCCCGTCGTTGTCGTGCCCGGCTTCTCCGTCGGCCTTCAGCCCCCAGCCGGTGCGGACCTCCTCGCGCATGGCCGGGCTGAACTCGTCGCCGACGTACTTCGTCGCGTCGCCCACGGCGAGGAGTTTCTTGCCGATCGCCCCGCTGGACAGCCCCTCCGCGCCCAGGCTGTGGAAGTCCCGCTTGTACTGCGCCTGCACCGCCGCCTTCGGGTTCCCCTGGCCGACGGAGAGCAGGTGGATGCGCGCGTCGGCGATGCCGGACTCGCGGTAGAACTTGGCGATGCTCTCGGCCGGCCTGCGGTTGGTCCCCTCGAAGGTGAGATAGACGTGCCGGGTCGGGTCGTGCATCAGCATCGCGGCGATCGCGAACTGGTCCCCGGAGGCGTAGCCGGGCTGGACGAGCACCACGGGAGGCTCCTGTCCGGCCTCCGTCGCACCGCCGGCGTTCTCGTTCTCCATCCGCTGGACGGTGGGCGTCCGGGCGGTGGCGGGCCCTTCCGTCTCCCGGTCCGCCGGCCGTCGCTGGAGCGGCGCGGGGCCCTGGAGCACCCGTGCCGCGTTGGCCTCCGCCTCCCGCTCGAAGCGGTCCGAGGGGTCGGAGACCCGCAGTCCCGCCCCGTTGTCGGTACCGGCGACGGGCCCCTGGCGCTGCTGGATGACATGGGTCAGCTCATGGGCGAGGGTGTGCCGGTCCGTACCGTGGTCGCCGAGGACGATGTGACTGCCCGAGGTGTAGGCGCGGGCGCCCACGTCCGCCGCGGAGGCCCTCGCTGCGCTGTCGTCGTGGACCCGGACGTCGGAGAAGTCCGCGCCGAGGCGTGCCTCCATGTCGCTGCGGGTGGCGTCGTCGAGGGGCCGACCGGCGCTGCGCAGGACCTCGTGCACGGCGGACCGCTGCACCGGGGGCTGCTCCGCCTCGGGGTGCCCGGCTTCGCGGAGCAGTTGGACGACCGCCGCGTTCCCGGCGGTGCCCTGCAGGGCGAGCAACCGGCTGCTCTGCGTGCCGCCTCGGACGGGCGTGCGGGCCTTGGCCCGTTCGGCCCCCGCGTCGGGCTGTCGGGCATGGTCGTGGGTGTGCACAGGTCCTCTTCCGCAGTCGGAGCGCGACCCTTCCTGCTTACGCGATGAGCGGGCACCGGGACCAGGTATCCGAGGGCACCACCACCCGACCGAACGGGCAGCCCTTCAGCGCTTCGTGTCACGGCGTTCCCCCTACTTTCCACGAGGGCTCCGACCGGGACAGCCCCGTTCTCCGGGCTGAGTCCGTGTCAGTTCAGCAAGGTGATCATCGCGTTGCCGCGTGAAGGCTCGGACCCGGTCCGCAAGGGACGGCCCTGGAGCCTGCCGTTGGAGGACCGGGTCCTGTTGGTCGCCGCGTACTGGCGCACCAGCCTCACCCTGCGCCAACTCGCCCCGCTGTTCGGGGTGTCGAAGTCGGCCGCAGCCGACCGCATCATCGACCACCTCGGGCCGTCTCTCGCGCTCCAGCCAGATCGTTCAGTTGTCGCGACAGGGTTGCGCTCTCTGGGCAAGAAGCCTGTGATGCAATGTCAAGCTCACGGCAGCACCCGCTCGTTTTCGATGTGCGCGAGTACCCGCTCCAGCCAGGCCAGTGGGTCGCCCTCGACTTCGGTGCGGTTGGTCTCGTTGAACAGTTCGTGCCGTGCTTCGTGGGAGATGCGTAGATGATGTCGGTGAGGCCAGCCTGCCGGTAGCGGTCGACGAGCAGGTCACTCAGCGCGAGCCCGGCGTATCCCGTCACGTCCCAAGCCACGCTGGAGGGCGACACATGGTTCGTCACGAAGATCACAGCCGCGAGGTCGTCGAGGTAGGCCATGTAGCCCCGCAGGTCGTCGGGGGTCATGAGCGGTCCGTGGCCGGGGACGATCCACTCGGGGTCGAGGTCCAGGATCCGTGCGCAGGCAGCGGCGACACGCTCCCAGGATCTGGATCCGGATCGGCGGACCCTCCTTCCAGCCGGGCGAGTTCGCCAAGATCCTGCTCGCCGTCTCTTCTTCGCCACCTGTCTCGCCGCCAACCGCAACGCGCTCGCCTACACCGGCCGCAAGATCTGGCGACTGCAGTTCCCCACCGGCCGCGCGGTCGCCGTGGTCGTGGAGGACGCGGCGGCGAATCGCACGGACCTCTCGGGGGGCGGCAGCGCGGCGCCGATCGCGAGGGCGGTGATGGAGGAGGCGCTGCGGCTGGAGGCGGAGGCGCGGGGGTGGTGAGGCGCGCGAGTGATGCCCCGCCGCTCGACAGCCTCCGGAAACGGCGGAACGCCCGGCCGAGTTTCCTCGGCCGGGCGTTCCTGATGAAGGGCTACAGCTCCGCGGTCAGAGCTCGCCGCGGCGTGCGAGCTGCTTCAGCGCGTTCTCACGGATGATCTCGTTCTCGTCGTCACGCAAGCCCTCGAGGGCCTCCCGGGCCTCCGCGCCGGTAATGGCGCCGAGAGCCCAGATCGCCTTCACCGCGAGCGCCCGGTTCTCGTCCCAGTCCAGGTACTCGGGAACCCCGTGAGCCGCCTCGCGCAGCGCCGGCACCGCCCTGGGCGAGCGGAGCTTGCCCAGCATGCGCACGACATCCTCGTGGCGAGTGTGCCAGTCGGCACGGGACAGCTCGATCAACGGCTCCAGGAACTCCTCGCCCGAGGCGCCGGCGGCGGCCTTGACGATCAACGCCATCTCGACGTCGTCGGCGTCCCGGCGCTCCATGGCGTCCCGGAGCAGCCGGAGCGCCAGGACCCCACCGTCGGACTCGCCGAAGTGAGCGAGCACCTCGTCCAGCGTGCGCGTCCGGCCTTTACCCGGTACGAGCACCAGGCCCATGACCAGATCGCGCTCCTCAGGGGTCATCGCCTGACCACCTCCCATGCGGTGATGTTCTCGTTGAAGAGCTTGAGCGCCTTACCCCTGCCCAGGCCGATGTTGATCTGCTCGCCCTCTTGCTTAAAATGGGCGTGATTCCTGTTCCATCTTTTCACGCCCCTGATCGAGGGCATGTTCGGGTACGCCGCCCGGACCATCCCGGACTCATCCCGCACCCCGATCGCCGCGAGGGCCGCGGTGGTGCCCGGCTTCACCGTGAACTTGACGAGAACACCGTCGTAGTCCTCCGAGAACGCCTGCGTCGGGGAGGTGAACGTCTCGCCGGTCCCCGACAGACCGCCACCGTCCTTCAGGGTCTGGTAGTGCTCCTCGCTGATCGTCCGGTAGAAGGTTTCCCCGTCGGAGTCGTCACCACCACCATCGGCCTTGCCGGAGCCGCCGTTACCGCTGGAGCCACCGTTGCTGCGGGAGGAACCGCCGGACTTGCCGCCGCCTCCGCCGCCGGAGCTCTTGCCGTTGCCGGCGCTGGGCTTGCGCTGTGGCATGGAGGAGGGCTTGGGCGCCGCCTTGGCCTGGGCCTGCTTGTGGCTGTTGTTACCCGTCTTGCGCTTCGCTGCGGCTGCCGCGTCGGCCTTTCTCTTGGCTGCTTCGGCGGCCTTCTTCTTGGCCCGTTGCGCGGCCTCCTTCTTGGCCTTCTCGATGGCGGCCTTCTTGGCCTTCAAGGCTGCCGCCTCGGCGGCCTTGGCGGCCTTGAGGACGACCTCGGCGGCCTTCTTCGCCGCCTTGAACGCCTGGATGGCGGAGATCGTACGGTCGATCGCCTTGATGACCGCCGGGATCTTTCCGATCTTGCCCCAGGGAATGGCGTCGAGGATCAGGCCACCGCAGGACCACATGTCGCCGCCGAAGCACGCCATGGCGTCGTTGATGCCGATGAAGTCCTTCAGCGTCGCCCACGCGATGGAGAGGATCACCGAGGACAGCGACTTGCCCATCATGGCCTGCGCCTGGGCGACCTGCGCCGGGGACAGCCCGGCACCCTTGAGGGCCGCACCCCGCTCCGAGGCGGTCAGGGTGATCGCGAGACCGCTCGGGTCGGAGTACGTGACCGGGTTGTTCTGCGCGTACGCGTACCCGTTCAACTGCAGGGGGTCGTTCAGGTCGAGCTCCGGGTCGACGGACAGGAAGCGTCCGACCACCGGGTCGTAGAGTCGGGCACCCAGCGGCTGGAAGCCGGAGGCGTCGTTCCGCGTCTGGCCCAGGAACCCCTTGTTGGTCTGGATGTTCTGCCCTGCCCTGTCGGCACCACGCTGGTTGCCGAAGGGGTCCTGCTTGCGCACCCGCACCGGCATGCCGGTGTAAAGCGCGACCTCCGCGTACACGCTGCCCTGGTGATCCGTGGCGAGCGCGGTGAGCGTCTCGGAGCCCGTGCCGTTGGCGTAACGCAGGATCGCGCCGTCGGGCGCCGAGTAGGTGCGCTCGGTGCGGACCAGGACGCCGCCCTGCTGGACGGTGACCTGCGCCTCGCCCAGGTCCAGCGTCGCCTGCTTGCCCTGGATGGTCAGCAGGCGGCCGCCGTCGGGGCCGTAGATGTGACGGGTGTCGTTCTGCGGCAGCCACTGCTGGGCCGTGGACGCGGCGTCACAGGTGGCGAGCACGATCGGCGTCGAGTTCACGTTCGCCGCGCCCTGCACCGCGAGGCACAGGCCACCGGAGGCCGGGTGGATCAGCTGGCCGGTGGTGTTGCGCTTCAGGTGCTGGGCGCTGCTGCCGCTGCACTTCTGCAGCTGGACCGCGGAGCCCGCCGTGTTGGCGGCCGGCTGGAGGCACCAGTTGCCGTAGACCTTCAGGGTGCCCAGGTTCGGGTCCGTCTGCGGGGTCTGCGACGAGCCGGGAACCGGCTCGAACTGCCAGCTCTGCGCCACCGTGCCGTTGCAGGTGTACAGCTGGATCGGCTGGGCGGCCGACGCGAGACCCGACTTCAGGTCGAGGCACTTCTGGCCGAGACCCACGTACGGGCTCTTGCCACCGGTGCCCTGGCCGGTGATCCGGTCCACCTGACCGTCGTAGGTCCAGCTCAGTTCCTGCTTGTCACCGTTCTCGACCGAGGTGATCGACTTGGTCTCACCGGTCAGCTCGTACAGCCGCGTGGCCTCGGCCTTGACCTGCTGACCCGCGGGGGTCGTGTAGGTCTTCGACACCTTGGTCAGCGTGTGCGGCTGGCTGCCGTCGGCCTTGCCGTAGGCATAGGTGCTGACGGCGTCCTTGGCGGTGTTGCCGGAGAGGTCCTTCTCGGTGAGCTTGGTGCGGTTGCCGAGCAGGTCGTACTCGTACTCCTGCCAGTAGCCGGAGCCGTCGGTGCCGGAGACGGCGTTGAGCGTGCCGTCGGTGTTCTTCGGCGTGGTGCAGCCCTGCGTCGCCGCTTCCTTGTTGGTCCAGGCGGACTTCAGCTGACCCATCGGGTCGTAGATGAAGCACTGCCGCTCGTCGATCCCGACGGACTTCTCCTGGATCGAGGTGACGTTGCCAGCCGGGTCGTAGGTGTAGGCCCGGTCCGAGACCAGGGTGCCGTCGACGAGGCTCCTGTCGGCGGTCGTGTCGTTGGGGCCGCCCTTCTCGCGGTGGACTGACTGTCCCTTGAGCTCACCGCTGCTCTCGTCGTACGTGTTCTGCGTCCACACCCGGTACGGCATCGCGCCGAGGGTGGAACGGAGCACCTCGCCGTAGGGCGAGTAGACGGTCTCGGAGCCGTACCAGTCCTTTCCGGAGATCGAGAGCGGCTTGCCGTCCTTGTTGTAGCGGACGATCAGCTTCTCACTGGCGAACTTGCCCACCGCGGGAAGGGTGGTCTCGTTCAGCATGCCGTTGTCGGAGTACACGTAGTCGTACGTGTAGTCCTTGGCGAAGCCCCACGTGTCGACGATGGACTGCGGCAGGGACAGGGTGGTCGAGGTCGGCTGGTAGTCCTTCGTGTAGCCGTTGACCTTCTGCGTGTACGCCAGCGTGTCCGTGTAGCGGGTGGCGGTGGCGGGCATGCCCTTGCCGCCCGGAACGGTGTCGTAGGTGAGGTCGGTCAGGACTTTGCCGGTGGAGCTGTTCTCACGCGTCTGGATCGGCCGCGACAGCTCGTCGTAGCCGTTCCAGGTCTTGACGCCACGGCCGTTGGTCGTGGTCAGCGGACGGTCGAAGGAGTCGTACTCGATCCGGGTCGTGCCCTTGTCCGGGTCGGTCGTGGTCTCCAGGTTGCCGCGGTTGTCGTACGTCCAGGTCCACGGGTGCGTCGGGTCCGCCGAGGCGGTCGCCTTCACGGGCTGGCCCTGCGTGTCGTACTCGTAGCGCGTCGACGTGAAGCCGCCCGGCGCCGCGGGGTTGAACGTGTCCGTCCGGACGGTGCGGCCCAGCGCGTCGGTCCAGACGCGGTAGGTCGAGTCGCCCTGCGGCTGGATGACCTTCGACCAGTCCGAGCCGTACTCGTAGCGGACGGCCTTCTCCGGGACCTCCTGCGAGATGGCCTCGGTCGTGCCCGTGAGCTTGACCTTGAGGACCGGCATCTCGGTGAGGACGCGGCCGAGGCCGTCGTACGTGTACCGGGTGATGTTCGGGACGGCGGTGTCCGCCAGCGGGGTGAACAGCTCGCCGGTCGGGGCGTCCTGGTTCAGGTAGGCGTTGTTGGTCTGGTAGATCTCACCGGCGTTGTTGTACAGCGTGTCGGTGATCAGACGGCCGCCGCCGTCCGCCTCCTCCTGCGACTGCCGCTCGCGGCCTAGACCGTCGTAGATCGTGACGGACTTCTCGACCCGGTCCTCGTAGCCACGCGTGTACGTGGTGACGTACGGAGGCTTGCGGATCTTGCCGCCGTTCGGGTCGCTCGGGTCCGGCTCCTCGGCCGGGACGACGTACTCGGCCCTGAAGTCCGGGACGCCCGAACCCGGGGTGCGGCCCGGGGCCCAGGCCTCGGCCAGACGGCCCAGCGGATCGAACAGCGCCTCGCTCACGTGCCCGTTCGGGTCCGTGGTCTTGACCGTGGTGGCGCGGCCCGGCTCCAGCTCCTGGATCTGGCTGTGGCCGAGCACATTGGTCGTGGTGATCTTGAAGACCTGGCCCGTGGCCGGTCCGATGGGATCGTAGCTGATCGTGGAGGACTTCGGAGGCACCTTGGCCAGCTGCTCCGCGTTGGTCTGCCGGATCACCCGGCCGATCTCGTCGAAACCGGTGGTGCCGTTGGTCTGGAAGGCGGTGCCGGTGCGGTTCAGCGACCACGACTCGGTGGCCAGGGCGCGGGTGGTGGAGATGAGCGACGTCTGGTTCGCGTCGAACGGCTGGCCGTCGTAGGCCGTACGCTGCGCCCCGCTGAGGGTGGACAGGTTGGTCCAGTTAGCGTTCGCGCAGGTCGTCGGGGACACCAGGACCTGCTTGGACAGACCGATCAGGTTTTTGTCCGTGCGGTGCAGGTACTCCAGCTTGGTGCAGGACTCGTCACCGGTCTTGGTGGGATCGGCGTCCCCAAGGGACTCCACCAGCGTCGGCAGACCGTACGTCGACTCGTAGGTCGTGTGGGTCTTGACCGTCCGCAGCGTCCGCGTGTCGTCACCCGTTCCCGAGGACTTCGTGTACGCGACCTCCTCGGGCTCCGTGACCCGCCACGCCTTCAGCGGGGTGAGCCCGTCGCCGAGTTCGCGGCTGGCGAGCTCCGTCGCCTGCGGGATCGTGATGCTGCGGGTGAGCCAGTTGGTGTCCAGGGCCGTCGCGTTGGAGTAGGACAGCTCCTCGGCGATGCGGCCGGCGAAGGCCTCACGGTCGTACACGGGCTGGCCGTTGTACGTGATCGTGTTGCCGTGGATGTCCTTCATGGGGACGGTGTCGCCCATGCCGCGGTAGAAGCGGGTGACGGCCTTGGTCTTCGGGGCGTCGGCGCCGGGGAGCTCCTCGGCGGGCGTGGTGCCCTCACCGCTGTCGGCCGTGGCCTTGCGCTCGCCCGTGGTGACCGTGGTCTGCTCGAAGCCGGCGAACTGCGAGTAGGTCCGGGTGGACTTCTTCGTGAACTCGGCCTCGGCCAGCTTCCAGCCGGCGTTCTTGTAGTCGTACCCGGTCAGCGTCGAGTACGAGCCGTCGACGTTCGGCAGCTCCTCGATCGTGTCGACGACGTACTTGTTGAACCAGTCGATGTCCTCGATCTCGGCGTCCGGGTGCCAGAACACCGGGTAGCAGAGACGGGTGTTGGACTTCAGCGCGGCGGTCTCGGTCTTGCCCGGCAGGCCGGTGCTGTCCTGGCACGCGGTCTCGCGGCGCTTGTAGGTGACGACCGTCTCGCCGCCGTACTCGTTGACGACACGCGCGATGCGCAGACGCGAGAAGCCGGGTCGCGGATCCGTCGCGGCGCTGCCGCGGTAGACGCGGTTGGGCATGTCGTCGGAGTTCGACTCGAACCGCACCGCGTTCAGCTTCACCGAGGCGTCGGTGGAACCGTTGCGGGCGTAGCCGGTGCGCTGGATCGACTCCAGCCAGAGCGCGGTGTTGGCGCCGGTCTTCAGGACCGGGAAGCTCTGCTTGAGCTGGTACTCGTCGACGACCTGGCGCGCGGTGGTGTCGGTACGACGCTGCGCCGAGGTGCTGATCTTGTCCAGGCGCTTGCGGGTCCAGAACGTCGGGCCGGCGTTCCAGCACTTGCGGGTGTACGTCGAGGTGACGGCCTTGCAGTTCAGGTCGGCCGGGGTGTCGTACCAGATGCGGTACTTGCCCGGGTCCTTGTCCGTGAACTCCGCTTCCGAGCAGGTCAGACCGGCCTCGGGGTAGCAGCGCTCGGCGACGGTGAAGCCGACGCGGGCCGGGGCCGCCGCGGAGAAGATCGATTCCTTGCGCTGGCCGTAGTAGATGTGCGACAGGTAGCCGCCGCGGTGGTACTTGACCGGGCCCTTGAAGTAGAAGTTCTTCGCGTAGTAGTTCTCCTCGCGCTCCCAGAAGAGGGACATGGCGTTGCCGTGGATGTCCTCGACGTAGTCGAGGTTCCACCGCCAGGCCTGGAGGCAGGAGGAGCTCTTCCAGTTGGTGGTCCCCGCGCCCGCGTAGCAGGGCTCGCCCGAGTGGTTGCCGTACACCGGCACCGAGAGGACGGAGTCGGTGTACGGGTCGTCGGTGGCGGCGCCGTTGTCCGACCAGCCCGGGAGCTTGTTCAGACCGAAGTGGTAGCGGGTGCCGTCCTTGGTCGTGACGACCCAGTACTCGCCGTCCGCGTCCTTCAGTACGCCCGAACGCGGGTCCTTGGACGGGTCCTTGAGCCGCTCGATCTTCGAGCCGTCACCGTTGGCGGTGAACCACTGGCCGACGGGCTTGCCGTCGGTGCCGAGCGGGCCCTTGTCCTTGTCCCAGACCAGCTCGGTGGTCATGCCGCCCAGTGAGAGGGTGGCGTTCTCCGAGCCCCAGCACAGGTCGGCGGTCTTGTGGTCGGTGTTGTTGGCCCCGGCCCGCTTGGAGTCCTGGCGGCAGTTGTTGTACGACCGGGTGATCGAGCCCGGGTTGTAGTCCCAGCCGTCGCCGATCCAGGAGGCCTGGTTGTTCGACGCCGAGGTGCGGCCGTCGACCGTCTGCGAGTTGTACGACAACGCGACCTTCGGCATCAGACCGCCGGCGGTCTCCGGGACCTGCACCTGGTACGAGTAGGTGAAGGCACCGTTCGAAGAACCCGCCGCCCAGGAACCGGAGGACAGCAGCGGCGAGGCGGTGAAGTCACCGGACGCCGAGGAGCCGGTGTCCATCGCGCCGACGACCTGGCGGCCCGAGGCGCCCACGTTCGACGTGAAGGCGGCCTTGCGCACGGAGGCGCCCGAGGCCGTCGACGGGGCGTCCTCGTTCGGCAGCAGGTTCGCGACCGGAACCGTGCCGGAGAGGATCTGGCGGGTCGCGGCGTTCTTGGTCTTGCCGGACGTCGCCTTCAGCTTGGTCTTGGCCGCCGGCACCTCCTTGACGGTGCTGCGCAGCCGCTCGACCTCGACGTCCGGCTCGGCCCGGACCGACATGGTCTGGATGCCCGTGTCCGGAGCACAGTCGCCGCTCTCCGGGGAGTCGACGACGCAGCTGGGCAGCAGGACGAGGCCGAAGCGCTCGGCGGCAAGCTGACCGTAGCGGTCCTCGAAGGCGGTCGTGTCGACGTCGACGAGCACCTGCGCCGTCGGGTCCGCCGTCACCGGCGGCACGATCTCCATGATCATGCCGGGCACGCCGGTGTCCTCGGACGTGGTCGTCGCCTTGACGGCGACCTGCCAGTCACCGGCGATGGTCGCCGGGTCCTGACCCACGGGCACACCGACACCGACCGGCAGGAGCGCCTGGGTGGTCGTGTTCTTGACCTGGACCGTGGTGCCCGGCGTGGCCGTCGACGGGTTCGCCTGGCCGGCATCCGCCGCCCAGGGGTCCGTGGCGACCGGTGCGTAGGCCGTGATCGGGTTCTCCGGCGCCGTGCTCAGCGTCTTCGGAGCCTGCGCGTTGTCGGCGAGCGTGGTGCTCGGCGGAATGTCGGGGAGGTCGACCTCAGAGGTCGTCTCCTCACGGGACATCCCGGGCCCGGGCACCGCCAGGGCCTGCGAGCCCAGGCTGGTCACCGTCAACGTCGAGGACAGCAATAGGACGATCGCCGTGCGGCTTCGCCGACGGCGCCGTCGTTGTGACTCTGTCATGGCTAGGCGATGCCGCCCCAGCCATGACAGTGGACCTGAAGCACGCATACGCGTCGACTCCCACCCAGACGAACAAGACAACGGAGGTGCGGAAACACCAAAGAGCACGCGTCTGGATCAGGCGCGTGCGTGCGCACTCTCTGTCATGTTCGCCACACTCGCAAGATCGCTGAAAGTGAACAGAGTGGTCTCGATGTGAGATTCACCACGGTGCAATCGCAAGCAGACTGCCGCACTGCCGGCCTTTACCGCGGATGAGGCGTCGAGGGCAAACGGAGCATAGTACTCCATCAAATCACCTGAATGCCGACGCCTTTACGATGCGTCAGATTCTGGCACGGCGACACATAACGTCTTCATAAATCCTTCAAAAATGGACGCCGCATGACCTTCGTGTGATCGTGTGCGCACCTATGCCCCGTGGTCTGAGCCACGGGGCTGTCTGTGCTGTCCGAAATCCTCTGGTTCCTACGGGAGTAGACCGCCGTGCCAGCGCCGCATCGTCTTCTCAGCCCATTCGTGCGCACGCGCGCACGGTTGAGCCTCACTCTCGGCCTTGTCCTGGCCGCACTCATCGCCGCGCTCCTGCCCTGGTGGCAGCCGAGCGGGCCCACGACCGCCAAGGGCGGCACGTCCACCGACGCCCGTCAGGCGTCGACCGGTCCGCACGACGAGGCCGCTGCCGCGGCCGAGGCCAGGCGGACCGGGAAGAAGGTGCTCGTCGACACGGCGACCACCGAGAACCAGCTCATCTGGGCACTGCCGAACGGCAAGATGCGCACCCAGATCGACGCCCAGCCGCAGCGTGCGAAGAACGCCCAGGGCAAGTGGGCGCCGATCGACACCACGCTGCGCCGGACGAAGGGTGCCGGTTCGCTGAGCATCCGTCCGGTGAACGCGGTCGTGCCGGTGCGTTTCGCCGACGGTACCCGGTCCGCGGACCGCGCCGACCGTTCGTTCGTCCGCGCCCCGCTGGCCGGCGAGACCGTCCTCGCCGAGGTCGACCTGAACGGCCACACCGTCGCGTACACCTGGCCGGGCACCCTGCCCGTGCCGGTGCTCGACGGCCCGCGCGCCCTCTACCCCGAGGTGTTCCCGGGTGTCGACCTGCTGCTGGTCGTGCGCGCCGAGGGCGGCTTCGGCCAGCTTCTCATCGTCAAGGACGAGCAGGCCGCCCGGAACAAGGACCTCGCGACCGTCTCGTACGGGCTGCGCTCGAAGACGGCCGTGTTCCGTCAGGACACGAAGGCCAACCGGATCCAGGTCCTCGGCAAGGACGGCAAGGAGGCCGGCAGCATCCCGACCCCGTTCGCCTGGGACTCGGCCGGCCGCGACCCCGAACTGCCCCCGGGCAGCCCGCAGCGCACCTCCGTGGCCACCACGGCCGACGTGCTGAAGCTGTCGGGCCTGACGGGCATCGAGCCCGGCGCGAAGTCCGCCCAGCTCCCCGTCGTCCTCGACGGTGACGGCACCGGCTCCGCGACGCTGAACCTGGACGTCGCGGCCACGGACCTGTTCACCGACAAGGACACGCAGTTCCCGGTCTTCATCGACCCGCCGCTCAACAGCGACTGGCTCGCCTGGACCGTGGCGTACAAGAAGTACCCGAACTCCAGCTTCTGGAACGGTACGAACTTCTCCTCCGGCACCTCCGACGCCCGCGTGGGCTACGAGAGCGACACCGGCGGTCTGGCCCGCTCCTTCTGGCGGATGAGGTTCTCCACCAGCTACGAGGGCGCCAAGTTCGACTGGGCCACATTCAAGATCGTGAACAACCACTCCTGGTCCTGCACCGAGCGGCAGATGGAGTTCTGGCTGACGGGCGGCATCTCCTCGGGTACGACGTGGAACGCGCAGCCGAGCTGGTCGAGGGTGCTGCAGAAGAAGTCCTTCGCACACGGCTGGTCCTCGTCCTGCCCGGACGCGTGGGAGTCGTTCACCGTGACGTCGGCGGCCCAGGAGGCCGCGGACAAGGGCTGGTCGAGCATCACCCTCGGCATGCGGGCCACGTCCGAGACCGACACCCAGACCTGGCGCAAGTTCGCCGCGACCGGTGCCCGGATCGAAGGCGAGTTCAACCGCGCGCCGAACCAGCCGACATCCGGTACCTCCTCCCCGGGTGGTGCCTGTGTGGCCGGTCCGACGAACAGCATGCTGATCGGCCGGACGACCATCACGCTGAAGGCCAAGGGCTCCGACCCGGACGGCGCCGTTCCCAAGCTGCGGTTCCGTTTCTGGAAGTCGACGGACACCACCAAGAAGGAGTACGTCGCCACCGCGGACAGCACCGGATACGGCCAGATGGTCATCCAGGCGACGGACCCGCTGCTGAGCGGCATCACCACGAACACCCTCTACAAGTGGGACGTGCGCTCCGAGGACTCCACGTACCCGGCCGCGGGCTCCACCTCGTCCTTCTTCCCGAACGGCAGCGAGCCGTGCCAGATCACCGTCGACCCGATCGCCCCGCCGCAGCCGGACATCACCAGCACGGTGTTCACCGAGGCCACTTCGGACGGCAAGACCTGGGCGCAGGTGAACTTCGGCAAGCCCGGTGACTTCACCTTCACCGCCGCCGGTGCGTCGAAGTTCCGGTACGGCTACGAGGGCCAGGGCTACGTCGACGCGCCGCCCCCGGTCAACGGCAAGGTCACCATCACCGGTGTCACCCCGCCGCACGCCGGACCCGTCACGATCAACGTCTACGCCTACGACTCCAACGGCAACCCGAGCATCCGCGGCGACTACAGCTTCTACCTGCCGCCGCGTGACACCGCCGACGGCCCGATGGACACAGGCGGCGACAACATCGCCGACCTGATCGTCCTCCACGCGGACGGCAAGCTGCGGAACTGTGTCGGCGCCCCCGCCGACCCGGCCGTCCCCGGCACCGGCGGTGAGCTGTACAACTGCCTCGCCGCGTCCTACGTCACCGCCGGCAAGAAGATCGACCCGGCGAACCACTGGATCGACGCCGCCAGCACGCCGTCGCTGATCGCGCACTACAACGACGCCTACCCGGGGGACGGGTCGACCGACCTGTTCGCCGTCACCCCGGACAAGCAGTTCTGGCTCTACCCGGGCGACGGCTACGGCACCTTCAACGTCGACCAGCGCATGAAGATCCGGCTGCCGTCCAACGCCCCGGCGCCGTCCACGTGGACGCAGATGAAGGCGATCGGCGACATCACGGGTGACAAGCACCCGGACATCGCCCTGCGCGCGGGCACCGCGTTCTGGATCCTCTCCGGCTACACCGGCGGCAGCTTCCAGTCCGCCACGCTCATGGAGGGCGCCGCCTGGGCCACCACCGCTCGCGACATCGTCAACATCGCGGACATGAACAAGGACAACACGCCCGACCTGCTGTGGCGGAACGTGTCCAACGGCAACATGTACGTCCGCCACGGCAAGCCCGGCCCGGTCGCCGGCAGCGTCGACCTGGAGTCGATCAAGCTCGCGGCCAACTCGGTCAACGGTGACGTGCCGTTCGGCACCAACTGGACCGCGACCAACATCACCGCCGCGATCGGCATCCCCGACGTCAACAAGGACGGGGTGCCCGACATCTGGGCCCGCGACGGCGCCACCGGCAACATGAAGCTGTACAACCCGTCCACCACCAACACCAACGCCCCGGTCAAGACGGTCCTGTCCTCCGACTGGAGCACTGTCAAGGCGTTCGGCTGATCCCGGCCGCCCGCTGACGACACCGAGCCCCCGGCGCCATCCGGCGCCGGGGGCTCACCCCATTTCACGTACGGCCACGAGACCGCGCTCCGGCTACGAGACGGCCCCGCCCTCCGCGATCGCCTCCGACACCTCCGCCACGCGCTCCTGCTCCTCAACGGCGAACCGCTTCCGGTCCAGCGCCTCCGCGATCTCCTCGTCCTGGGTCATCAGCAGGTCCAGGTTGGAGTCGCCCAGGTCGAAGACGCCCATGTCGAGATAGGTTTCTGGAGGCGCTCGCCCCACAGGCCGATGTCCTTCACGCACCTTCCAGATTGAGCCGGGGCGCGTTGCGGTGGTCGATCACGCCCGGTACGCCGGGCATGGCCAGCACGGCGGAGGTGTCGAGGTCGCGGATGCGTCCGCGGGTCACCGTGGAGGTGACGACCCAGCCGTGCGCCAGTTCGCTCATCGGCTCGTCCGCGGCGTAGCGTCGAGATCAATCTGGGTCACCGACATCGGACACCTCCAGCATCCACGTGCACAGGACAGCGACACTCTGCTCGACGTCCTGCGCAAGGTCTGGGACCCGCAGGCTGAACCGAGTTTTTGATCACTGGTCGCCGATGGGGTTGCGGCCGTGGGCCGCAGCGCGGAGACGGCGGATCTCTTCCTTCTCCTCGTCGGTGACCGGGTCCGTTCGTCGCTGACCGGGTCCATGTTCTGGTTGGGCCATGGGTCACCTCCCTGCGCGAGTACAAAGCCCGGCCGTCGTGGTGGCGTTGCGGCCGGGCCAGTCAGCGGCAGTCGGTCAGTCCTCACTCGCTGTCAGCTTCTCCAGCGCGGCGACCAGCTCGGTGCGCCGCTGGTCGGACGTGTTCTTCTGCTCCTGCGACGTCCAGGCGAGCGCGAACCGGTCGACCTGCCGCCAGTCGCTGCCGACCTTCTTCATTTCCTTGACCCAGTTCGCGGCGACTGCCGGCGTCTCGTACTCGTAGATCGAGACGGTGTAGGTGGCAATGAGCTGGACGCAGTCGTTCTTGTGCGGCTCTTTGCCGGCAGCCTCGTTGGAGCACAACTTTGTGTTGTCGGTCTGGTCGCCGAGGTCGACGACGCCGGTTGCGTCGGCAAGTTCGGCCGCGACTTCTTCGGCGGTGAGGCGGTCGGGCTCGTCGTTGCTGGAGCAGGCGGTAAGTGCGAGCGCGGTGATCGCTATGGCAGTGACGGTGTGGCGGTGGCGCATGTTCTCCCCAGGAACGCGGTGGTTGCGGAGGAATCATGCCGTACCCGGGACGGGATCTGTTTCCGGGCATGCCTCATCCGGTACTGCCGCGCCCATGTCCGCGACGCGGCGCACACAGCCCGGGGCTGACCTTACGCCCGCCGTCCCCCTGTATCCCGTACCCATACCCCGTGCATTCGGCCTGTGCGTGACTGATTGCCGCGCCTCGGATAGTCGTCGCACGCCCCCGCCCACGGCTCGGTGGCCGCGCCCGCATCCCCGCACTGAGGGATCCGCGGCCACGCCGTGGCACATCCCTCCGGACGGGCGCCCGACGTGCGCGGACAGCCTGCACAGGATTGCCTCCCGCCGCGCCGATACGGAAGCCCCCTGGGACGGACGACCGCTGCCAGAACTCCGCGCCCCGCTCAGTGACGCGGCGCGAACTGTCACATCGCCGGCTCCTTCGGCGCGGCCCGCCGCGCGAAGCATCGGCGCCGCTGAACTACGGCAGGCCGCACGTGAGATCCGTCTGCGGCACGGACGCAGCGATCTCGCTGTCCCGGAGGTGCCCGAGCCGCTCCCCCCTGTCGCTGCACCAACGCGGCCGGGCCGGCGGAGGCGCCTCAGCTTCACCGAAGCAGCCGAGCCCGCGGTCTCTGATCTGGAAGGAAACTGAGTCAAATGGACGGCATCGCCTTCGGACTGTTCGCGCTCTTCGGCATAGCCGGCACCGTGCTCTCCGCGCGCGAGGCCTGGCGCCATCGGGACCAAATCGAATACCGCATCGCTCGATTCACCCGGGCCGCGGCCATCGGCTTCTGTACGGTGGGCGTAATCCTGGCCGTGCCCGCAGTTGAAACCCCTGGTCGAGTCTGTGACCGGTTTGAACTAGGCGGCGAAGCTCGGCGCTCACATCTGCGCAGTACTGTGGTGCGGCAGCCTTCAACTCATGCTCGTGGACTGGTCGTACAACCAGGACGTGTTGAAGGCGAGCCTGTACGCCCACATCGCGTTCGCGGCGTGCGTCCTCACAGCAATGCTGTCGCTGGAACGGCGGCTTGGGCCTGAAGGATCAGGTCTCGGACGCCGGGTTTGAGGGCGCCGAACGGCTGCTCCACCACGCCAAGGTGATCGAACTGGAGGAGGCGCGAGACGCAGCCCACAAGGCCTG
The DNA here is from genome assembly GCF_055573695.1 of Streptomyces sp. NPDC030143. Lineage (NCBI taxonomy): Bacteria > Bacillati > Actinomycetota > Actinomycetes > Kitasatosporales > Streptomycetaceae > Streptomyces > Streptomyces sp. NPDC030143. The sequence continues at coordinate 118,660 of NZ_JBVIAY010000003.1, forward strand.
GGTACGCGCCGCAGGCAAGAAGGAGGAGCGCCGCATCACGCGCCGGGCCTACCTCGACGCCAACGCCGCGCTCAAGGAGGGCCGCAAGGGCAAGCGGAAGATCACCAGCGCCGCGACGATGCACCGCATCAACGCCACCCTCAGCTCGTTCCTGGGCAGTGGCACCAAGCGCGGCGAGTACATGACCAACTGGGCGGCGATGGTCCAGCTGCCGGCGGTCAAGCGTCCCAAGACGCTGGTCTGGACACCAGAGCGGGTCGAGGAGTGGAAGCGGACCGGCCAGAAGCCCAGCCCCCGTCATGGTCTGGACCCCGGAGCAGACCGGCCAGTTCCTCGACTTCATCAGCGACGACCGGCTGTGGGCTTCCACCGATCCGCCTGCACGACACGCGGCACCTGTCCGCCACGCTGGCGCTCCTCGGCAAGGCCGACATCAAGGTGGTCAGCGGCTCGGGCACAGCTCCCGCCAGATCACCTCGGACACGTACACGAGCGTCCTGCCTCAGCTCATGACCGCCGCGGCAGAGTCGACGAGCGCGGTCGTGCGCCGGTCCCCGCAGAAGAAGGAGACGCCTCCGAGGGAGGCACGCCGCAAGCCTGAGCCCGAGGCAGAAGAGGGCTCCGGCGAGAGGCCCGAGCCGATGAGGATGGACCGAACGAGGGTTTGCGTCCCGCCGCGTGACCAGCGTCCTCAACTTGTCCTCATGATCATGAAACTGTGATCAAGTAGGGTCGCCAAGATCCGGCCGTACGCACCCCTGACCGGCTAAGCGCCTGGCCAGAAGGTTTCTTCCCGCGTAGCGAGTGGTGGGGCGGGTGGGACTCGAACCCACGGCCGGCGGATTATGAGTCCGCTGCTCTAACCGGCTGAGCTACCGCCCCATAGCGGCGTGTCGCGTACATGTGTGCGCGCCGTCTGCCGCAGCATAGCCGCTCATACGATCTCCCGCTCCGCCTGGTCCGACGTCGCACGACCATGAGGACCGCGCCACGACCTGCGCGGTTCCCGCGCGTGGGAACCGACATGAAAAAGGACCCCGTAGGGTCCTCGATCACGATGCTCCCCCGACTGGACTCGAACCAGTAACCTGCCGGTTAACAGCCGGCTGCTCTGCCAATTGAGCTACGGAGGACCGAGCTCCCCCGACTGGACTCGAACCAGTAACCTGCCGGTTAACAGCCGGCTGCTCTGCCAATTGAGCTACGGAGGAATGCCTCGTTGCATCGAACGTACCTACCTGGGTATTCGCCAGGGGGCGGACGCTCGCTGCGACACATACATTAGCGCAAGCAGGGGGGTGCTCCGCCAATCGGTTCCCCCCGGGCACCGTTGCCGCGCCGGAGACCTACACGAGGGAAGGGTGGCCACCATGCGCTACCGGCTCACATTCGTCGTCGGACTCGCCCTGGGTTACGTACTGGGCACACGGGCCGGGCGAGAGCGCTACGAGCAGTTGAAGAAGTCCGCCCGGCAGATCGCGCAGAACCCCGCGGTGCGCAACACCGCGGAGACGGCGGCGCAGCAGAGCCGTCAGTTCGCCGGACGGGCGTACCACGTGGTCAGCGACAAGGTCGGCGACCGGATGCCGGAATCGGTCGCGGGCCGGGTGCGGTCCCTGCGGGAGCGTTCCGCGCAGCACGACGGCGCGGACGACTGGGGCACCGGCAACCCCTGAGGACCCGCGAAGCGCCGCGCGGGGGCCCCGAGCCGACACGGTCACCCCCCGCGGTGCGGCAGAATTTTCGCTATGGGGATAGTCGCCGGGTTGGACAGTTCGCCCGATTTCACTCGTATCGTCGTCTGCGACACGGACACGGGGGCCGTGCTCAGGCAGGGATATGCGCCGCATCCACTGGACGGCGCCGAGGGTGGGGGCCGTCCCTCCGACGTCGACCCGCAGGCCTGGCTGCTCTCCCTCGGGGAGGCGGCCGGCGGCGGGCTGCTCGAGGGCGTGCAGGCCATCGGGGTGTCCTCGCAGCAGAACGCCGTCGTACCGCTGGACGCGCAGGGCAACACCGTGCGGCCGGCGATGGTCGGCGGTGACAAGCGGGCACAGGTCGCGGCCGCCGATCTGGTCGACGCGCTCGGGGGGCGCGAGGCGTGGGCGCAGGCCGTGGGGTGCGTTCCGCAGGCCGCGCAGCCGGTGACCAAGCTGCGCTGGCTCGCCAAGAACGAGCCGGAGGCGGCCATGCGGACCGCCGTGCTGCTCCAGGCCCACGACTGGCTGGTGTGGCAGTTGCTCGGGCGGCCGGTGCGACGCACCACCGACCGGGGCGGGGCGTCCGGCACCGGGTACTGGTCGGCCGCCACCGGTAATTACCGGGCCGAGCTCGTGGAGCTGGCGCTCGGCCACCAGGCCATGCTGCCCGAGGTGATCGGCCCCTCCGACGCGGCCGGGACGACGCCGGAGGGTCTGCTGATCTCCGCGGGGACCGGTGAGACCATGGCCGCCGCGCTGGGGCTCGGCCTCGGGCTGGGCGACGCGGTGGTCTCGCTGGGGGCGTCCGGGTCGGTGATGGCGGTGCATCCCGAGGCGCTCGTGGACCAGAGCGGGATGATCACCTCGCTGGCGGACGCGACGGGCATGCACCTGCCGGTCGTCACCACGCTGAACGCCGTGCGGACCCTGCGCGGGGCGGCCGAACTGCTCGGGGTGCCGGACCTGGAGAGTCTGTCCGAGCTGGCGATGAAGTCGACGCCCGGGTCTCACGGGCTCGTGATGCTGCCCTACCTGGAGGGTGAGCGCACCCCCAACCTGCCGCACACGGCGGGCACGCTGGTGGGGCTGCGGCGGGAGTCGATGAAGCCGGAGCACTTCGCGCGGGCCGCCTTCGAGGGCATGCTGTGCGGGCTGGCCGACGCGCTGGACGTGCTGCGCGGGCGAGGTGTGGAGGTGCGGCGGATCTTCCTGCTGGGGGCGGCGGCCGAGCTGCCCGCCGTGCAGGCTGCGGCACCCGCGCTGTTCGGGGCGCAGGTCGTCGTACCGCAGCCCGCCGACTACGCGGCGATCGGGGCGGCGCGGCAGGCGGCCTGGGCGCTCGGGGTGTCTCAGGGGTCGCTCGACCCGCGGACGCCGCCGTCCTGGCACGGGGCGGCGGCGCAGGTGCTGGAGCCCGGCGAGGAGCTGGCCGTGGGGCAGGCGGTGCGGCAGCAGTTCGTGTCGGTGCGGGAGCAGACGCATCCGGGCGCGTTCCGCTCGTAGAACCGTCACCGCTGCGCGGGCGTTCCGCGCCCGGAGCCGACGCCTGTCGGGGCCAGCCGCGCAGGGCCTCCGGGAGGGGCGCGCCCGGCAGGGGGCCCGCCTCCGCAGGGCCCGTGCGGAGCGCGCCCGCCCCGCAGGGGATCCGCCCCACGGGGAACAGCCCGCAGCGCGCCCGCCCCGCAGGGGATCCGCCCCACGGGGAACAGCCCGCAACGGCCCGCCTCACTCGCCCCTCAGGGCAAGGGCCCGCCCCGTGGGGAGCCCGCCCCGCGCCGCAGTCGACTCCGCAGGGGCCCCGTAGCGCGCCGCCCCGTGAGGGCCGTCCCGCCGGGAACCCACCCCACACGTGGCAGCCCCGCGGGGCACCCGCCCCGTTGGGGCCGCCGCCCCGCAGCGCGCCGCCCGCAGAGGTCCCGGCCCCCCAAGGCAGTGCACCCCGCAGGGAATCCACCCCGCAGGCGACCGAATCCCCAGGGGTCCGCCGCGCGGAAGTCCTCGCGGAGGGGCCCGGTAGCACACCCCGGTCGGATTAATCAGTTGAGGTAACGCCGGTGGAGTGTTCGACGATAGGGGCCACGGGCAACCAATGCCCCTACCGCCGACTCCGAGAGACGTAGCGTGCTCATACGACTTCTGCGGACCTATCTCAGGCCCTACAGGAAACCCATCGCCCTGCTGGTGCTGCTGCAGTTCCTGCAGACCTGCGCCACCCTCTACCTGCCCACCCTGAACGCCGACATCATCGACGACGGAGTCGTGCACGGGGACACCGGATCGATCCTGTCCTACGGCGGGCTGATGATCGGTGTGTCGCTCGTGCAGGTCGTGTGCAACATCGGTGCCGTGTACTACGGCGCGCGGACGGCGTCGGCGCTCGGCCGGGACGTGCGGGCTGCCGTGTTCGACCGGGTGCAGTCCTTCTCCGCCCGTGAGGTCGGCCGCTTCGGGGCGCCCTCGCTGATCACCCGGACCACCAACGACGTCCAGCAGGTCCAGATGCTGGCCCTGATGACGTTCACCCTGATGGTGTCGGCGCCCATCATGTGCGTGGGCGGCATCGTGATGGCGCTCGGCCTGGACGTGCCGCTGTCGGCGGTGCTGGTCGCCGTGGTTCCCGTGCTGGGGATCTGCGTGACGCTGATCGTGCGGCGGCTGCGGCCGCTGTTCCGGTCCATGCAGGAGCGCCTGGACACGGTGAACCGGGTGCTGCGCGAGCAGATCACCGGCAACCGCGTCATCCGGGCCTTCGTGCGCGACGCGTACGAGGAGCAGCGCTTCCGCAAGGCCAACGCGGACCTGACCGACATCTCGCTGAGGACCGGCAACCTGCTGGCGCTGATGTTCCCGGTGGTCATGACGACGGTGAACCTGTCGTCGATCGCCGTGGTGTGGTTCGGCGCCCACCGCATCGACAGCGGCGGCATGCAGATCGGTGATCTGACCGCCTTCCTGGCCTACCTCATGCAGATCGTCATGTCCGTGATGATGGCGACCTTCATGTTCATGATGGTGCCGCGCGCCGAGGTGTGCGCCGAGCGCGTCCAGGAGGTCCTGGACACGGAGTCGAGCGTGGTGCCTCCGGTGGCGCCGGTGCGCGAGCTGCGCCGGCACGGACATCTGGAGCTGCGGGGTGCGGGCTTCCGTTATCCGGGCGCGGAGGAGCCGGTGCTGAAGGCCGTCGACCTGGTGGCCCGGCCCGGGGAGACGACCGCCGTGATCGGCTCGACCGGCAGCGGCAAGTCGACGCTGCTGGGGCTGGTGCCCCGGCTGTTCGACGCGACCGACGGCGAGGTGCTCGTCGACGGGGTGCCGGTGGCGGACATCGACCCCGAGGTGTTGGCGAGAACGGTGGGGATCGTGCCGCAGAAGCCGTATCTCTTCGCCGGGACCGTCGCGAGCAACCTGCGGTACGGCAATCCCGACGCGAGCGACGAGGAGCTGTGGCACGCGCTGGAGGTGGCGCAGGCCAAGGAGTTCGTGCAGAACCTGGAGAACGGGCTCGACTCCCCCGTCGCGCAGGGCGGCACCAACGTCTCCGGCGGTCAGCGGCAGCGGCTCGCCATCGCCCGTACGCTTGTGCAGCGGCCGGAGATCTACCTGTTCGACGACTCCTTCTCCGCCCTCGACTACGCCACCGACGCGGCGCTGCGCGCGGCGCTCGGGCGGGAGACCGCCGAGGCGACCGTGGTGATCGTCGCCCAGCGGGTGGCCACCATCCGGGACGCCGACCGGATCGTCGTCCTCGACGAGGGGCGGGTCGTCGGCACGGGCACGCACCAGGAGCTGATGGCGGACAACCAGACCTACCGGGAGATCGTGCTCTCCCAGCTGACGGAAGCGGAGGCTGCCTGATGGCCGGGCCCATGGGGCGGATGATGGCCGGGACCGGCCCGGACAACCAGTCGCTGGACTTCAAGGGGTCCGGCCGCCGGCTGCTCGCCCGGTTCGGGCCGGAGCGGCTCACCCTCTACGCCATGCTGCTGTGCGTGGTGCTGAGCGTGGGCCTCAACGTGGTCGGACCCAAGATCCTCGGCCAGGCCACGGACCTGGTCTTCGCCGGCATCGTCGGGCGGGAGATGCCGGAGGGCGCGAGCAAGGAGCAGGCCCTCGACTCCCTGCGCCGACGCGGTGACGGCGATGTCGCCGACATGCTCAGGAGCACGGACTTCACACCGGGCCAGGGCATCGACTTCCACGCGGTCGGCGGGGTCCTGCTGTTCGCGGTCGGGGTGTTCCTGGTGGCCGGTCTGCTGATGGCGGTGGCGACACGCCTGGTGAACCGGGCCGTCAACCGCACGATGTACCGGATGCGGGAGGACGTGCAGACGAAGCTGTCGCGGCTGCCGCTGTCGTACTTCGACAAGCGGCAGCGCGGTGAGGTGCTCTCCCGGGCGACGAACGACATCGACAACATCGGGCAGACGCTCCAGCAGTCGCTGGGCCAGCTCATCAACTCGCTGCTGACGATCATCGGCGTGCTCGCCATGATGTTCTGGGTGTCGTGGCTGCTGGCGCTGGTCGCACTGGTCACCGTGCCGCTGTCGGCGGTCGTGGCCGCGCGGGTGGGCAAGCGCTCGCAGCCGCACTTCGTGCAGCAGTGGCGCTCCACCGGGAAGCTGAACGCGCACATCGAGGAGATGTACACCGGTCACACGCTGGTGAAGGTGTTCGGCCGGGAGGCGGAGTCGGCGCAGCAGTTCGCCGAGCAGAACGACGCGCTGTACGAGGCCGGGTTCCGGGCGCAGTTCAACAGCGGCGTCATGCAGCCGCTGATGTTCTTCGTCTCGAACATCAACTACGTGCTGGTGGCCGTCGTCGGCGGGCTGCGGGTCGCGTCGGGTGCCCTGTCCATCGGTGACGTGCAGGCGTTCATCCAGTACTCCCGGCAGTTCTCGATGCCGCTGACGCAGGTCGCGTCGATGGCGAACCTGGTCCAGTCGGGCGTCGCCTCCGCCGAGCGGGTCTTCGAGCTGCTGGACGCGGAGGAGCAGCGGGCCGACCCGGTGCCGGGCGTGCGGCCCGGGGAGCTGCGCGGGCGGGTGGCGCTGGAGCACGTCTCCTTCCGCTACGACCCGGAGAAGCCGCTCATCGAGGACCTGTCGCTGGTCGTCGAGCCGGGTCACACGGTCGCGATCGTCGGGCCGACGGGAGCGGGCAAGACCACCCTGGTCAACCTGCTCATGCGGTTCTACGACGTCTCCGGCGGGCGCATCACCCTCGACGGCGTCGACGTCGCCGCGATGTCCCGCGACGAGCTGCGCGCCGGCATCGGCATGGTGCTCCAGGACACGTGGCTGTTCGGCGGCACCATCGCGGAGAACATCGCGTACGGGGCCTCGCGCGAGGTGACGCGGGGCGAGATCGAGGAGGCGGCGCGGGCGGCGCACGCGGACCGGTTCGTCCGGACGCTGCCCGACGGCTACGACACCGTGATCGACGACGAGGGCAGTGGCGTCAGCTCCGGTGAGAAGCAGCTGATCACCATCGCTCGGGCGTTCCTGTCCGACCCGGTGATCCTGGTGCTAGACGAGGCGACGAGTTCGGTGGACACGCGGACCGAGGTGCTGATCCAGAAGGCGATGGCGAAGCTCGCGCACGGGCGGACGTCCTTCGTGATCGCGCACCGGTTGTCGACGATCCGGGACGCGGACACGATCCTGGTGATGGAGAACGGGTCGATCGTGGAGCAGGGGGCGCACACCGAGCTGCTGGCGGCGGACGGGGCGTACGCGCGGCTGTACAAGGCGCAGTTCGCGCAGGCGGTGGCCGAGGTCGACTAGGGGGTGTTCCCAAGGGGTCCTCGCACTGTGAGCGCCTGATCAGGCCGCGTGGTCCGGTGCCGCGCGTCGCACGGCGCCGGAGAGTCCTCGTAGCGGAGCCACCAGGGCTCTCCGGCAACGCGGCGAGGTGCGGTACCGGGCCGCGCGGCCCGGGCGGGCACAGTGCAAGGACCCCCAAGGGCTCCGAACACAAGAGGAGGCCGATCAGCTCGCGGCGTCCGGTGCGTGCGATCGCAAGGCGCGGAAGCTCCTCGTAGCGGAGCCACCAGGGGCTTTCGGCAACGCGGCGAGCGTGCGTGCCGGACGCCGCGAGCCGGGCTCCCCTCCTGTTCGGGGCTCTCAGTCCAGGTAGCCCCTCAACTGGTCCGCGAAGGCGTGGTCGCGGAGCTTGTTGAGGGTCTTGGACTCGATCTGGCGTATGCGTTCCCTCGTGACGCCGAAGATGCGGCCGATCTCCTCCAGGGTGCGGGGGCGGCCGTCGGCCAGGCCGTAGCGGAGCTGGACGACCTTGCGTTCGCGTTCGCCGAGGGTCGACAGGACCACCTCCAGGTGCTCCCTGAGCAGGAGGAACGCGGCCGACTCGACCGGGCTCGCCGCGTCGCCGTCCTCGATGAGGTCGCCGAGGGCCACGTCGTCCTCCTCGCCCACCGGGGCGTGCAGGGAGACCGGCTCCTGGGCCAGGCGCAGGACCTCGCCGACGCGTTCGGGCCGCAGGTCGAGCTGGGCGGCGACCTCGTCGGCCGTGGGTTCGCAGCCGCGTTCCTGGAGCAGGCGGCGCTGGACGCGGACGACCCGGTTGATCAGCTCCACGACGTGCACCGGGACCCGGATGGTGCGGGCCTGGTCGGCGAGGGCCCGCGACATGGCCTGGCGGATCCACCAGGTGGCGTAGGTGGAGAACTTGTAGCCGCGGGCGTAGTCGAACTTCTCGACCGCCCTGATCAGGCCGAGGTTGCCCTCCTGGACGAGGTCGAGCATGGTCAGGCCGCGGCCGACGTAACGTTTCGCGACGGAGACGACGAGCCGGAGGTTGGCCTCGATGAGGCGGCGTTTGGCCATGCGTCCCATGACGACCAGCCGGTCGAGGTCGACGGCGAGGTCACTGTCCAGGTCGGGGGTGCTGCTCAGCTTCTCCTCGGCGAAGAGACCGGCCTCGACGCGGCGGGCCAGTTCCACCTCCTCGGCCGCGGTGAGCAGCGGGATCCGGCCGATCTCGCGCAGGTACTGGCGGAACAGGTCCGAGGACGGGCCGGCGGTGTCGGCGGCGCGGCGGGTGGGCGGTTCGACGGGTTCGGGGATCTCCTCCAGCGCCTCGGCGGGCGGCTCCTCGGGCTCCGTCCCCCCGTCGGGTCCGGTCTGCGGGTCCGTGTCCGGGTGGTGCGCGGCGCGGTGCTGCGGGGGGACCGCGACCAGGGCGTTCGTCTCGGCAACCGGTTCCGTGCCGTCGGTACGGACGTCGGTGTGGGTGAGGGTCCGGGTCTGCACGGGGGCGACCTCCAGGATGATCGCTGCCGAGGTGTGCGGCAGCGCTGGTTGAGGAGCGGAGTCGGCGGCCGCGCCGCTGTCCGTCCCGTACGCGATGAGCGGAACCGCGGGGGTGTGGGACCCGTGGGGGACGGATCCGCCGCGCTCCGAGGACTCAGGCACCGCACCCCAGTGTGGGGTACGACACATCGCCGCCACGAGGGGCGTGCCATGACTTTTTGCGTTCGGTCCGTGACCGCGCGGTGACCCTCGCGGAAATGCGGATGTCGTCCCTCCCCTGATCTGGCACGATCCCGGGGTGCCGACCGCGAAGCTGTACGAAACCCATGTGACGGTCCGTTGCGCCGGTCCCGGGGAAGTGGAGCGGCTGGACCGGTGGGCCACCTCGAGCGGCCTGAAACTGACCCACATCGTGCTGGCGCGGGGCCGGATGCGCGTGCAGCCGATGCTCACCCTGTCCGGCTCCGCGTCGTACGCCGCGGAGCGGTCGCGGGCCGCCCGGGTCGCGGCGCGGCTGCGGGCGGACGGGTTCGATCCGGTGCGGGTGAAGATCGAGTGCGCGCCGTGGGCCCCGGAGGTCACGGGCGGTGCGGGTGACGGCGGACGGTACTTCGAGCACCACGTGAAGCTGCTGCTCGCCGCCGGCGCCGACCTCGACGCCCTGGCGGCACGGGTGGTGCCGCACGGCGCCCATCTGTCGTGGAACGCGCGGCGGGTGCACGGCGGCGGGCGGCACGAGCGGTTCGTGACCCAGCGCTGTCACGGCGGGGACGCCGAGGGCGCGGGGCGGGCGCTGGAGCGGCTGCTGGCGGAGCTGGACGGCTCGGACGTGCTGTCCGTGGAGAGGGAGTTCGTGCTCCACGACAGCGATGTGTCGGTGGACGACGGTTGGCTGGACGACGGTCGGCCGGACGACGAGAGGGCGGGGGTACGGGGATGACCGGCACATGGCGGGGTTTCGGCTGGCTGCGGAGCAAGGAGCTTCCCCGCCGGCCGTTGGACGACGCGACGCGCAGGGCGCAGGACCTGCCGAGGACGTTGCAGTGGGTGCCGGGCCACGACGTGGTGCAGCGCCCCGTCTTCGACCCGGCGATGAAGCACTACCGCAACGCCTACCGGGCGACCGATCCCGCCTTCGCCGACCCGGCCCGCGGTGACGCCTGGCGGGCGGCCCGGCATCGGGCCATGGACCTGGTGCTGGCCGGCGTCGCGGGGTCGGAGTGGGCGGAGTCCCTGGTGCTGCGCGGCAGCGTGCTGATGGCGGCCTGGTTCGGTGAGGCCGCCCGCGAGCCCGGTGACCTGGACTTCGTCGTCGTCCCGAGGTCCTGGGACATCGACGACCCGCGGACGGACCGGATGTCGGCGGGGATCGCCGCGGCGGCCGGGGCGGTGGGCGACGCGCGCGGTGAGGAGGTCCGGATCCCGGCGGACGGCGCGGTGGTCGAGGACATCTGGACCTATGACCGGGTGCCGGGCCGGCGGATGATCCTGCCGTGGGAGGCCCCGGGGCTGCCTGGCGGCCACGTCCAGCTCGACTTCGTCTTCAACGAGGTGCTGCCGGCGCAGCCCGAGCCGGTGGAGGTGGCGGACGGAACGGTCGTCTGGGGGGCGACGCCCGAGCTCTCCCTGGTGTGGAAGCTGATGTGGCTCCTCACGGACATGCACGGGCAGGGCAAGGACCTGTACGACGCCGTGCTCCTGGCGGAGCGGTACCGGCTCCCCCACGACCTGCTGCACGAGGTGTTCCGGATCTCCGGCGAGTGGCCGTACGCGCACCGCCAGGAGGTCTTGCTGGCGGACGTGGTGGAGGCGGCCCGGGAGGTCGAGTGGGAGCACTTCGCCACCGAGTACCCGCGGTTCGCGGACGCCGGGGCGGAGTTCGCCGAACGGCTGGTGCGGGCGGTGGCCCCGGCGTTCGAGGGGCGGTCAGAGGGCGGCGGCGCCGTGCGCGCGTAGGGCCTGGTCGTACTGCTGGAGGATCCACAGCTCGTTCTGCACGGCGGCGAGCGGGGCGGGGTCGCCGCCGGCGGACAGACGGGTCAGCTGGGACTGGACGTCGCGGACGCGGCGCTCCACGGCGCGGCGGCGGACCTGGACGAGCACGGTGCCCGCGTACACCTCGTCCACCGCGCGCCGCATGATCGGCTCGACGGCCAGCTCGGTGACCATGGCGCGGACGGTGTCGTCGGGCGCGGCGTCGCGGACGCGGACGAGGTACTCCTGGGCGTCCTGCACGCCGTACTCGGCGCCGCCCGCGTCCAGGATCGCCTGGCGCACGGCGGCGTAGGGGGCGGCGGTGAACTCGTCGACGCCGTACGCGTCGAAGGCCGGGGAGACCAGGTCGGGGCGCTGGAGCGCGAGTTTCAGCAGCTCGCGTTCGGTGGCGTAGACGGGGTTGCGCAGGGTGAGGGACGGGCCGGGGGCGGCGGGGCGGGGCGCCGCCTCGTACGGCTGTTGCGGGCCGCGCGCCGGTGCCGGGCCCTTGCCGCCGCGGTCCCGCGCCCAACGGGCCAGCTGGGCGACCCGCTTGACGACGAACTGGGTGTCGAGGATGCCGAGCATGCCGGCGAGCTGGACGGCGACCTCGTGCTGGGCGCCGCTGTTCTTGATGCGGGCGACGACCGGGGCGGCCTCGTCCAGGGCCGCCGCCCGTCCGGCCGGGGTGTCGAGGTCGTAGCGGCCCACGATCTGGCGGAGCGCGAACTCGAAGAGCGGGGTACGGGGTTGGACCAGGTCGGCGACCGCGTCGTCGCCCTTGGCGAGGCGCAGGTCACAGGGGTCCATGCCGTCGGGCGCGATCGCGATGTAGGTCTCGGCGGCGAACTTCTGGTCGTCCTCGAAGGCGCGCAGGGCCGCCTTCTGGCCGGCCGCGTCACCGTCGAAGGTGAAGATCACCCGGGCCGAGCCGTTGTCCATCAGCAGCCGGCGGAGGATCTTGATGTGGTCGGTGCCGAAGGCCGTGCCGCAGGTGGCGATGGCGGTGGTGACGCCGGCGAGGTGGCAGGCCATGACGTCCGTGTAGCCCTCGACGACGACCGCGCGCGAGGACTTGGCGATCTCCTTCTTCGCGAGGTCGATGCCGTAGAGGACCTGCGACTTCTTGTAGATCGCCGTCTCGGGCGTGTTGAGGTACTTGGGGCCGTTGTCCGCCTCGTAGAGCTTGCGGGCGCCGAAGCCGACGACCTCCCCGCCGATGTCGCGGACGGGCCACATCAGACGGCCCCGGAAGCGGTCGATGGGGCCGCGGCGGCCCTCCTGCGACAGCCCGGAGAGGATCAGTTCCTTGTCGGAGAAGCCCTTGCCGCGCAGGTACCGGGTGAGGTGGTCCCAGCCCTGGGGGCTGTAGCCGACGCCGAAGTGGACGGCGGCGGCCTGGTCGAAGCCGCGTTCGGCGAGGAAGACCCGGCCGGTGTCGGCCTCGGGGCCGGTGGCGAGCTGTTCCGCGTACCACTCGGCGGCGATCTTGTGGGCCTCTACCAGCCGGATGCGTTCGCCGCGCTGGTGGGAGGGGTTGTAGCCGCCCTCCTCGTAGCGCAGGGTGATGCCGGCCTGCGCGGCGAGGCGCTCGACGGCCTCGGAGAAGGTGAGGTGGTCGACCTTCATCACGAACGTGATGGTGTCGCCGCCCTCCTGGCAGCCGAAGCAGTGGAAGAGGCCCTTGCTGGGGCTGACCTGGAAGGACGGCGACTTCTCGTCGTGGAACGGGCACAGGCCCTTGAGGTTGCCGCCGCCCGCGTTGCGCAGCTGGAGGTACTCGGACACCACGGCGTCGATCGGGACCGCGTCCCGTACCGCCTTCACGTCCTCGTCGTTGATCCGTCCTGCCACGCGTGAATTCTACGGGGGCGGTCGGACATGTCCGGGGCGAGCGCTCGCGCCCTCGGGGGCGCGCGCACCCGCGCGATCGACCGCGTGCGGACCGGGGCCGTGGGACGGCGGCCCGCCTCGGACCCCTCAGGCGCCGAGGCCGTCCAACGGCACATGGGGGTCGGCCAGAGCCTCGGTGTCGATCGGGGCGTCCGCGCGGACCAGCTTCTGGATCGCCTCTGTGACGTCCCACACATTCACGTTCATCCCGGCCAGTACCCGCCCGTCCTTCAGCCAGAACGCGATGAACTCCCGCTTGCCCGCGTCCCCCCGGATCACCACCTCGTCGTACGTCCCCGGCGGAGCCCACCCGCTGTACTCCATGCCCAGGTCGTACTGGTCGGTGAAGAAGTAGGGCACGCGGTCGTGGGTGATCTCCTTGCCGAGCATCGCGCGGGCGGCGGCCGGGCCGCCGTTGAGGGCGTTGGCCCAGTGCTCGACCCGCAGGGTCGTGCCGAACAGCCCGAGCGGGAAGGAGGCGACGTCGCCGGCCGCGAAGATGTCGGGGTCGGAGGTGCGCAGCCGCTCGTCCACGGCGACTCCGCCGCCGTGGGCCCGGTCGGCAAGCTCGAGCCCGGCCGCCTCCGCCAGCGCCGTGCGGGGAGCCGCGCCGATCGCGGCGAGCACGTCGTGCGCCGGGTGTTCCTCGCCGTCATCGGTGCGGGCGGCGAGGACCATGCCGTCCTGGCCGACGATCTCGGTCAGCCGTGCGCCGAAGTGGAAGCGGACGCCGTGCTCGCGGTGCAGCTCGGCGAAGACGTTGCCGAGCTCGGGGCCGAGGACGCCGTGCAGCGGGGTCGGTTCCGGTTCGACGACGGTGACCTCGGCGCCGTACTCACGGGCCGCCGCCGCGATCTCCAGGCCGATCCAGCCGGCTCCGGCGATGACGATGTGGCCGTTGTCGCGGCCGAGGGCGGCCAGGACGCCCTTGAGGCGGTCGGCGTGCGCGAGGCGGCGCAGGTGGTGGACGCCGGCGAGGCCGGTGCCGGGGATGTCCAGGCGGCGGGGTTCGGCGCCGGTGGCCAGGAGCAGCTTGTCGTAGTGGACGAGGGTGCCGTCGTCGCCGTAACGGACCGTCTTCGCCGTGCGGTCGATGGCGTCGACGCTCTGGCCGAGGTGCAGTTCGACGTCGTTCTGCGCGTACCAGGCGGGCTCGTGCACGAAGACGCTCTCGCGGGGCGCCTTGCCGAGCAGGTAGCCCTTGGACAGCGGCGGGCGCTCGTAGGGGTGGTCGCGTTCGTCGCAGATCAGTATCACCCGGCCGGTGAAGCCCTCCGCCCTCAGCGTCTCGGCCGCCTTGGCACCGGCCAGGCCTCCTCCGACGATGACGAATGTCTGATCCGCGTCGACCACGTGATGCCTCCTACGGGGGTCCGGAGGGTGTCCCTCCGGTGAATACGCGTGCCGCCCACGAGCGTCCCGCACGCAGCGTGAGGGGGGAAGAGGACGTGACCCGATCAGGCCACGGACGGTCACTTTTGTGTCACATGTGACCCGTCAGCCTCGCGTGCAGGGAACGGGCGGAGGCATCGGTGAGGGAGGCGATCTGGTCGACGAGGACGCGTTTGCGGACCCGGTCGTCGCCGGCCCGGTCGAACAGGGCGCGGAACTGGGGGTCGAGGCCTTCGGGGGCGCGCGCGGTGAGCGCCTCGGCCAGTTCGGTGATGACGACGCGCTGGTCGGCGCGGAGGCGTTCCTGTTCGGCGCGCTGCATGACGTACCGGTCGGCGACGGCCTTGAGGACCGCGCACTCCAGGCGCGTCCCGCGCGGGACGACGAGTTCGGCGCCGTGGCGGGTGAGGCGGCCGGAGCCGTACGCCGCGCGGGTCGCGCCCTCGGCGGCGAGGCAGAAGCGGCCGATGAGCTGGCTGGTGGCGTCCTTCAGGCGGGCCTGGGCGACGGCGGTGCCGTCGTAGCCGTGCGGCCACCACTCCTGTGCCAGGAGGCGGTCGAGGGCGGCGGCGAGTTCCGCGGGGTCGGTGTCGGCGGGCACGTACCGGCGGGCGGCGACGCGGAAGATCTCCTGCCGTTCGGGTTCGGCGTGCAGGCAGTCGGGGTCGATGTGGCCGGCGTGCAGGCCGTCCTCCACGTCGTGCACGGAGTAGGCCACGTCGTCGGACCAGTCCATGACCTGCGCCTCGAAGCAGACGCGGGCGCCGGGTGCGTGCTCGCGGACCCAGTCGAAGACGGGCCGGTCGTCGTCGTACACGCCGAACTTCGGGGAGGCGGGGTCGGTGGGGTGGGCACCGCGCGGCCAGGGGTACTTGGTGGCGGCGTCGAGGGTGGCGCGGGTGAGGTTCAGGCCGACGGAGCCCTCGGCGGTGAAGCGTTTGGGTTCGATGCGGGTGAGGAGGCGCAGGGACTGGGCGTTGCCCTCGAAACCGCCGCAGTCGTGGGCGAAGTCGTTCAGGGCCTGTTCGCCGTTGTGGCCGAAGGGGGGATGGCCCAGGTCGTGGGAGAGGCAGGCGGCCTCGACGAGGTCGGCGTCGCAGCCGAGGGCCGCGCCCAGCTCGCGGCCGACCTGGGCGCACTCGAGGGAGTGGGTGAGGCGGGTGCGGGGGGTGGCGTCCCAGGCCTGGTCGCTGACGCCGGGCGTGACGACCTGGGTCTTGCCGGCGAGGCGTCTGAGGGCGGAGGAGTGCAGGACGCGGGCGCGGTCCCGTTGGAAGGCGGTGCGGCCGGGGCGTTTGTCGGGCTCGGCGGCCCAGCGGGCCACGGACGTGGGGTCGTAGGCGGTGGGGGGTGTGCCTTCCATGCCTCGACAGTAAGGGGTCCTTGCACTGTGAGCGCCTGATCAGGCCGCGTGATCCGGTGCCGTGCACCGCAAGGCGCCGCAGAGTCCTCGTAGCGGAGCCACCACGGCTCTCCGGCAGCGCGGCGAGGTGCGGTACGGGCCGCGCGGCCCGGGCGGGCACAGTGCAAGGCCCCCTCAGGGGTCCTTGCGTCCGCGACTGCCGTGGTCCGTGGTGGTGAGGGCGCGGGCCGTGGGTGGTGTCCGAGTCGTCCGCCGCGCCCCTTCGGGTGGCTGACGCCCGCCGGTCTCAGGCGGACGCCAGTTCCAGGTGGGTGCGGGCCGAAGCGGAGAGGGCCTGGTCGTAGCGGTGCAGGACCAGGCGGGCCATGGCCTCGTGGGGGCCGAGGGGGGCCGAGGCGATCCAGGGGGCCGTCTGCGCGCACTCCGTGGCGAAGCGGCCGGGGGCGGTGAAGTACGACGCCACGGCGACGTGGTGGCGGCCTCGGGCGGCGAGGGAGCGCAGCGCGGTGGGGACGGTGGGGGTGGCCGTCGTGGCGTAGGCGGGGACGACCGGGACGCCGAGGCGGGCGGCGAGCAGCTGGGCCGTGCGGCGGGTGTCGACGGCCGAGTCGGGGTCGCGGGAGCCGGCGGCCGCGAGGACGACCGCGCGGGAGCGGCGTTCCGCCGCGTCGGCCGGGGCGCGCCAGCCGGCCTCGACGAGGCGCGCGCACAGGGCGTCGACGAGGAGGGGGTGCGGGCCGAGGGGTGCGGCCACGCGCGTGCGGACGGCGACGTCGGCGGCCGCCTCGGGGATGTCCCGCTTGACGTGGTAGCCACGGCCGAGGAGCAGCGGTACGAGGACGGCGTCCGCGGTGCCCGCCGCCTCGAGGGCGGCGAGGGTGTCGGTGAGCAGGGGTTCGTTGAGCTCGATGTGGCCGAGGTGCACGGGCAGGCCAGGGCGCAGGTCGCGGACGCGGTCGAGGAGGGCACCGACGGTGGCCAGGGCGCGCGGGTCGCGGCTGCCGTGCGCGACGACGACGAGCGCGGGCGGTCCCGGGCGGCGGCGGCCGTCGAGCGGGACGAGGCCGAGCCGGCGGGCGGGTGGGGAGCTGATCCGGTTCATGATGTGCGCCGTACTGTCGAGGTGGGCGCCACCGGGCAGCGGGCTGCCGGGGCGGGGGTCGGACTCGTCGTACACGGAGGGCGACGCCGTCATGCTCCGATCCTGACGGGATGAGGTTGCCTCCCCGTTGCACGCCCGTCACGACTATTTTTTCCGGGCGTTCACGGCGGCCGCGGCGGCGGTGTGAGGTGCGGAGTGCGGGACGGCCGCGGTGTGGGTGCGGAGGACCCGGGGGCAGGGGTGCGGGTGCGGGGCGGCCGGGGGCGCGAGCGCGGGGCGGCCGGAAGGCCGAGGACCCGAGACCGGGCGGCAAGAGGGCGAGTCGGGGCGGCGAGACGGCGGTGGCGGGGCGGCCAGAGGGCGGTGCCGGATGGCCGGGAGGTGGGGCGGATGTGATCCGGGCGACGGGGGCGGGGGTGAACCGGATCACCGACGGGCGCGTCTTCCCGGGGCGAGACCGGGCCGGTGGCAGACCGGCCGGGCACAGGGGGGACACCGTATGAGCATCCGTCGACCGCGGCTGCCGCGCACCCGCACGGGATGGCGGCGGCTGGTGCAGGGCGTGATGGCCGGGTGCGTCCTGGGGCTGTCGCCGGTGACGTGGCTGTTCGTGTCGACGACGGGCCGGCTGGGGACGACGGCTGACGCGCCGCGCACCGAGGTGGCCGTCGTCTTCGGCGCGGGCCTGTGGGACGGCGAGCCGTCGCCGTACCTGCGGCACCGGCTGAACGCGGCGGCCGAGCTGTACCGGGAGGGTCGCGTGAAGGTGGTGCTGGTCACCGGCGACAACAGCCGTGAGGACTACGACGAGCCGGACGCGATGCGCACCTACCTGACCCGGCACGGCGTGCCGGACGCGCGGATCGTCAGCGACTACGCCGGCTTCGACACCTGGGACTCCTGTGTGCGCGCGAAGAAGATCTTCGGGGTGGACCGGGCCGTCCTGATCAGCCAGGGCTTCCACATCCGCCGGGCGGTGGCGCTGTGCGAGGCGGCGGGGGTCGAGTCGTACGGGGTCGGGGTACAGGCCGCGCACGACGCCACCTGGTACTACGGGGGTGCCCGGGAGATCTTCGCGGCGGGCAAGGCGGCGCTGGACGCGGTGTTCGAGCCGGATCCGCACTTCCTCGGGCCCCGGGAGCCGGGGGTCCGGCGGGCGTTGGCCACGGCCGGATGACCGGCCACACCGATCCGGACATTCTCCGTCGACGGGTTTGATGGGCACATCTCACCCCGGCGCGTGAAAGCACCCGGCGGGCACTTAACGTGAGTGCTCCGTCACGCTTAGTGTCCTCCGGTGTGCGGCGGCAGATCGGACCGACCGCCGCGACCTCGGGGAAGGGATTTCATGACCGGACTGCGCAAGGTCTTCGTCACCGCCGTGGCGGCCACCCTGTTCATGGCTCCGGCCGCCATGACGACCGCGTCGGCGGCCGACGCCGCGCAGGCGAGGGAACCGGGCTGCGCCAAGCTCCGCGGCAGCGGCTGGGGATGGGCGGACATCTACAACGACTGCAACAGGGTCATCACCGCCAGCGTCGAGGTCGACGGCTTCGACCCGTCGTGCATCCAGATCTCCCCCTACCGGACCGAGCGGATCGGCCTGGAGGCGGGCGACGAGCCGTACTACGCGTACGAGTGCTGACCGGCTGAACCGGGGGCGGGAGCGGCGGCCGCTCCCGCCCCCGTCGTGTGCGCTCCGTCAGCGCCCCCGGAAGTCGGGCGCGCGTTTCTCCAGGAACGCGGCCATCCCCTCCTTCTGGTCGTGGGTGGCGAACAGGGCGTGGAAGACGCGCCGTTCGAAGCGGATGCCGTCGCGCAGGCCGCTCTCCAGGGCCCGGTCGACGCACTCGCGGGCCGCCCTGACCGCCGTGCGGCCGTAGGAGGCGATGGTCGCGGCGGCGTCGAGGGCCTCGGCGAGGAGACGGTCGTCGGGGACCACACGCGAGACCAGGCCACAGCTCTCGGCCTCGCGGGCGTCCATCGGGCGGCCGGTGAGGACCAGGTCCATCGCCTTGGCCCGGCCGACCAGGCGGGTCAGGCGCTGGGTCCCGCCGATGCCCGGGATGACACCGAGCCTGATCTCCGGCTGGCCGAAGACCGCCGACTCGCCCGCGATCACCAGGTCGCACATCATCGCCAGCTCGCAACCGCCGCCCAGGGCGTGGCCGTTGACGGCGGCGATCTTCGGGGTGCGCAGGTCGGCGAAGTCCTCCCAGGCTCCGAAGAAGTCCTCGGCCGCCATCTCGACGGCCGACTTGTCCGCCATCTCCCGGATGTCCGCGCCGGCCGCGAAGACCCGCTCCGAGCCGGTGACGACGAAGCAGCCGACGGCCGGGTCGGCGTCCAGGGGGCGCAGCGCGTCCAGGAGTTCGGCGAGCAGTGCGCCGCTGAGCGCGTTGCGGACGTGCGGTCGGTGCAGGCGGACGGTGACGACCGCGCCGTCGCGTTCCAGCTTCAGGTGGTTCATCTTCGGCCTCCAGCCGTGGGGTCCTACGAGTCCCATATCGCGCCGTACGCGGGGATCCCGCGCCGTTCCAGGCCGTGCACCACCTGCCAGGTGAGCTTCCTGTTGGAGATGCAGATGACCGCCTCCGCCCCGAAGTCCCGGTACGCGGCGTACGCGAGGCGCACCATGTCGGGCTTGCCGTGCCGGCCGGTGTCCCAGACGAGGGCGTGGGGCTGGGCGGCGAGTATCTCGTCGACGAGGGCGTCGCCGTAGGTGGCGCGGGGGTCGCGGGTGGCCCAGACCAGGCGGGAGGGCACCTCGGCGGCGAGCAGGTGGGGCAGGCAGGGGCCGATGCCGCTGCCGGTCGCCACGTACACCACCTTCGTGAACAGGACCTCGATGTTGGCGACGCCGGCCGTGGTGATGCCCTTCACCCACACCTTCGCCGGGCGGTCGTCGATGAAGGAGCCCGTCCAGTCGCCGGCCCGGGAGACGGTGAGGCGGAAGCCGCTTTCGCCGGGTGTGGGGACGTTGGCGAAGGAGTGCCACTCCGTCAGCGGGCTGCGGCTGATCGCGGTGGAGGAGCCGGCGAAGGGGGTCTCGCCGTGGTCGAAGCGGGCCAGGGCGACGTGCGGGGAGGGCCGCTCCACGCGGACGTCGACCTTGCGCAGCCGCAGCCAGGGCAGGGCGACGCCGACGGTGACGACGGCGAGGACGGCCACCGGGACCGGGCCGGGCGCGGACAGCAGGGTGTGCGTCCAGAACAGGGCGAGGGCGCTCCAGCCGCCGAAGCGGTGGATGCGCTCGAACAGGTCGTGGTGGCGGGCGCGGAAGGGGGGCAGGGCGGTGGTGACGACGACCGCGAGGAGGGCGACCAGGGCCCACCCCACGGCCGCCTGCGCGCCGTCGTCGGTGCGGAGCGTCAGGGCCAGGAACCACACCGAGCCGGCCAGTGCCCCGCCGACGTGGAGTCCGCCGAAGTGGTAGACCTTGCCGAGCGTCCAGCGCACCCGCAGCGGCCAGGTCGTCGGGGCCGAGGTCGCGAGGCGGAACAGCAGGTTGATGACGTACTGCTGGCGGATCAGTACGGCGAGGGCGAGGTCGGCGAGGGCCGCGTGGGCGAGGGTGCGGTCGGACAGCGGCCACCTCGCCCAGGCGAAGCCGGCGTTGACGAGGAGGACCAGGGCCGCCAGGCGGTGGTAGTGCATCAGCCGGGGGTGCTTGAACAGGCGGCGCAGGGCGGACGTGGGCGGCGGCAGCTCGACGGCCGGCCGGTCGAGGAAGGTGGTCACCGGGCCACCGCCACCCGTTCGCGGGCCAGCCTGAGCAGCGTCTGTTTGTCGATCTTGCCCCGGTCGGTCACCGGCAGTGATGTCATGGGCATGACAGTCTCGGGTACGCAGTAATACGGCAGCGCCTCGGCCACCGCCTGCCGGGCGGCCCGCGGGTCGACGTCGGCCGGGCAGACGAACGAGACCAGGGTGCGGTCGTCGCGCTTCAGGGTCACCGCGCGGGAGCAGCCGGGCAGGCCTTCCAGCACCGAGGAGACCGCGTCCAGTTCGACGCGGAAACCGCGCACCTTGACCTGGTCGTCGGTGCGGCCCAGGTGCTCCAGACGGCCGTCCGGCGTCCAGCGGCCGAGGTCGCGCGTGCGGAACATGCGCCGGCCGCCGCCGAGGAAGGGGTCGGGGGCGTAGCGCTCGGCGGTCAGCTCCTCGTCGCCGAGATAGCCGGCCGACACGCAGTCGCCGCCCGCCCACATCTCGCCGACCTCGCCGATCGGCAGGGCGCGGCGGTCGGCGTCGAGGACGTAGACGGTGTTGTTGGGGGTGGGGCGGCCGATGGTCAGGAGCGGGGCGGCCGGGTCGTGGCGGGCCATCGTGTTGACGATCGTCGTCTCCGTCGGACCGCAGCAGTTGTGGAAGGCGGCCCGGCGCGCCCAGGCGTCCGCGAGCGGGCGGGGGCAGGGTTCCCCGGCGACGGCGACCGCGCGCACCCGGGGGCAGGCCGCCGGGTCGATGCCGGACAGCACCGTCGGGGTGGCGACGAGGACGGTGGCGGTGCGGGCGGTGGCGGCGACGTCCGGGCCGCGGACGACCAGGGTGGCGCCGTGGGCGAGGCAGCCGAGGATCTCCCAGGCGGCCATGTCGAAGGCGATGTTGAGCAGCTGCGCCACCCGGTCGCCGGGGCGGACGCCGAGGGCGCCGGGTTCGGTGAGCAGGACGTTGGCGACGTTGCGGTGGGTGACCTTCACGCCGTTGGGGCGGCCGGTGGTGCCCGAGGTGAACAGGACGTAGCAGCCGTCGTCGGGCCGCGGCTGCGGGAGCGGACCGGCCGGCTCGTGGGGCAGCGGCTCGTCGAGGGCGATCACCCGCGGACCCTGCGGCACGGCGGGCGCGTACTCGGCCAGGGTGAGCACGACCCGGACGGCGGCGGTGCGCACGACGTGGGCGAGCTGGGCCGGGGGCGTCAGGCGCGCGTCCTGCGGGACGTAGGCGGCGCCGGCCTTCAGGATGCCGAGCAGGCCGACCAGCATCGGCAGGGAACGGCGGACGAACAGGCCTACGTGGTCGCCGGGGCGGACGCCCTCGCGGACCAGCCGGGCGGCGAGGGCGTCGGCGCACCGGTCCAGCTCACCGTAGGTGAGGGCCGCGCCCAGGTGCTCGGCGGCGACGGCGTGCGGGGTGGCGCGGGCGTGCCGTTCGACGGCGCGGTGGATCAGCGGGTCGGGGACGGGAACGGCCGGGCCGCGGCCGTACCGGTGGAAGAGCCGCTGGTCGCGGGGGGTGAGGTGACGCAGAGGCATGGTGAGGGGACCTCCAGGCTGCTTCGAGGGTCGGTGACATGGCCGGGGGCGGCGCCATGCCCGGGGTTCGAACGCCGTGCGGGGTCGTGCGCGCAACGACTGTAGTGGCGGCACTTCAACACTCAACCATGTGCGACCGGCCAACGATCGGTGCGGAATCGGTCACATGTGGCGGACCTCGTCACAGCGGCAACGTCCGAACCGGCCTGCGACGACTCAGGGGTGGGCGGGCGTGTGCCTCACGCCGGGCGGGCACCGTCGGGGAGGTCACCACCACACCGCCGTAACAGGACACCGCACGGCGCGTAACACGGCCGAAGCACGCTGACACGTATGCAGACCACCTCGACGCCCACCCACTGCCCGTACTGCGCCCTGCAGTGCGGGATGAACCTGTCGCCCACGCCGGAGGGGGGCGTCGAGGTGACCGAGCGCGCCGACTTCCCGGTGAACCGGGGTGCCCTCTGCGGCAAGGGCCGCACGGCGCCGGAGGTGCTCTCGTCCCGGGTGCGGCTGACCTCCCCGTTGGTGCGCTCCGGTGGCACGCTCGTGCCCGCCACCTGGGACGAGGCGCTCGACCGGATCGCCGGGGAGCTGGCCCGCGTCCGCGCACAGCACGGCCCGGACGCGCTCGGCGTGTTCGGCGGGGGCGGCCTGACGAACGAGAAGGCCTACACGCTCGGCAAGTTCGCGCGCGTCGCGCTCGGCACCTCGCAGATCGACTACAACGGCCGTTTCTGCATGTCGTCCGCCGCGGCGGGCGGGATCAAGGCGTTCGGGCTGGACCGGGGGCTGCCGTTCCCGCTGGAGGACATCCCGCGGACGGGGTGCGTGATCCTCGTCGGCTCCAACCTCGCCGAGACGATGCCGCCCTCGCTGCGCTTCTTCAACGAACTGCGCGAGAACGGCGGCACGCTGATCGTCGTCGACCCGCGCCGCACGAAGACCGCCGACCAGGCCGACCTGCACCTCATGCCGCGCCCCGGCACCGACCTCGCGCTGGCCCTCGGGCTGCTGCACCTGGTCGTCGCCGAGGGACGGGTCGACGAGGAGTACGTGCGGGAGCGGACGTCCGGCTGGGAGGAGGCACGGGCGGCCGCGATGGCCCACTGGCCGGAGTACGTGGAACGGATCACGGGGGTGTCCGTTCCCCAACTCCGGGAGACCGTGCGGATGTTCTGCGAGCCGGAGTCCGCGATGGTGCTCACCGCGCGCGGGCCCGAGCAGCAGTCCAAGGGCACCGACACCGTGGGCGCCTGGATCAACCTGTGCCTGGCCACCGGCCGGGCCGGCCGCCCGCTGTCCGGGTACGGCTGTCTGACCGGGCAGGGCAACGGGCAGGGCGGGCGCGAGCACGGCCAGAAGGCCGACCAGCTGCCCGGCTACCGCAAGCTGGACGACCCGGCGGCACGGGCGCACGTGGCCGAGGTGTGGGGCGTGGACCCCGACTCCCTTCCCGGGCCGGGCCGCAGCGCCTACGAGCTGCTGGACGCGCTGGGCACGGACATCCGCTCCCTGCTGCTCATGGGGTCCAACCCGGTGGTGTCCGCGCCGCGCGCCGCACACATCGAGGAGCGGCTGAGGTCCCTGGAGTTCCTCGCCGTCTGCGACGTCGTGCTCTCCGAGACGGCCGCCCTCGCGGACGTCGTCCTTCCCGTCACCCAATGGGCGGAGGAGAGCGGGACCACGACCAGCCTGGAGGGGCGGGTGCTGCTGCGGCGGCGGGCGCTGACCCCGCCGGAGGGCGTGCGCAGCGACCTGGAGGTCCTGCACGAGCTGGCCGCCCGGCTGGGTGTGGAGAAGGGCTTCCCGACCGACCCGGAGGAGGTCTTCGAGGAGCTGCGCCGGGCCAGCGCGGGCGGACCGGCCGACTACTCCGGGATCACCTACCGGCGGCTGGCGGAGGAGGACGGCGTGTTCTGGCCGTGCCCCGCGCCGCCGGCCGACGGCCCGGCCGCCGACGTCCACCCCGGCACCCCGCGCCTCTTCCTCGACCGCTTCGCCACACCGGACGGGCGGGCCCGTTTCGTGCCCGTCTCGCACCGGCCCGTGGCCGAGGAACCGGACGACGACTACCCCGTCCTGCTCACCACCGGCCGCGTCGTCGCCCAGTACCAGTCCGGCGCCCAGACGCGCCGCGTGGCGGAGCTGAACGCCGCCGCGCCCGGCCCGTTCGTCGAACTGCATCCGCGTCTCGCGGCCCGTCTCGGCGCGGCCGAGGGTGACCCGGTGGCCGTCGTCTCCCGCCGCGGCCGGGCGGTCGCCCCGGCCCGGATCACTACCGGCATCCGCCCCGACACGGTATTCATGCCCTTCCACTGGCCGGGCGAGGGCCGCGCCAACACGCTGACCAACCCGGCCCTGGACCCGACGTCACGGATGCCGGAGTTCAAGGTGTGCGCGGTGCGGTTGGAGGCGGTGCGGACCCCCGGCCGCTGAAACCCACCGGCCCCCGAAAAACCACCGGAGCCCGCCCCCACGAGGGGGACGGGCTCCGTATCGAGCGCCGGGCAGGCCTTGCACCTGCACCTCCCCGCAGGAAGCGGGGCGTCTTTCCTTGGACCACCGACGCACTGCCGGTCATCGCGCATCGGCGCGACCAGCTCAAGATCGAGTGTACCGCACGGGGCCGCGGGGGGCCGGCACCCGACGCGCCGGCCTCCGTCCTGCCGTCGGGTCAGTTCACGTTGACCGCGCTCCACGCCGCCGCCACGGCGCCGTGTTCGGCGCTCCCGGCGCCGTAGAGGTCGCGGGCCGCGTCGAGGGTGGCCGCACGGGCGCCCGCGCAGTCGGTGGAGGACGTCATGTAGACGGTCATGGCCCGGTACCGGATCCAGCCGAGCCTGTCCCGGCCGATGCCGGTGACCGTGGAGCCGTCGGCGGTCGGCGAGCGGTAGGGGACGCCGTTGACGGTCCTGGTGCCGCTGCCCTCCGCGAGGAGGTGGGCGAAGTGGTTGGCGACGCCCGAGGAGTGGTGGACGTCGAGACCGCCGACCGAACTGCTCCAGAAGTCCGCCGACTTGCCGTCCTTGGACGGCTCGTCCATGTAGCGCAGGGCGTCCCGGCCGAAGCCGGAGCGGACGATCTTCTCGCCGATCAGGTAGTCCCCCGCGTCGGAGGCGTTGCGCGCGTGGAACTCCACCAGCGTGCCGAAGATGTCGGAGGTCGCCTCGTTCGAGCCACCGGACTCGCCCGAGCAGGTCAGGTCGGCCGTCCTGGAGGTCACCCCGTGGGTCATCTCGTGGCCGGCGACGTCCAGGAAGACCAGCGGGCCGAGCCGGGTGCCGTCGCCGTCGCCGTAGGTCATGCGGAGGCAGCTGTCGTCCCGGAAGGCGTTGTTGTGGCGGGTGCCGTAGTGGACGCGGTTGCAGGAGCCCTTGCCGTCGCCCGCGATGCCGTTGCGGCCGTGGACGTCCTTGTAGTAGTCCCAGGTCACGTCGGTGCCGTACTGGGCGTCCACGACGGCGGTGGCGCGGTCGTCGGCCGCGCCGGTTCCCCAGTGGTTGTCGGTGTCCGTGAAGACCGCCGCGGGCGCGAGAATCGTTTCCGTGACCGCCCCCGGACTCCCCTTCTTCGTCTACGGCACCCTGCGCCCCGGCGAGGTCAACCACGACCTCCTCCTGCGCGGCCGCACCCGCCACGAGGCACCGGCGCGCCTGCCCGACGCGGTGCTGTACGACGGCCCCGGCTACCCGTACGTCGTGGAGGAACCCGGCGGGGTCGTGGCCGGCGAACTGGTCGTGCCACTGCCGGAGGCGTACGGACGGCTGCTCGCCGAGCTGGACCGGCTGGAGGAGTACCGGCCGGGGGACCCGCGCAACCTGTACGAGCGGGTCGCGCGGGACGTGGTCGGGACCGTCGACGGACAGCGGGTGCGGGCGTGGGTGTACGTCGCGGCGCCGGGTGTGGCGGCCCGACTGCGGAGGCACGGGACGCGGATCGCCGGTGGGGACTGGAAGGAACGGGACTGAGGGACAGCCCCGAGGGGCGGCGCGCGAGGGGTGGTCACCCGTTCACCCGCCCTTGCGGACCTTTTCCCCCGGGCGCTCGCACCACTGGCCTGACCTGCACGGACGGCCGCCCCGGCACGACCGGCGCGGCGGCTCCTGACACCCGTTCATCCCCTTTCTGACACAGCATCAGGAAGCGCGCTCGTCACCCGGCGACTTACCTCGGTAGGGCAGGGGCGCGGTCGACGCAGCGGCACGTGGACGTGTCGCGGGCCGTCCCCTCCACACGCCCGGAGGAACACCGATGCGCCCTGTCGCCGCCCGTCTGCTGACCGGCACCGCGTTCGTCCTCGCCGCCGCCGGCGGGCTCGTCGCGCCCGCGTACGGCGCCGACGGCGGCACCGGCGGCCTGAAGGTGTCCCCCGCCGGCGTGGTGCCGGGCGGCGAGGTCGGCGTGACCACGGCGGCCTGCCCGCGGGGCGCGGCGGAGGGTGACGCGGGCGCGGTCGGCGCCGGCCGCTTCACCCTCGCGCCCGGCACCGACGAGGGGCAACTGGTCGGACGGTTCCGGGTGCCGCCGAGCGCGCACCCGGGGACGTACGAGATCGTCGCGCAGTGCGCGGCGGACGGGCGGAAGGTCACCGGTGACCTGGAGGTCACGCTGACGTCCGCGCGGCAGCACGTGCCCCCGCGGGGAAGTGTGAAGACGGGGGTCGGTGGCGCTCTGGGCCCCGACCCCGTGCAGACCGCGGCCGGTGTGGCGGCTCTCGCCGTCGCCGCCGCGGGCGGTACCTGGCTCCTGCATCGCCGGGCGAGAGGCGTCGGGATGTGACGGACACCCTCCGCTGTCCGTCCGCCGGTACCGCATGTCCCTCCCCCTCCGGGTCCGACGCCCCTCGCGGCCCGGAGGGGGGCACGGGGCCCGTTCAGGAGAGGGGGGCGACTCGACGTGTTCAGAGTCACCGACACCGCGATAGCCGCCGTCACCGCGGCCGCGCTCTTCTCGGGCGCCTGGCTGCTGCAGGACGGTGCCGGGGCGCCCGCCCCGCCGCAGCCGCCCGCCGCCGAGGCCCGCCCGGACCCCGCCGCACCCCGCGGCGCGCCGGCGCTGCCGCCGTCCCCGCCCGACCGGATCCGCGTCCCCTCGATCGGCGTGGACGCGCCGCTGACCGGCCTGGGGCTGACGGAATCCGGCAGCCTCGAGGTCCCGCCCGCCGACAGCGCGAACCTCGCCGGCTGGTACGAGTCCGGCACCACCCCGGGCGAGACGGGGACCGCGATCGTCGCCGGGCACGTCGACGACGAGGACGGCCCGGCCGTCTTCTACCGGCTCGGCGCCTTGCGCAGGGGCAGCGTCATCGAGGTCGACCGGCGCGACGGCCGGGTCGCGGTGTTCACCGTGGACGCCGTCGAGGTGTACGACGCGCAGGGCTTCCCCGACGGGAAGGTGTACGGCGCGGCCGCCCGGCCGGAGCTGCGGGTGATCACCTGCGGGGGCGGATACTCGAGGGCCACCGGATACCGGGGGAACGTGGTCGTCTTCGCCCGCCTCACCGGCACCCGTTAGAGCGCCGGGCAGAAGGGGACGCCGCGAGCCTGGCTCCCCTTTTTGCAAGGACCCCTCAGGACCCCTCAGGCCCCGTCAGGCCACCCACTGCTCGTACGCCAGCTTCGCCACCAGGGTGAAGACCACCGTCAGCAGCACGATGCGGACGAACCCGCTGCCCTTCTTCAACGCGGTGCGTGCCCCCAGGGTGCCGCCGGCCAGGTTGAACACGGCCATCAGGCCCGCCAGTTGCCACAGCACCGTCCCCTGCCAGGCGAACATCGCGAGGGCGCCCGCGTTGGTGCAGCAGTTGACGATCTTGGCGGTGGCGGAGGCGGTCACCAGGTCGAGGTGGAGCACCGCGGTCAGCGCGAGCACCAGGAACGTGCCGGTGCCGGGCCCGACCAGACCGTCGTAGAAGCCGATGCCGAGGCCCGCGAGGCCGATCGCGGCGAGGACGCGGCGCGGGCCGGCCGGGCCGGTGGCGGGGGCCGCGCCGAAGGCGGGGCGCAGGATCACGAAGGCGGCCACGGCCAGCAGCACCACCATGATCACCGGCTTCAGCACCTCGGTGCTCATCCCGGCCGCGAAGAACGCCCCGCCGGAGGAGCCGGCCAGCGCCGCGAACCCGATCCGGACGGCCGTGCCCACGTCCACCGGCGCCTTGCGGGCGTAGGTCACCGCCGCCCCGGTCGTGCCGACGATCGCGACCGCCTTGTTCGTGCCGAGCGCGTACGCGGCCGGGATACCGGCCGGCAGGCCCAGCAGCAGCGCCGGGAGCAGCAGCAGCCCGCCGCCGCCGACCACGGCGTCGATCCAGCCGGCCGCGAGGGCGGCGAGACAGAGCACGGCGAGCACGGTCAGGGATATGTCGGGCATGAGCGCGACCTTAGGTACGGGATACGTGCGGCGTCCATCGACATGAGGGGCTTCTGAGGTCGCCCGGGTCGTCGACGGTCGGCGCGGTGCTTGCCGCGGCGCCGACCGGACCGCGCGGCGCCCCGCCCTCACACCCGGCTCCGGCACTCGCTGAGGGCAGCGTTCCTCACGGGAAACAACCGTGATGCCACCGGGTAACGTCCGCACCGCAGGCTCGATCGCATGACCTCGAATTCGCGTGTGGTGGTGATCGGCGCCGGCCTCGCGGGCGTACGTCTCGCCCGCCGGCTCGGTGAGCTGGGCATGCCCGCG
Source organism: Streptomyces sp. NPDC030143 (assembly GCF_055573695.1). Classification (NCBI taxonomy): domain Bacteria; kingdom Bacillati; phylum Actinomycetota; class Actinomycetes; order Kitasatosporales; family Streptomycetaceae; genus Streptomyces; species Streptomyces sp. NPDC030143. The sequence goes on from NZ_JBVIAY010000003.1 coordinate 147,294, forward strand.
CTGCTCGTCGGCGAGGAGGAGCACCGGCCCTACAACCGGGTCCTGCTCGCCGAGGTGCTGGCCGGCCGGTACGCCCCGGACGTGATCGCGCTGCCCACGCCCGCCGAACTGGTCCGTGCCCGGGTGACCGGCATCGACCGCGAGCGGCGGACCGTGGCCTGCGCGGACGGCTCGGAGATCGCATACGACACGCTGGTGCTGGCCACCGGCTCCAACCCGGTACTGCCCCCGCTGCGCGGCCTGTTCAGCCCTGACCACGTGCTGCCCGAGGGCGTGCACGCGTTCCGCACGATGGACGACTGCCTGGGCCTGTCCAAGGCCGTCCGGCCGGGCGTGCGGGCCGTCGTCGTCGGCGGCGGGCTGCTCGGGGTGTCCGCGGCCCGGGCGCTGGCCGCCCGCGGCGCGCAGGTCGTCCTCGCCCAGCAGTCCGAGCGGCTCATGGAGCGTCAGCTCGACCCGGGCGCCTCCCGGCTGGTGCTGCGGCACCTGAGGGACCTGGGCGTCGAGGTGCACACCGAGTGCCGGGTGCGGGACGTGCGCTGCGTCGGCGGCGCGGTCCGCTCCGTGGAGATGGCCGACGGCTACGCGCTCGACGCCGACCTGGTGGTGCTGGCCTGCGGCGTCCACCCGCGCGTCGGCCTCGCCCGGGACGCGGGACTCGCCGTCCACAAGGGCGTCCTCGTCGACGACGAACTGCGCACCTCCGACCCGCACGTGCGGGCGATCGGCGACTGCGCCCAGCACGACGGGACCGTCTACGGCCTCGCCGCCCCCGCCGTCGAACAGGCGGAGGTGCTGGCCGGGTCGCTGGCGGGTGACGTGAACGCCCGCTACCGCGGCACCCGCTCCCTCACCCGGCTCACCCTCGCGGGCAACGGCGTCCTCGACCTGGCCGCGTTCGGCGAGACCGAGGCGCTGCCCGGCGACGACGTCGTGCAGCTCGCCGACGCCACCCGCGGCACCTACCGCAAGGTCGTCGTCCGCGACGACCGCCTGGTCGGCGGGGTGCTCGTCGGCGAACTCGGCACCGTCGGCGCGCTCGCCCGCGCCTGGGAGGGAGCAGAGCCGCTCCCGTCCGACGGCGGCCCCCTGCTCCACCTGCTCACCAACGATGGAGGCTCCTGATGACCGCCACCCCTGGGGCCACCCCCACGATCGTGCTCGTCGGCCACGGCATGGTCGGCCAGCGCTTCCTCGAAGCACTCGCCGAGCGCGGGCTGACCGCCTCGCACCGCGTGGTCGTCCTGTGCGAGGAGCCGCGGCCCGCGTACGACCGCGTCGCCCTCACCTCGTACTTCTCGGGCAGGACGCCCGAGGACCTGTCGATGACGGACATGGCGTTCATCGAGAAGGAGGGCATCGAACTGTACGTCGGCGACCCGGCGGAGACGATCGACCGCGAGGCCCGCACGGTCACCGCCAGGTCCGGCCGGGTCGTCGGCTACGACGTCCTCGTCCTCGCCACCGGCTCGTACCCCTTCGTGCCGCCGGTCCCCCACAAGGACGCCGAGGGCTGTTTCGTCTACCGCACCATCGAGGACCTCCTCGCCATCGAGGAGTACGCCAGGAACAGGGCGCAGGTCGGTGCCGTGGTCGGCGGCGGTCTGCTCGGGCTGGAGGCGGCCGGCGCGCTGAAGGGTCTCGGACTCACCTCCCACATCGTGGAGTTCGCGCCCCGGCTGATGCCGGTGCAGGTCGACGAGGGCGGCGGCGCCGCGCTGCTGCGCACCATCGAGGAGATGGGCCTGTCCGTCCACACGGGCGTGGGCACCCAGGAGATCGTCGTCGGTGAGGACGGCGCGGTCACCGGCATGAAGCTGTCCGACGGCTCCGAACTCGCCACCGACATGGTGGTGTTCAGCGCCGGTGTCCGCCCCCGCGACCAGCTGGCCCGCGACTGCGGCCTCACGGTCGGCGAGCGCGGCGGCATCAGCGTCGACGAACAGTGCCGCACGGTGAACGACCCGCACGTCTTCGCGATCGGCGAGTGCGCGCTGGCCGCGGACGGCCGGGTGTACGGCCTGGTCGCGCCCGGCTACGAGCAGGCCGAGACGGCCGCCGCGACGATCGCCGCCGACGAGGCGTCCTTCACCGGCGCCGACCTGTCCACCAAGCTGAAGCTGCTCGGCGTGGACGTGGCGTCCTTCGGCGACGCGCACGGCACGGCCGAGGACTGCCTGGACGTCGTCTACTCCGACTCCCGCGCCGGCCTGTACAAGAAGCTCGTCATCGGCCGCGACGGCACGCTGCTCGGCGGCATCCTGGTCGGCGACGCGGAGGCGTACGGCACGCTGAAGGCCTTCACCGGCTCGGTCCCGCCGGTCTCGCCCGAGTCGCTGGTGCTGCCGGCGGGCGCCGGAGCGCCCGCCCAGCTCGGCCCGTCCGCCCTGCCGGACGACGCGGTCGTCTGCTCCTGCCACAACGTCACCAAGGGCACGATCCGCGGCGCGGTCACCGACCACCAGTGCACGACGGTGCCCGAGGTGAAGAAGTGCACCAAGGCCGGTACGGGCTGCGGCTCCTGCGTCAAGGTGCTCGGCCAGCTGGTCACCGCCGAGCTGGAGGCGTCCGGCGTCGAGGTCGACAAGGGCCTGTGCGGCTGCTTCTCGCAGACCCGCGAGGAGCTGTACGAGATCGTCCTCGCCCTGCGCATCAACACCTACCAGGACCTCCTCGACCGCTACGGCCGCGACGGTGCCCGCGGCGGCGACGGCTGCGAGATCTGCAAGCCGACGGTCGGCTCCATCATCGCCTCCCTCGCCCCGACCATCGGCGCGAGCGGCTACGTCCTGGACGGCGAGCAGGCGGCCCTTCAGGACAGCAACGACCACTTCCTCGCCAACCTCCAGAAGAACGGCTCGTACTCGGTCGTACCGCGCATCCCCGGCGGTGAGATCACCCCCGAGGGGCTGATCGTGATCGGTGAGATCGCCCGCGACTTCGGCCTCTACACGAAGATCACCGGCGGTCAGCGGATCGACATGTTCGGCGCCCGCGTCGAGCAGCTCCCGCTGATCTGGGCCCGCCTGGTGGACGCCGGCTTCGAGTCCGGCCACGCCTACGGCAAGGCGCTGCGCACGGTGAAGTCCTGCGTCGGCCAGACCTGGTGCCGCTACGGCGTCCAGGACTCCGTCCGCATGGCGATCGACCTGGAGCTGCGCTACCGGGGCCTGCGCTCGCCGCACAAGCTGAAGTCGGCGGTCTCCGGCTGCCAGCGCGAGTGCGCCGAGGCCCAGTCGAAGGACTTCGGCGTGATCGCCACGGCCAACGGCTGGAACCTGTACGTCGGCGGCAACGGCGGCGCCACCCCGCGCCACGCGGACCTGCTGGCCCAGGACCTGTCCGACGCCGAGCTGGTCCGCCTGATCGACCGGTTCCTGATGTTCTACATCCGCACCGCCGACCGCCTGGAGCGCACGTCGACCTGGCTGGAGCGGATCCCGGGCGGCCTGGACCACGTGCGGGACGTGGTGGTGGAGGACTCCCTCGGCATCTGTGAGGAGCTGGAGTCCCTGATGGCCGCGCACGTGGCGCACTACGCCGACGAGTGGGCGACCACGATCAACGACCCCGAGAAGCTGGCCCGGTTCGTGTCCTTCGTCAACGCGCCGGACACCCCCGACCCGGTTGTCGGCTTCGTCCCCGAGCGCGAACAGATCAAGCCCGACCTGCCGCTGCTGTCCATCGGCATGCGACCTGCCGAAGAAGTCCTGGAAGGAAGCGCCCAGCGATGACCCTGGCACCCGAGACCACCGACCTGAAGGTCCAGCTGCGGCTGGACACCACGGCGGACGACTGGTTCACCGTCTGCGACCTGAGCCAGCTCGTCCCCGGCCGGGGCGTGGCCGCCCTGCTGCCGGACGGCCGCCAGGTCGCCCTCTTCCGCGACCGCGGCGGCGAGCTGTACGCCATCGACAACCGTGACCCCTTCAGCGGCGCCGCGGTCCTCTCCCGCGGCCTGACCGGCACCCACCAGGGGCGCCCCTTCGTCGCCTCGCCGCTGCTCAAGCAGCGCTTCGACCTGGTGAGCGGGCAGTGCCTGGACGACGAGCTGGTGCGCGTCACGACGTACGAGGTGCGCATGGCCTGAGGGGTCCCTGCGCTATGAGGGGCCTGATCAGGCGGGCATGGCGCCAGGACCTCTGGGGCCGTCGACCGGGGGCCCCACCCGTTGGTGCGCCGTCCGGGTCGGCACGGTGATGCGGACGGCGCCTTGCTGCCGCGCCCCGTGCCGCACCGGCGTGGCGACCGATACGACACCGGGCCCGGGCCGGTGTACGACACCGGGCCCGGTCCGGAATCCCGGAGTACGACACCGGGCCTGGTCCGGGATACGGCTCCCGCCCCGCCCCCGGCCCCACCCGCCGGCGCCCCGGGGGCCTCCCCCCGGTGGTTCCGGGGCGGGTCACAGCTCGTCGCGGCTCTCCTCGAGGCCCTCGTACGACACGCCCGTCAGCCGCTCGGACTCCGCCCACAACAGCGCGCCCGCACGGTCGTCCAGGGTCCAGGGCGCCCGCCGCGACGGTGCGGGCGCGCCCCGCCACATCGCCAGGGACGGGCCGGTGAAGGAGTCGGGACGGACGTCCGGCGCGGTCGCGGCGTACAGGGCGGGCAGCGCGCCGGCCTCGGCGGACTGGGCGAAGAAGCGGTTGCCGATCCCCACGACCCGCTCGGCGAGCCGGCGCCCCTCGGCCCGCACCCCGGCAGTCTGGAGGTTGGTGGCCGCGTACCCCGGGTGCGCGGCCGCCGCGACGATGTCGGCCCCGGCCGCCGCCAGTCGGCGGGCCAACTCGTGGGTGAACAGCAGATTGGCGGTCTTGGAGCGGCCGTACGCGACCCAACGGCGGTACCGCTGCTCACTGTTGAGGTCGCGCAGGTCGACGTTGCCCACCAGGTGCATCATGCTGGAGACGGTCACCACCCGCGCGCCGGGCGCGGCGAGCAGCGCGGGCAGCAGCATCCCGGTGAGGGCGAAGTGCCCGAGGTGGTTCACCCCGAACTGGGTCTCGAAGCCGTCGACGGTCGTGCCGTACGGCAGCGCCATCACGCCCGCGTTGTTGACGAGCAGGTCGAGCCGCTCGAACGAGGAGCAGCCCGTCGCGAACTCCCTCACGGAAGCGAGGTCCGCGAGGTCCAGCCGACGGAACTCCGCCTCGGCGCCCGGCACGTCACCCCGCAGCCGTTCGACGGCCTCCCTCCCCCGCGCCTCACTGCGACAGGCTAGGACGACCCGCGCCCCCTTGCGGGCCAGCTCCCGTGCGGTGACGTACCCGAGGCCGCTGTTGGCGCCGGTGACGACGGCCGTCCGCCCGCCCTGATCGGGAATGTCGCGGGTGTTCCAGCCGGACATGCCTGCTCCCTCCGTCGGTGTTCCCTCCACTGCTGTCCTCAGCGTAGGCATGCGCGATTTACGAGGTGTCCACGACATCGCCACCCGACGGGCCTAGTCTCCCTGACCGCACGACCCCGCGGCCGACCGGCGGCGGGCGGTCACGACACCCCTTGGGAGTGAGCGTGGAACGACGTACCCTCCTGCGTGCGGCCGTCGTCGGCGGGTCCTCCGCCGCACTCGGCGGAACCCTGTGGCGCGGCGCCGCGTACGCCGCGCCGGCGCAGCCCGGCACCGGCCCCTACGGCGCGCTCGGCCAGCCGGACGCCAACGGCATACGTCTGCCGAGCGGCTTCACCAGCCGGGTCATCGCCCGCTCCGGGCAGACGGTGCCCGGCACCTCGTACACCTGGCACAACGCCCCCGACGGCGGGGCCTGTTACGCCGACGGCAGCGGCTGGATCTACGTCTCCAACTCGGAGATCAGCCCGTCGGGCGGGGCGAGCGCGGTGAAGCTCTCCTCGACGGGGACGGTGACGGCGGCGTACCGCATCCTGTCCGGCACCCGCACCAACTGCGCGGGCGGGAAGACCCCGTGGAACACCTGGCTGTCCTGCGAGGAGGTCGACCGCGGGTACGTGTACGAGACGGACCCCTGGGGTGTGAAGGCGGCGGTGCGCCGGGACGCGATGGGCCGCTTCAAACACGAGGCGGCGGCCGCCGACCCGGAGCGCCGGGTGATCTACCTGACGGAGGACGTCTCCGACGGCTGCTTCTACCGGTTCCGCCCGACGACCTGGGGCGACCTGTCGTCGGGCACCCTGGAGGTGCTGGTGGCGGGGAGCGCGACGAGCGGTCCGGTCACCTGGTCCCGGGTCCCCGACCCGACCGGCGCCACCGCCACCCGCAACCAGGTCTCCGGCGCCAAACGGTTCAACGGCGGCGAGGGCTGCTACTACGCGAACGGCACCTGCTGGTTCACGACGAAGGGCGACAACCGCGTCTGGCAGTACGACGCGGCGGCCCAGACCCTCGAACTCGCCTACGACGACTCGCTGGTGACGAGCGGCACGCCCCCGCTGACGGGCGTCGACAACGTCACCGGCACCTCCTCCGGCGACCTGTTCGTCGCCGAGGACGGCGGCAGCATGGAGATCTGCGTCATCACCCCGGACGACGTCGTCGCCCCCTTCCTCCGCGTCGACGGCCAGTCCGCCTCGGAGATCACCGGCCCGGCCTTCTCCCCCGACGGGACGCGCCTGTACTTCTCCAGCCAGCGCGGCACGAGCGGAAGCTCGTCGGGCGGTATCACCTACGAGGTGCGGGGCCCCTTCCGCGCATGACCCGTGGAGGAGGCCGGCCGGGCCGAGGCAGGCCTGACGGTTGCGTCCCGACCGACGCCGGTAGGCGGCCGGGCGGCGGCACGTCGCTCGCCATGGAGTACCAGCGCGGGAACGGCGCGCCGTCCATGCCGAGTCCGCCGCCCGGACCCACCCACCGACACCGGGCGGCCTCCGCGGGATCGCCGTGGCGGCTGAGGGGTCCTTTCACCATGAGCGCCTGGTCAGGCCGCTCGGCCCGGGCGGGCATAGTGCAAGAACCCCTGAAGCGGGACCGCGACGGCTGCTGCCGGTACCGGGCAGCACCGGCCCTGAAGCCCCGCCCGGGTGATCGACGCCTCGTCAAGCCCGCCTGACCGGGCTGCGACTGCCGGAGACGGCGTTCACGGGCGGGGCGGTGTCGGCCCGTTCAGGGGGCCGGGGCGTACGCGGCTCTGGCATGATGCCCCCATGCCGACGAAGCCCGCCCGCCGAAAGGCGCATGCCGCGTAAGCGCCCCGGCGCCCTGCGCGCCACACCGACCTCACGCGCCCCGCGCACCCGCTCCACTCCGCCGCCGTCCCGCATCCCCGGCCTGTCCCTGCGCACGACCCTCGCGATCTACCGCGTGGAATCGTCCCCCGGACACACGGCCGGCGCCCTGCACAAGTACCGCGCCTTCCTGGCCGCCCCCGGCCGCGGCCTCCTCCACCCCCGCGCATCCGCCTGCCCGGCGTGCCCGGGATGCGCCCTGGACGACGTCCGCGAGGCACGGGACGTCCTGGCGGAAACCCTCCGGGCCCTCCCACCCCGCGCCCGCACCGAACTCTCCCGCGCCCTGACCCACTTGGACGGAACCTACCGACGCCGAACCCTGCCGGACCCCCGCGCGCAAACCCTCGAACCGTGGTGGCACCGCCGACTGGCGAACGGAGCGGAAGGCTGGTGACACACAACTTCATCACAAACCAGCCACACCTCGTACACCTTCCGGCTTCCGCCCCTACCGTCATGCCCCACGCAACGGCCCTGGGGGACGACCATGAACAACCCGTACACCACCCACACGACGCCCGCCCCCAAGTGGGCCCGCAAGCGGTACGTCCTGCTGGCCCTGGCCATGACCCTGTTCCTCGGCGTCGGCATCGGCGGCAGCGACCAGGACGACACGGCCCCCGCTGCCGCCGCGCCCCGGCCGACGGTGACGGTCACCGCGACCACGACGCGGACGGCGGCCCCGCAACCGGCGACGACGGTGACGGCGACCGCCACGGAGACGGTGGAAGTCACCCGTACGGTCACGGCCGCGGCCGCCGCCGCCGAAGCCGACACCTCCCTCGACGCCGGCGACGACTCCGCCGACGTCCACTACCCCAACTGCACCGCCGCCCGCGCCGCCGGAGCCGCCCCGGTCCACACCGGCGACCCCGGCTACGGCCGCCACCTCGACCGCGACGGGGACGGCACGGGCTGCGAGTGACGACGAGGCGGGCAGCCGCCCGCCTCGTACGCTCAGTCCCGGCGAATGAGCTCGGGATCGATCCGCCGCCCGACGAGCGGAAGAGACCCGAGCGCGGCGACGACCACCACCCCGACAGCGGAAACCAGCAACAACGGCACCCCGCCCCCATCCCAGAAGACGGCCCCGCCTCCGGTGACGAGATAACTCGACTCGGCCGCCTTCCCGGCCACCAGAGCCAACGCCAGCCCCACAACGAGCGGCACGACCACCTGCGCAACCTGCACAGCCCGCAACGTCCGAGGCCGCGCCCCGATCAACGAAAGCGCAGTAACCTGCGGCCGCCGCTCGACAGCCCGGTCGGTGGCCGCCACGAGATACGCGGCCACACCGATCACCAAGCCCAGGACCATGCCCACGGCCAGGAGGGTTTTGACGATTCGGACTTGTTCAAGAGCATTGACGTTCACACCCGGGGTGTCGACTCCCACAGTCGGGTCAACGCCTCCCATGCTGTCGAGCACGGACCGGACTGTCTCGGGAGCAGAGCTGCTGACCAAGGTGAGAGCAGCACCCTCAAGCCGGAAGCCCACGGGCAGTGCACTGGGGGGCAAAAGCACAGAGCCACTACTGAGAGGCGACAATCCCGAGTCATCGTAAAAAGTGACGGTCTCCCGTGGCACCGTCACGTCGATCTCGCGGGACTCCCCCGTCTCGTTCCGCAAACGGAATGGGAAGACGGCACCTGGTTTGTCTTCCGGGTCCACGAGCGGGTTGTAGGAGTTCATCAGTCGGCGGGGCCGCCCGTCCGCGCAGTGTCTTACTTTGGGCACCACAGCACGCAGTTGGCTGCATGTGGCCACTACAGCCTGGATGACCGGTGGCCACGGCCTGGTGTCCGAAGGGTCACGCCAAGAGTTCGCCTCCACCGCATGCCCACGGACCCCTGGCACTTGCTCAAATGCCCGCTGTTGCGCGAGCGTGACGGCCTCCAACTCGATGCGGTAGATCTGAGTGGGGCCGGTGTGCCTGGTCACTTGATCGAGCTCGATGAGCACGCCCTGCACGAGCGAGGCTCCGAAGATCAGGAGAACCAGGCCGGTCGCCACGCGAAACGCACCACCAGGCTCAACCTCGTTGCGTCGCATGGCGAGTCCGAGGGAGAGCGAACCGGTTGATCGTGCAATACGTCGAGCGAATGAACCAGACAAAATTGGCAGGGTCATAACCAAGCCGACGCCTACCAGAACGACGGCGACCGGCATGAGGACCGAGGAGAGGCTCGTGTCACGCGGAGCATGACCCGTCGCACCGGCGACGCAGTATCCCGTCACGACACCCAGGCCGGGCACCAGTGGGAGCAGCCCCCACTTGGCCGGAGGCTTCGGCACGGCTCCCCGCCGCACCGCCAGCGGGTTCTCAGCTGCTCGTCGACCACCGATCCTTCCCACGAACCAGGCCAGCGCCGGGCATCCCACCAGGCAGACGCCAACGGTGGACGCGGAGAGCGAACCGTCGGACGGGTACCAGGTGAAGCCCGGCAGGCCGATCCGCGCGACGAGCTGGTTGACCAGCCAGAAGCCGACAAGACCCAGAGCCGCGCCAAGGAGTGCAGCCACCACTGTTTCTGCGGCGTTGACTCGCTGAACACCTTTCCTGCTCAGCCCCAGCAGCCGGAGCGCGGCCAGACGTCGATCCCGCGCGGCGGCAGACAGACGAGCACACACGGCCAAGAAGACGGCGAGCGGGAGCAGCACCACGCCGGCGAGGGTGAAGCGCACGATGTCGAGGGCCGAGTCCTCCACGGTCGGCGTCCGCACGTACTCCCCGCCGAAGCGTGTCATGCGATTCCCATGAGGAAGGTCCTTCCGGTCGACGCCGATGTAGGCGAAGAGTTCGTCCGGGCGAGCCAGCCCCTGGGCTGCGATCTGTCCGGCTTCCTTGCCCGGGACGAGCTGCGCGAGACCAGGTTCCTCCTTGAGGATTTCGTGCAGCCGGGGCGACACGAACATCTCACCGCTAGCAGGGAACACGTCCAAACCTGGTGGAGGCTCCGTGGGGGCCGTTCCCTTGGCCAGGAAGACTCGAGTCAGGGGGCGTGAGCCATAGGGATCCGTGCGGATGAGCTCAAGTGCCGCCCGATCACCGGACGAGCAGAGTGAACGGCCTGCCACGCAGTCCGGATCGCGTGCCATCTGACGTGCGTCCTGCGCCGCGAGAATCCCAGGGATGGCCAGAACCAGGGCAAGACAGCACACGCCGACCGCGGCACCGAGCGTCATCAGCAGGAACCGTGCGCGATTACCTCTCCCACTGCCCAGCAACAGGCGGATCCCCAGCAGCAGCTCCCTCACGACGCCTCCCTGGTCCGGGAAGCCAGCAAGCCGTCACGCATGACGTAGTGCGTGTCCGCACGAGCGGCTACATCGGCATCGTGAGTGACGAGAACCACCGCTGTGCCCCGGGACCGGGCGAGGGCCAAAAACTCGTCCAGCACGGCGGTGGCGTTGGCGCTGTCGAGTGATCCCGTGGGCTCGTCAGCGAACACAACCGCCGGCCGGTGAACCAGCGCTCGTGCCACGGCCACGCGTTGGCTCTGCCCGCCCGAGACCTGCGAGGGCCTTCGATGGCGCAAGTCGGCCAGACCGAGCCTCCCCAGAACCTCTCCAGCGGCGGCCAGCGCCTCGGCTTTGCGTTGGCCGGCCAGACGCAACGGCAGGGCTGTGTTCTCCTCCACCGTCAACTCGGGCAGGAGTTCGCCGTACTGGAAAACGAACCCGAATCGCTCCCGGCGTAGCGCACTGAGTTGTTCGTCGTCCAGCTCAGCGAGGCAGCGTCCCTCGAAACGCACCTCTCCCCGGGCCACGGGCAGGACCCCGGCCAGGCAATACAGCAATGATGACTTCCCTGAGCCGCTCTGGCCCGTGATGGCCGCGACTTCGCCGCGGCGGACCATGAAACGGGCATCCCTGACGGCTCGTGTCTCGCCGTAGCAAAGCTCGACGCCTTCGGCCGACAGGACTTCTGACGTGTTGATGTTGTTCCCCTATAGCGAGCGGAGGCCCGGGCACTGCCCGGGCCTCGGAATGCGAACCGGCGTCAACGCGACCAAGTGGGCCCGTCAAGGTGCAGTTCTCGGGAACAGTTGTCGGGCCGGAGACTGCCACGGTCACGACACGCCTTGATCTCGGCATCGTCCGTGTAGCGCTGCGCGCCGTCCCAGTTGGAGTGATGCAAGACGACCGTGCGCCGCTGCTTGCCGTTGTAGCGCGACCAGCCATGGCTTTCGGCGCGCGCCAACATGTACACGTTGTGCCCGTCGTCAGGCACGGCGTCTTGCAGCTTTCCTTTCCACTCGAAGGCGCCGTGGTTACGTCCGGGCGGATTAAACCGGTACTCCCCTTCATGGAACTTGACGCCATGCGGGGTCATGACAGGCAACCCACGCCACGCATCCGCCGCCGCAGTCCCCACCCCCGCGAAGAACGCCACCGCCGCAGCCGCCCCCACCAGAACCTTCTTCATCCCTCACCTCTCGGGTCACGCGAGGGCCGGCCATCAGCCCTCGGTCGATCACAGAAGGTAATGGATCAATCACAAGAAGAAACCTTAAGTCACCCACAGCCATCACATCAGGCGATCGATAACCAGCCAGCCCCCGGCCGAAAGCACAGAGGGCGACACCCCCGCACGGGTGTCGCCCTCGTCTTGCGTGCCGGAGCCGCCGCCGATCGGTGAGGGTCGGGGACCGAGCGGCGGCTCCGGGGTCGGGGGAGGTCAGCGGTGGTCGCTGCCCTCCGACTGCGTCGCGGCCCGTCCCGCCTCCAGGCGCGCCACCGGGATCCGGAACGGCGAGCAGGAGACGTAGTCCAGGCCGACCTCGTGGAAGAAGTGAACCGACTCCGGGTCACCGCCGTGTTCGCCGCACACGCCCAGCTTCAGGTCGGGGCGCGTGGCACGGCCCGCTTCCGCCGCGGCCTTCACGAGGGAGCCGACGCCGTCCTTGTCGATCGTCTCGAAGGGGGAGACGCCGAAGATGCCCTTCTCCAAGTAGGCCGTGAAGAAGCTCGCCTCGACGTCGTCGCGGCTGAAGCCCCACACCGTCTGGGTCAGGTCGTTGGTGCCGAAGGAGAAGAACTCCGCCGCCTCGGCGATCTGACCGGCGGTCAGCGCGGCCCGCGGCAGTTCGATCATCGTGCCGATCGACAGTTTCAGTTCGACGCCCGTCGCCGCCTCGACCTCCGCGATGACCTGGTCGGCCTCCTCGCGGACGATCTCCAGCTCCTGCACCGTGCCGACGAGCGGAATCATGATCTCCGCGCGCGGGTCGCCCTTGGCGTTCTTGCGCTCCGCCGCGGCCTCGGCGATGGCACGGACCTGCATGGTGAACAGGCCGGGGATGACGAGGCCCAGGCGCACGCCGCGCAGACCGAGCATCGGGTTCTGCTCGTGCAGGCGGTGGACCGCCTGGAGGAGACGCAGGTCGTTCTCGTGGGACTCCTGACGGGACTCCGCCAGGGCCACGCGGACCGACAGCTCGGTGATGTCGGGGAGGAACTCGTGCAGCGGCGGGTCCAGGAGTCGGACCGTCACCGGGAGGCCGTCCATCGCCTCGAAGAGTTCGACGAAGTCCTGCTTCTGCAGCGGCAGCAGGCCCTTCAGCGACTCCTCACGCTCCGTCTCCGTGTCCGCCAGGATCAGGCGTTCCACCAGCTCACGGCGGTCGCCGAGGAACATGTGCTCGGTGCGGCACAGGCCGATGCCCTGGGCGCCGAAGCGGCGCGCGCGCAGGGCGTCCTCGGCGTTGTCCGCGTTCGCCCGGACCCGCAGCCGGCGCTTGCGGTCGGCGAACGCCATGATGCGGTGGACCGCCTCGACCAGTTCGTCGGCGTCGTCGGCGCCCGCGTGCATGCGGCCCTCGAAGTACTCGACCACCGGGGAGGGGACGACGGGAACCTCGCCGAGGTAGACCTTGCCGGTGGAGCCGTCGATGGAGATGAGGTCGCCCTCCTCCACCACGTGGCCGCCCGGCACCGTCATCCGGCGGCGCTTGGTGTCGACCTCGAGCTCCTCGGCGCCGCAGACACAGGTCTTGCCCATGCCGCGGGCGACGACGGCGGCGTGCGAGGTCTTGCCGCCGCGCGAGGTGAGGATGCCCTCGGCCGCGATCATGCCGTCCAGGTCGTCGGGGTTGGTCTCGCGGCGGACGAGGATGACCTTCTCGCCCGAGCGGGACCACTTCACGGCCGTGTAGGAGTCGAAGACGGCCTTGCCGACCGCCGCGCCCGGCGAGGCCGCGATGCCCCGGCCGACCTGCTCGGTCTTGGCCTGGTCGTCGAAGCGGGGGAACATCAGCTGGGCGAGCTGTGCGCCGGTGACACGCTGGAGCGCCTCCGTCTCGTCGATCAGGCCCTGGTCGACGAGCTGGGTGGCGATGCGGAAGGCGGCGCCGGCGGTGCGCTTGCCGACCCGGGTCTGGAGCATCCACAGCTGACCGCGCTCGATCGTGAACTCGATGTCGCAGAGGTCCTTGTAGTGGTTCTCCAGCGTCTCCATGATCTGCATCAGCTGGTCGTACGACTTCTTGTCGATCTGCTCCAGGTCCGCCAGCGGGACGGTGTTGCGGATGCCGGCGACGACGTCCTCGCCCTGGGCGTTCTGCAGGTAGTCGCCGTAGACGCCCTGGTGGCCGCTGGCGGGGTCGCGGGTGAAGGCGACGCCCGTGCCGGAGTCGGGGCCCAGGTTGCCGAAGACCATGGAGCAGACGTTGACCGCGGTGCCGAGGTCGTGCGGGATGCGCTCCTGGCGCCGGTACAGCTTGGCCCGGTCGCCGTTCCAGGAGTCGAAGACGGCCTTGACGGCGAGGTCCATCTGCTCGCGCGGGTCCTGCGGGAAGTCCCGGCCGGCCTCGGTCTTGACGATCTTCTTGAACTTGGTGACGAGCTTCTTGAGGTCCGCGGCCTCCAGCTCGGTGTCGACGGTGACCTTCTTGGCCGCCTTCGCCGCTTCCAGGGCCTCCTCGAAGAGGTCACCGTCGACGCCGAGGACCGTCTTGCCGAACATCTGGATGAGCCGGCGGTAGGAGTCCCACGCGAAGCGGTCGTCGCCGGCCTGGGTGGCCAGTCCCTGCACCGACTTGTCGGAGAGGCCGATGTTGAGGACCGTGTCCATCATGCCGGGCATCGAGAACTTCGCGCCGGAGCGGACGGAGACCAGGAGAGGGTCGTCGGCCTGGCCGAGCTTCTTGCCCATCCGCTGTTCCAGCGCGTCGAGGTGCGCACTCACCTCGTCACGCAGTGCCGTCGGCTCCTCGCCGCTGTCGAGGTAGACCTTGCAGGCCTCGGTAGTGATCGTGAAGCCGGGCGGGACCGGCAGGCCGAGGTTGGTCATCTCGGCGAGGTTCGCGCCCTTGCCGCCGAGGAGGTCCTTGAGGTCCTTGTTGCCCTCGGTGAAGTCGTAGACGAACTTCACGCCCTCAACGCTCGCTGCCGACTCAGCTACGTGGGGATCTTTGTTTTCCGACACGGGTCTCGACTCCTCGAGGACGCGGTGGCTGCCCTGACGGGCAGGAACATACCCAGATCAAAGGCGTCTGGGTACGTCCACTTGTGCGTCATGCGCCTGTAACCGATCGTCAGCCAGGGGATCGAAAGTCAAGGCTTGGCAAGCGCCACGCCGCAGATGTTTTCATTTCTTGAACGCAACCACTCTCACGGCCCCCATTCTACGCTCAAACGAGCGGCGTGCAGCCCGTCTGATTTCGATCGATGAACGATCAAGGGATGGCACTGAGTGCCACACCTTGAGGAAATGCAGACGGCCAAGATCCGCTCATCTGAGCGGCACCCCTATCAAGGGTGGCGAGAATCACGCTCTCGGGGACGCCCCGGTTCCACCATGCGGACGTACCCCCCACCGGAGACATCCACGGCCCACGGCCTCACACACCCAGCGCCAGCAGCCGTTCCTCCACTCGCTCGGGCGAGTACAGGTGCTCCACGACCAGCGCACCGGCCCCCACCAGCCCCGCCCGTTCCCCCAGCCGCGAGGTCACGACCTCCAGCCGGGCCGTGGAGCGCGGCAGCGCCCGCTGGTAGAGCAGCTCGCGCACACCGGTGAGGAAAGCGGTTCCGGCCAGGTCCCCGGCGATCATCAGAACCCCCGGATTGAGCAGCGTCACGACCGTCGCCAGCACGTCGCCGACCTGCCTCCCCGCCTCCCGGGCGAGCGCCGCGGCCCCCGGGTGCCCCGCGGCCAGCAGGTCCCGCACGTCCGAGCCGGAGGCCGCCGGCACCCCGGTCTCCGCCAGTTTCCTGGCCACGGCGCCACCGCTGGCCACGGCCGCGAGACAGCCGTGGGAGCCGCAGCGGCACAGGGCCTCCGCGCCCACCCGGATGTGCCCGATGTCGCCGGCGCCACCGTCGACGCCCCGGTAGATCGAGCCGTCCACCACCACCCCGGCGCCGATTCCGGTCGACACCTTGACCAGCACGAACGCCGAGCAGTCGGGGTGGGCCGTGCGCTGCTCGCCGTACGCCATGAGGTTGGCGTCGTTGTCGACGAGGACGGGGGGCGCCGGTGCGCCCGTGCGCTGGGTGAAGGCCCTGGCCAGGCGGGTGGGTATGTCGTAGCCGTCCCAGCCGGGCATGATCGGCGGCTGGACGACGCGGCCGGTCCCGCTGTCGACCGGGCCGGGCACGGCCACCCCGATGCCGCAGACCTCGTCGGCACGGCGGCCGGTCTTCTCCAGCAGTTCGGCGAACCAGCGGCCGAGTTCCTCCAGGACCACGTCCGGGCCGTCCTCGACGACCAGCGTCCCCGAGTGCTCGGTGAGCATCTCGCCGGTCAGGGAGAGCACGGCCGCACGGGCGTGCCGGGTGTCGAGGTCGGCGGCGAGGACGACGGCGTGCGCGTCGTCGAACTCCAGGGTGATGGAGGGGCGTCCGCCCAACGGGGAGTCGACCGGACCGCCGGCGCCCTCGCGCAGCCAGCCCGCGCGGAACAGACGGTCCAGGCGTGTCCCGACGGTGGCCCGGGACAGGCCGGTGGCCTGCTGGAGGGCACCGCGTGTCGTCGCCCGGCCGGTGCGCACCAGCGCGAGCAGGTCACCGGCGCCTGCCTGACCGGCCCCTCGGCCCGTCCGTCCCGGCTGTCCGGTCATGCGCACCCCCTTGTGTTTCTCAACCCTGCATTACATATTGGGTTTTGCGTGTTAAATAGACGTAACCCTACGGTAGCCGCTGCCGAACCGGCCCGACCGGGCCGTCATCGGCATTCTTCGGGGAGCCCCGAGTGGACAGCACTGCCCAGATCACGGCCCGCACAGCGGAGCGCACCGCTGTATACGACCCGGCCCCGGCGGCCGGTTCGCTGCGCCTTCGAGCGGTGCGGGTACTGGAGGCCAACTGGACGGGAACCTCCACGGTGCCCTCGCGTGGCCTGTACCCGCACCAGTGGTCGTGGGACTCCGCGTTCGTCGCGATCGGGCTGCGCCACGTCTCGCCGCTGCGGGCGCAGACCGAGCTGGAGACGCTGCTGGCCGCGCAGTGGGGTGACGGGCGGATCCCGCACATCGTCTTCAACCCCTCCGTGCCGCTCGACGCGTACTTCCCGAGCCCCGACTTCTGGCGCTCCCCGACCGCGGGGCGCGCCGCGGGTGCCCCGCGCACCGTACAGACCTCCGGCATCGTGCAGCCACCGGTGCACGCGCTGGCGGCCTGGCTGGTGCACCGCGCCGACCCGGGGCTGTCCCGGGCGCGCGGCTTCCTCGCCCGGGTGTACCCCCGGCTGGCCGCCTGGCACCGTTATCTGCTGCACCGGCGGGACCTGGGCGGGGGCGGGCTGGTGTCCGTCGTCCACCCCTGGGAGCAGGGCATGGACAACGCCCCGGCGTGGGACGCCCCGCTCTCCCGGATCACCCCCGCCCCCGCCCGCTCCTTCAGGCGCGCCGACCTCGACCACGGGGCGGCGGAGGACCGTCCGACGGACCTCGACTACGGGCGGTACGTGCGGCTGGCGACGGACTACCGGGACGGCGGCTACGCCGACGGGACGGGCGGGTTCGCCGTCGAGGACCCCGCCTTCAACGCGCTGCTCATCGCCTCCGAGCACGCCCTCGCCCGGATCGCGCACGCCCTGGGAGCCCCGGGCACGGCCCGCCGCGCGCGTGCGGAGCGGCTGACGTCCGCGCTGGTGGACCGGCTGTGGGACCCGGCGCGGGGTCTGTTCCTCTGCCGGGACCTGCGAGGCGGGGGGCCGATCCCCGAGCGCGGGGTCTCCGGGCTGGTGCCGCTGCTCCTGCCCGGCCTGCCGCGCGAGGTGGTCGAGGCCCTCGTAGGGACGCTGCGCGGCCCACACTTCGGGCTGGGCACCGCCACCCGCCTCGTCCCCAGCTACGACCTGCTCGGCGAGGCCTTCGACCCGCACCGCTACTGGCGCGGCCCGGCCTGGTTCAACACCAGCTGGCTGCTGGAGCGGGGCCTGCGCCTGCACGGCGAGCGGGCGTCCGCGGACGCGCTGCGCGAGGCCGTGCTGGACCTCGCGGGCGCCTCCGGGTTCGCCGAGTACGTCGACCCGTACACCGGCGAGGCCTGCGGCACGGCCGACTTCGGCTGGACCGCCGCCCTCACGCTCGACCTGCTCCACGACAGGGACCACCGGCAGGACGGCGACGACGGCGAGGGCGAGGGCGAAGGCGACGGCGACGGCGACGGCGACGGCCCAGGGGGCACCGACCGTCCGCACCACCGGCACCACGGCAACGACCTGCGCGGCTCGGACGCACCGCACCACGGCGACACCGCGCCCCACACGGACGCACCGCACCACGGCGACACCGCGCCCCACACGGACGCACCGCACCACGGCAACGACCTGCACGACACCGCACTCAAGGGAGGGGACCGGGGATGACGGACCGGCATCATCTGCTCGTGCACGGCGGGACGTTCGCCGCCGTCGGTGACCGCGGGGACATCAGCGGCGTGCGGGGCGCCGGCTCCCCCGACGGACTGTTCGTCAGGGACGCGCGGCACCTCAGCCGCTGGCAGCTCACGGTCGACGGCGCCGTGCCGGAGGTGCTCGCGCCGGTCGCGGACGGGGATGCCGCGCGCTGCGTGCTCGTGCCGCGCGGCGGCCGCAGCGAACCGCCGTCCTGCACGCTCTTCCGTGAGCAGGCCGTCGGCGACAGCTCGTTCGTCGAGTCGCTGCGGGTCACCAGCAACCGTCCGGTGCCCTCGACGGTCCGGCTCGCGCTCACCGTCGACGCCGACTTCACCGACCAGTTCGAACTCCGCTCCGACCACCGCACCTACACCAAGTCCGGCGCCGTCCGCCGTCGTCAGGTCCTCGACCACGGCGTGGAGTTCACCTACCAGCGCGGCGAGTGGCGGTCCGTCACGACGGTGACGGCCGACCCCGCCCCGGATGCCGTGGAGGAGACCGGCACCGGCGCCCGCCGTCTGGTGTGGCGGCTGGAACTCCCGCCGCACGACTCGGCCGCGCTGACCCTGCGGGTGATCGCCCGGCCGCACGGCGAGAGGCGGGCCCTGCGCGTCCCCAGCTCCCCGGCGGCGGTGACCGAAAAGGTACTTGCGCACGAGGGCGAGTTCATGGAAGGCGTGGCCTTCCCGACCGGCTGGCCCGAGCTGGCCGCCGCCTGTGCGCGGGGCCTGGCGGACCTCGCCGCGCTCCAGGTGCCGGCGACCGGTCCGGACGGTGAGGAGCTGCGCGTCCCGGCGGCCGGCGCCCCCTGGTTCCTGACCCTGCTGGGCCGTGACGCCCTGCTCACGTCGTTCTTCGCCCTCCCCTACCACCCCCGCTCGGCCGCCGCCACCCTGCTGGCCCTCGCCGCGGCCCAGGCGACCGGGACGGATCCCGAGTCGGTCGCCCAGCCCGGCAAGATCGTCCATGAGGTGCGGCACGGCGAGCTCGCCCACTTCCACCAGGTGCCGTACGGCCGCTACTACGGCTCGGTGGACGCCACCCCGCTCTTCCTCGTCCTGCTCGGCGCGTACGTCGAGCAGACCGGTGACACGGCCCTCGCCCGCCGGCTGGAGCCGCACGCGCGCGCGGCCGTCGGGTGGATGCTCGACCACGGCGGGCTCACCTCGCGCGGCTACCTGGTCTACCGCGCCGACCGCGGCGGTCTCGCCAACCAGAACTGGAAGGACTCCGTCGGCGCCATCTGCTCGGCCGACGGCACCCGCCCGACCGGCCCCGTGACGGCGGCCGGGGCCCAGGGCTACGCCTACGACGCGCTGCGCCGCACGGCGTGGGTGGCGCGCACGGTGTGGGGGGACGACACCTACGCGGCGCTGCTGGAACAGGCGGCCGCCGATCTGCGCGACCGCTTCCAGCGGGACTTCTGGATGCCGGAGCACTCCTTCCCCGCCCTCGCGCTGGACGGCCGGGGCCACCGGGTCGACGCGCTCGCCTCGGACGCCGGTCATCTGCTGTGGTCCGGGCTGCTGGACAAGGAGTACGGGGCCGTGGTCGGCCGGCGTCTCCTGGAACCCGACTTCTTCTCCGGCTGGGGCGTGCGCACACTCGCGGCCGGGCAGCCGGCGTACCACCCGCTGTCCTACCACCGGGGTTCGGTCTGGCCGCACGACAACGCGCTGATCGCGCTGGGGCTGGCCCGCTACGGGCTGCACGACGAGGCCCGCACGGTCGCGCTCGGCCTGGTCGACGCGGCGACCGCGACCGGGCACCGGCTGCCCGAGGTCCTCGCGGGCTACGGCCGTGACACGCACGCCGAGCCGGTGCCGTACCCTCACGCGTGCGTACGGGAGTCCCGGTCGGCGGCCGCCCCGTTGGCGCTGCTCACGGCGGTGGGCGGCGCGTGACGCGGTCCTTGGCCGGACGTTTGCGCGAAGTTTGCCGAGCGTAGGACGGGGCCGCTGAACACCGGCCGGGAGCAGGCCGTACGACTCTGCGGCGGATCCGGTCCTCCACGCCGGGTCCGCCGAACCACCGGGCTTCGTACGGAAGGACCCTCGGGTGCCTGTCTCCACACGCCAACCCCACCCGCCCGACGCGACGGACGGCGACGCCGCGACGCCCGAGGACGAGGGCCGGGAAACGGCCGGGGAAGCGACCGAGGACGAAATCCGGGAGACGGCCCGGGAATCGAGGGACGGCGAACGCCGGGAAACGGCCGGCGACGAACGCCGTCAGCCGGCCCAGGACGAACGCCGGGAAACGGCCGGCGACGAACGCCGGGAACCGGCGCAGGAAGGCGCCCACGACGACGAGTCCGCGGTCCCCGGTGCCGTCCCGCGGACACTGCGGGAGCGGTTCGCGCACCGGCGTGCCTGGCGTGAGCGCCACCCGCGGGCGGCGCGGGCGGTGTGGTGGGCGGCGACCGTGCTGTCCGTCGTCCTGGTCGCCGTGGCGCTGCTGCTGCCGGACCGGCTCGCCGCGCTCCAGCCGCAGCGGTTCGTGCGGCTGCCCGGCGAGGCGATCGTCGCAGCGGCCGTGCTGCTGGCGCTGCCGCGCCGGCCGCGGGTGGTCGTGGCCGCGCTGGGGGGTGTGGTCCTCGCGGCGGTGACGGTGCTGAACCTGCTCGACATGTACTTCGCCGAGTACCTGGGCCGCGACTTCAACGTGATCCTGGACTGGGAGCTGCTCGACGACGCCCAGTCCTACGTCGCCGACTCGATGGGCCGGGCCACCGCCCTGGCCGCCACGGCGGGGCTGCTGCTGCTGGTCGTCGGGCTGTTCACCGGCCTCGCGCTGGCCACGGTCCGGCTCTCCGGCCTGCTGGCGCGCCACACCCAGCGGGCGACCCGGGCGACACTGTTCTCCGGCACGGTGTGGATCACCTGCTCGGTGCTCGGCGTTCAGCTCGCCGGGCTGCCGGTCGCCGCCGACCGGGTCACCGACACCCTCGCCGCCCAGGCGCGGCAGGTCCGCGAGACCCTGCGGGACGAGGCCGCGTTCGCGAAGGAGGCCCGCCACGACCCGTTCGGGGCCACCCCGCCCGCCGAGCTCCTGCCCGACCTGCGGGGCAAGGACGTGATCTTCGCGTTCGTCGAGAGCTACGGCCGCGTCGCGATCGAGGACCCGCTGATCGGGCCCGGCGTGGGCCGCACCCTGGCCGCCGGCGGGCAGGCCCTGGAGAAGGCGGGCTACCACGCCCGGAGCGGCTGGCTGACGTCGTCGACGTTCGGCGGCGGCAGCTGGCTCGGGCACTCCACCACCCTGTCCGGCCTGTGGGTCAACACCCAGCAGCGCTACCGCACCGTGATGGCCAGCGACCACCTCAGCCTCACCAAGGCCTTCCGGAAGAGCGGCGCCTGGGACACGGTCGGGGTCATGCCGGGCGTGCAGAAGGCCTGGCCGGAACAGGAGTTCTACGGCCTCGACAAGGTCTACAACGCCTTCCAACTGGGTTACC
Organism: Streptomyces sp. NPDC030143; assembly: GCF_055573695.1. Taxonomy (NCBI): domain Bacteria; kingdom Bacillati; phylum Actinomycetota; class Actinomycetes; order Kitasatosporales; family Streptomycetaceae; genus Streptomyces; species Streptomyces sp. NPDC030143. The sequence goes on from NZ_JBVIAY010000003.1 coordinate 168,800, forward strand.
GGGGACCGAAGTTCGCCTGGTCGACGATGCCCGACCAGTACGCGCTGGAGGCGTTCCAGCGGCTGGAGCACGGCAGGAAGCGCGACAGGCCGCTGATGTCGGAGATCATCCTGACCTCCAGCCACGCGCCCTGGGCGCCGCAGCCGACGATGGTCGGCTGGGACGAGGTGGGCGACGGGTCGGTCTTCGACGCCGTCAAGAAGGCCGGTCCGAACGCCTCCGCGGTCATCGCCGACGCCACCCGGTCCCGTGAGGCGTACGGCCGGTCGGTCCAGTACTCGGTGACCGCGCTCACCCAGTGGCTGGAGCGCTACGGCGGCGACGACACCGTGCTGGTCTTCCTCGGCGACCACCAGCCCGTCACCCGCATCAGCGGCACGGACTCCGGCCGGGACGTCCCGGTGTCGATCGTCGCCAAGGACCCGGAGGTCCTCGACCGGATCGCGGACTGGAAGTGGACGGACGGCCTGCGGCCGGCGCACGACGCGCCCGTGTGGAAGATGAGCTCGTTCCGCGACCGCTTCCTGACCGCGTACGGGTCGACGCCGCATCCGGCGAGGGACTGAAGCCGGCCGGGGTCAGCCCCCGGAGGTGTCCAGTTCGGCGTCCTCGCCCACGCCGGCGCAGTCGTAGGGGTCCTTGAGCCAGCCGTCCGGCAGCACCACCCGGTTGTTGCCGGACGTCCGGCCGCGGGGCCCGTCGGCGCCGGCCGGCCAGGGCTGGTCGAGGTCCAGCTCGTCGAGTCCGGCGCGCAGTGCGGCGAGGGACGAGGTGATCGCCAGTCGCTTGCGCATCTCGGAGCCGACCGCGAAGCCCTTCAGGTACCAGGCGACGTGCTTGCGGAAGTCGACGACGCCCCTGGTCTCGTCGCCGATCCACTCGCCGAGCAGGGTGGCGTGGCGGACCATGACGTCGGCGACCTCGCGCAGGGTGGGCCTGCGGAAGTCCGTGCGCCCCTCGAAGGCGGCGACCAGGTCGGCGAACAGCCACGGCCGGCCCAGGCAGCCGCGGCCGACGACGACGCCGTCGCAGCCGGTCTCCCGGACCATCCGCAGGGCGTCCTCGGCGGACCAGATGTCGCCGTTGCCGAGGACGGGGATCTCCGGGACGTGCTCCTTCAGCCGGGCGATGGCGTCCCAGTCGGCGGTGCCGCCGTAGTGCTGGGCGGCGGTGCGGCCGTGCAGGGCGATCGCGGTCACGCCCTCCTCGACGGCGATGCGGCCGGCGTCGAGGTAGGTGATGTGGTCGTCGTCGATGCCCTTGCGCATCTTCATCGTGACGGGCAGGTCGCCCGCCCCGCCGACGGCCTCACGCAGGATGGCCCGCAGCAGGTGGCGCTTGTAGGGCAGCGCCGAGCCGCCGCCCTTCCTGGTGACCTTGGGGACCGGGCAGCCGAAGTTGAGGTCGATGTGGTCGGCGAGGCCCTCTTCCGCGATCATGCGGACGGCCTTGCCGACGGTCGCCGGGTCGACGCCGTACAGCTGGATCGAGCGCGGCTTCTCGGTCGCGTCGAAGTGGATCAGCTGCATGGTCTTCTCGTTGCGCTCGACCAGCGCCCGGGTCGTGATCATCTCGCTCACGAACAGGCCCTTGCCGCCGCTGAACTCCCTGCACAGGGTGCGGAACGGGGCGTTGGTGATCCCCGCCATGGGGGCCAGCACGACGGGCGGCCGGACGGTGTGCGGGCCGATTTCGAGAGTCGTCTGCTGTGAGGGCGCGGTCGTGGGCATTCCCCCATTGTCACGCACGCCGGGGGGTGGCCGGGCAATGATCCTGTACGGGTCATTAGTTAGACGCACTATCGATACGGGCGTACGATGAACCCCATGCCCGAGCTCGGCCGGAGACGACGTCTGCTCGTGCTCGCGATCTGCTGCATGAGCCTGCTGATCGTGAGCCTCGACACCACCGCGCTGAACGTCGCCCTGCCCGCGATGGAGCGCGACCTGCACGCCGGCACCTCCGGCCTGCAGTGGACGATCGACGCCTACACGGTGGTGCTGGCCGGGCTGCTGATGCTCGCGGGCTCCACCGCCGACCGGATCGGCCGCAAGAAGGTCTTCGTGACCGGCCTGGTCGTGTTCTCGGCCGGCTCGCTGCTGTGCTCCCTCGCCCCCGACCTGGAGCTGTTGATCGCGGCCCGGACGGTGCAGGCGGTCGGCGGCTCGATGCTCAACCCGGTCGCCATGTCGATCATCACCAACACCTTCACCGACCCGCGCGAGCGCGCCCGCGCCATCGGCGTGTGGGGTGCGGTCGTCGGCATCTCGATGGCCCTCGGCCCCCTCGTGGGCGGACTGCTGGTGGAGGCGGTGGGCTGGCGTGCGATCTTCTGGGTCAACCTCCCGGTCGGCCTCGCGGCCCTCCTGCTGACCCTGCGCCATGTCCCCGAGTCCCGGGCGCACCGGGCCCGCCGGCCCGACCCGGTCGGCCAGGTGCTGGTCATCGCGCTCTTCGGGTCCCTGACGTACGCGATCATCGAGGCGCCGACGGCCGGGCTCGCGACGAGCGGTCCCCTCGCGGCCGTCGCGCTGGCCGCCCTGTCCGGACTGCTGTGGTACGAACCGCGCCGCGACGAGCCCCTGATCGACCTGCGGTTCTTCCGTTCCGTGCCGTTCAGCGGGGCGACCGTGGTGGCGATCAGCGCGTTCGCGGCGCTCGGCGGGTTCCTGTTCCTGTCGACGCTGTACCTGCAGAACGTGCGCGGTCTTGACGCCCTGCACGCGGGTCTGTGGATGCTGCCCATGGCCGTCCCGACGTTCCTGTGCGCGCCGCTGTCCGGGCGGCTGGTGGGCGGTCGGGGCCCGCGGCTGCCGCTGCTGGTGGCGGGCCTCGCGATGACGGCGAGCGGGGTGCTGTTCGCCGCCTTCGAGGCCGAGACCTCCGACGGGACGCTGTTCCTCGGTTACGTGCTGTTCGGCGTGGGCTTCGGCTTCGTGAACGCGCCGATCACCAACACCGCGGTGTCGGGGATGCCGCGCGGCCAGGCGGGCGTGGCCGCCGCCGTCGCCTCCACGAGCCGCCAGCTGGGCCAGACGCTCGGCGTCGCGGTGGTCGGCGCGGTGCTCGCGGCCGGGGTGAGCGCCTTGGCGTACCGTGAGACGTTCGTCTCGGCCGCCGTCCCCGGCTGGTGGGTCCTCACCGGCTGTGGCCTGCTCGTCCTCGTCCTCGGGGTGCTGACCACCGGCCCGTGGGCCCGCCGGACGGCCGAGCGGACCGCCGAACGGCTCGAGGCCCAGGACGTGCGGGAGGCGACGGGCGTCAGCGCCTGAGCGCCACGTCCTCCTGCGCGCCCGCCCGGGTGGCGATCAGGTGCAGGCGTCCTGCTGATCGTCCTGGCCGTCCGCGCCGACTGGCGGCCCGGCGTGGGCTTCCTGGAGCTGCTTCCCGGGACGGCCGTCGCCGGGGCCGGCCAGGCCCTCCAGCTGCCCGTCGTCATGCGGATCGCGTTGTCCGAGGTGCCGCCGGCCCGCGCGGGCGTGGGAAGGCATGATGGTGACGACCCAGCAGGCGCCCTGGCCCTGGGCGTGGCCACCCTCGGCACCCTCTTCCTCTCCCTGGTGCCGGGCATGGGCATGCGCGACGCCCTGGTCACGACGCTGGCGGTGCGGCTGGCGGGCGTCGCCGTGACCGGGCTGCCGAGTCTGCGGCCGCCGCGCAAGGCGTGAGCCCGCTCACCCGACCGCCGGTGACCCCCCGTCGCCCGCGTCGAGGTCGGCGACCAGTCCGCGCAGGACGGGGCCGTACTCGGGATGGGCGAGGGCGTGGGCCATCTGGGCGACGAGGTAGTCGGAGGGGTTGCCGGTGTCGTACCAGCGGCCCTGGATGACCTGGCCGTAGACGGCACGGGTGGAGGCGTAGGCGTTGATGGCGTCGGTGAGGTAGATCTCTCCGGTCCGGTGCTCGTACCAGCGTCGGGTCTGCTCGCGCAGTTCGTCGACGATGCCCGGAGTGATGGCGTACCCGCCGATGGCCGCGTACGACGACGGCGCGGCGCTGGGCTCCGGCTTCTCGATCAGGCCGGTGATGCGGAGCGTGCCGCCGCCGAGGTCCTCCTTGACGACGGGCACGCCGTAGCGGCGGGAGTCGGCCGGTGCCATCGGCATGAGGGCGAGGACGGGGCAGCCGGTCTGCTCGTAGGCGCGGATCAGCTGCTGGGCGCGGGGCACCTCGGCGACGAAGACGTCGTCGGGCCAGAGCACCAGCACGGGTTCGTCGCCGAAGGCGCGGGCGGCGTTCAGGACAGGCGTGCCGTTGCCGTACGGGCCGTGCTGGTCGAGGTAGGTGATGTGGCCCTGACGGGCCAGCTCGGCGACCTCCTCCACCGCCTCCGCGTAGGCCGTCTTGCCGTCGGCGTGCAATTGCTCGACCAGGGCGGGGTTGGGGCGGAAGTGGTCCTGGATCAGGGACTTGCCGCCCGAGACGACGATGGTGATGTCGGTGATGCCGGAGTCCACCAGCTCGCGCACGGTGTGCTCGATCACCGGCTTGTCGCCGACCGGCAGCATCTCCTTGGGCGTCGCCTTGGTCAGGGGCAGCAGGCGGGAGCCGAGTCCGGCGGCGGGGATCACGGCCCTGCGGATCGTCGGGGACATCTGGTCTCTCCGGGTTCTCTCTCGGTTCGTCGCGTTGCCTCGCGGCCGGCCGCACACTCTAGCCCGCCGGACCTTCGAGGATCCCTGCACTGTGCCCGCCCGGGCCGCGCGGACCGGCCGCACCTCGCCGCGTTGCCGCACGGCACCGGGGACTCCGCCGCCACGAGGGCTCCCCGGCGCCCCGCGCCGCACGGCACCAGGCCACGCGGACTGATCGGCGCTCATGGGGCAAGGCGCCCTCAGCCCGCCCGCAAGCCCCTGAGCAGCAGTTCCACCAGTGCCGCGAAGTCGGCGTCGGCCTCCGGGCGCTCCCACAGCGTGAAGTAACCGGGGTCGTGGAAGCGGCCGGAGGCGTGGAAGACGGTGCGGGCCGCGACGGCCGGGGCGGGGGCGGCGAAGACGCCGGAGGCAACGCCCGCCTCGATGATCCGGGTGAGCTGGCCGGTCAGGTCGGCGAGGTGCTCGCCGACCTGACCGGCCAGCTCTCCCCTCACACATTTCAATATCTGTCATCTGTCATGTGTCCGGTCGAAGGGGACCGCGGGCCCGAGGACAATGGGAGATGTCGGCGTGCAGTCATCCCGGCGGCGCCTGCCGTCGGCGCCCCGCGGTCTCCGCGCCGCCGTGGGAGGCGCGTCATGAGCGTTCGGATCGGCACCTTCAACATGGAGAACGTGTTCCGTCGGCCCACGGCCTTCCGCCTGCCGGAGCCGGCGGGGCGCGCGGAGGTCCTCGGCGACTTCGCCGCGCTGGTCTCCCTGCTCGACCTGCAGACCTACCGGGACGAGGACAGGGCGGAGATCGCCCGGCTCGTCAAGAAGCACCGGGCGTACGTGGTCGACCCCGACGACCCGCCGCCGATCTTCGTCAACCAGTCCCGTCCGGGCAGGGCGGGCGGACTGTTCACGACCTCGGGGTCGGGCAGCGCAACGACGGTCGAGGTCATCGCCGGGGGCCGCGACTCGTGGGCGGGTTGGGCCGAACTGGGACGGGACGACCTCGACCCGGACGCCGTGCGGAACACCGGCCGGGTGGTCTCGGAGGTCGACGCCGACATCCTGCTCGCCGTGGAGGTCGAGGACCGGCTCACCCTGGAGCGCTTCACCACACAGGTCCTGGCCGGGGCGTTCGGCAGGCGGCCGTACCCCTACAACCTGCTGGTCGACGGCAACGACCCCCGGGGCATCGACATCGGGATCCTCAGCCGCCATCCGGTCACGTCCGTCCGGTCCCACCTCTTCGAGACCCAGCCGGAACGTCCCGCCGAGCGTCTCTTCAGCCGGGACTGCCCCGAGTACGAGATCCAGGTGAACGGCACCCCCCTGGTGATCCTCGGCAACCACCTCAAGAGCAAGTTCCAGGACAACCCCGCCCTGCGGCTGGCCCAGGCGAGGCGGGTCGCGGAGATCTACCGGTCCGCCCTGGAGCGCACCCCGCACGTCATCGTCGCCGGGGACCTCAACGACACCCCGGAGAGCGCGCCGGCCGCGGCGGTGCGGGACACCGGAGCGCGCGACGCGATGACGCACCGCTCCTACCGCGGACTGCCCGGCACCCACGGGACGTGCAGAACCGAGCGGGACAAGCTCGACTACCTGATGCTCGCGCCGTCGCTGTGGGACGAGGTGCAGCACGTCGGTCTGGAGACCCGGGGCATCTTCGCGGACGGCATCAAATCCTTCGACGAGGTCACGTCGAAGCTCACCGCGGCCTCCGACCACGCCGCCCTCTACGTGGACCTGGACCTGTAGGCGAACGACGAGTGCCGGGCCCCTCGGGGAGGGACCCGGCACCCGATGTCGCCCGCAGGGGCCTCAGCAGCCGATGAGGCGCCCGGCCAGGTAGCCCTCGATCTGGTCCAGCGACACGCGCTCCTGCTTCATCGAGTCACGCTCGCGCACGGTCACCGCGTTGTCCTCGAGGGTGTCGAAGTCGACGGTGACGCAGTACGGCGTGCCGATCTCGTCCTGGCGGCGGTAGCGGCGGCCGATCGCGCCGGCGTCGTCGAACTCGATGTTCCAGTGCTGGCGCAGCGCCTGGGCGAGCCCCTTGGCCTTCGGGGACAGCTCGGGGTTGCGGGACAGCGGCAGGACGGCCACCTTCACCGGGGCGAGGCGGTGGTCCAGGCGCAGCACCGTGCGCTTCTCCAGCTTGCCCTTGGCGTTCGGCGCCTCGTCCTCGACGTAGGCGTCGAGCAGGAACGCCAGCATCGCGCGGCCGACACCGGCCGCGGGCTCGATGACGTACGGCGTCCAGCGCTCGCCGGCCTCCTGGTCGAAGTAGGAGAGGTCCTGGCCGGAGGCCTTGGCGTGGGCGCCGAGGTCGTAGTCGGTGCGGTTGGCCACGCCCTCCAGCTCGCCCCATTCGTTGCCGCCGAACTGGAAGCGGTACTCGATGTCGGCGGTGCGCTTGGAGTAGTGGGAGAGCTTCTCCTTGGGGTGCTCGTACCAGCGCATGTTCTCTTCACGCAGGCCGAGACCGGTGTACCAGTTCCAGCGCTGCTCCATCCAGTACTCCTGCCACTTCTCGTCCTCGCCCGGCTTGACGAAGAACTCCATCTCCATCTGCTCGAACTCGCGGGTGCGGAAGATGAAGTTGCCGGGCGTGATCTCGTTGCGGAAGGACTTGCCCATCTGCGCAATGCCGAACGGCGGCTTGCGGCGCGAAGTGGTCTGCACCTGGGCGAAGTTGGTGAAGATGCCCTGGGCGGTCTCGGGGCGCAGGTAGGCGACGGAGCCGGAGTCCTGGGTCGGGCCGAGGTGCGTCGACAGCAGGCCCGAGAACTGCTTGGGCTCGGTGAACTGGCCCTTGTTGCCGCAGTTGGGGCAGTTGACGTCGGCCAGGCCGTTCTCCGGGAGGCGGTTGTGCTTGGCCTCGTAGGCCTCCTCCAGGTGGTCCGCGCGGAACCGCTTGTGGCAGGAGGTGCACTCGGTGAGCGGGTCGGTGAAGGTGGCGACGTGACCGGAGGCGACCCAGACCTCGGAGGCCAGGATGACGGACGAGTCGATACCGACCACGTCCTCGCGCGACGTCACCATGTAGCGCCACCACTGGCGCTTCAGGTTCTCCTTGAGCTCGACACCCAGCGGTCCGTAGTCCCAAGCGGCGCGCTGGCCGCCGTAGATCTCACTACAGGGGAATACGAAGCCACGGCGCTTGCTCAGGCTGACGATGGTGTCGATCTTGTCGGCGGCCACGGTGCTCTCTTCATAACGACGACGGGCGACGAAGCGAGATGCTTCCAGCGAATGCTTCAGCGTACCGGCGGGGGATCCCCCTCGACCAAATCGGTCCCCCGCCTCCCGATCTTGACTCAGGCCTTACCAGGATGTTTGTTGACAACGGTTTCCATATTTGTTGAAAATGACTGTCATGAACGTACGACGACAGCACATATCCGGGATAGCCGTTGCGGCCGCCGCCGTCCTCGGTCTCGGGACCCTCTCGGCCTGCTCCGGTGAGAGCGCCGCCGCCGGCAACACGGACAAGTTCGACGTCGTCGCGTCGTTCTACCCGATGGCCTTCCTCGCCGAGCAGATAGGCGGCGACCATGTTCAGGTCACCAGCCTCACCCAGCCCGGCCAGGAACCGCACGACCTGGAGATCAGCGCCAAGCAGACCGCGCAGCTCCAGAAGTCCGACGCGGTGCTCTACCTGAAGAACCTCCAGCCCTCCGTCGACGACGCGGTGGCCCAGTCCGAGGTCAAGACGAAGATCGACGCCGGCTCCCTGACCACGATGGAGAAGCACGGCAACGAGGTCGGCGGCCACGCGGCCGAGCACGACGAGCACGAGAACGAGGAGATGGCCGGCCTCGACCCCCACATCTGGCTCGACCCGGTGCGCTACTCGCAGGTCGCCCAGGGCGTCGGCAAGGCCTTCGAGAAGGCCGACCCGGACCACGCGGCCGACTACCGGAAGAACACCGCCGCCCTGGTGACGAAGCTCGACGCCCTGAACACCCGGTTCGAGACCGGGCTGAAGAACACCAGGACCAAGGTCTTCATCACCACCCACGCCGCCTTCGGCTACCTCGCCGAGCGCTACGGCCTGACCGAGGAGGCCATCAACGGCCTCGACCCCGAGTCGGAGCCGAGCGCCGCACGCGTCAAGGAGCTTGAGAAGATGGCCAAGGCGGACGGCGTCACGACCGTGTTCTACGAGACGCTCGTCAGCGACAAGACCGCGAAGACCATCGCCCGGGACGCGAACCTGAAAACGGACGTCCTCGACCCGATCGAGGGCATCACCTCCAAGTCCCGGGGCACGGACTACTTCTCGGTCCAGGAGGCGAACCTCAAGGCCCTGCAGACGGCCCTGGGAACCAAGTGATTCTTACGGAGGGCGTCATGGACCCCACGGACCAGCGCGTCATCTCCCTGCGCGGCGTCCGCGCCGAACTGGGCTCGCGCCCCGTCCTGCGCGGCATCGACCTCACCGTGCACCGGGGTGAGGTCGTCGCCCTGCTCGGCGCCAACGGCTCCGGCAAGTCGACGGCCGTGCGCAGCGTCATCGGCCAAGTCCCGGTCAGCGCCGGGGAGATCGAGCTCTTCGGCACGCCCCGTGCGCGCTTCCGGGACTGGGCGCGCGTCGGGTACGTCCCGCAGCGCACCACCGCCTCGGGCGGCGTCCCCGCGACCGTGACCGAGGTCGTCTCCTCCGGGCGTCTGTCCCGGGCCCGCTTCGGGATCCTGCGCAGGGCCGACCACGCGGCCGTACGGCACGCGCTGGACCTCGTCGGGATGGCCGACCGCGCCAAGGACTCCGTCGACGCCCTCTCCGGCGGCCAGCACCAGCGGGTCCTCATCGCCCGCGCGCTCGCCCCGGAACCCGAGTTGCTGATCATGGACGAGCCGATGGCGGGCGTCGACCTGGCCAGCCAGGAGGTGCTGGCCCAGACGCTGCGCGGGCAGGTGGCGCAGGGCACGACGGTCCTGCTCGTGCTGCACGAACTGGGCCCCCTGGAGCCCCTCATCGACCGGGCGGTCGTCCTGCGCGACGGCTGCGTCACGCACGACGGTCCGCCTCCGAAGGCCGTCGGCCAGCACGCCCTCCCCGGCCACGACCACGTACACCCGCACGCACCGGCGGGCGCCGAACCGATCCGCACGGGACTGCTGAGCTGATGGACTTCCTCGACTACGCCTTCATGCAGCGGGCGCTGCTCGCCGCCGTCCTGGTCGGCATCACCGCCCCCGCCGTCGGCATCTACCTCGTCCAGCGCCGCCAGGCCCTCATGGGCGACGGCATCGGTCACGTCGCGATGACCGGCGTCGGCCTCGGCTTCCTGTTGTCCTGGTCGCCGGTGTGGATGGCGACCCTCGTCTCCGTCCTCGGCGCGGTCCTGATGGAACTGATCCGCTGGTACGGCAGGACCCGCGGCGACATCGCCCTCGCCATGCTCTTCTACGGCGGCATGGCCGGCGGCGTGATGTTCATCAACCTGGCGCCGACCGGCTCCAACGCCAACCTGACGTCGTACCTGTTCGGCTCGCTGTCGACGGTGTCCGAGTCGGACGTGACGGCGATCTGCGTCCTCGCGGCCTTCGTGGTCCTCGTCACCCTCGGTCTGCGCCGGCAGTTGTTCGCCGTCAGCCAGGACGAGGAGTTCGCCCGGGTGACGGGCCTGCCCGTGCGCGCGCTGAACCTGCTCACCGCGGTCACCGCGGCCGTGACGGTGACGGTCGCCATGCGGGTGGTCGGCCTGCTGCTGGTCTCGGCCCTGATGGTGGTTCCGGTCGCGGCGGCCCAGCAGCTCAGCCGCAGTTTCGCGGCGACCTTCGCCGTCGCCGTCGCGATCGGCGTGAGCGTGACCATCGGCGGCACGGTGACCTCGTACTACCAGGACGTCCCGCCCGGCGCGACGATCGTGCTGCTGACCATCGCCGCGTTCGTCGCGCTGACCGCGCTGGCCGCACCGCTGGCCCGCCGCCGCGCCCGGGCGCTCGCCGCCGCGCAGCCCGCCGGCGATCCCACGGAGTGTGCTATTCCGGCCACCCGAGGTGCCGGCGACGGGGTCGGCGCCTGACCGCGCACAACCCGGACTGGCACAATGGCCCGGCAGGCGCACAGGTGAACCGCGTAAGGGCCGCAGCGCCTCGCAGGCCAACGAGCCATCGAAGGAGGCATCGGTGACGACCGCTGGATCGCCCGTGAAGGGCCGCGCCACCCGGCAGCGTGCCGCCGTGGCGGCGGCGCTCGACGAGGTCGAGGAGTTCCGCAGCGCGCAGGAGCTCCACGACATGCTCAAGCACAAGGGTGACTCCGTCGGGCTGACCACGGTCTACCGCACGCTGCAGTCCCTCGCCGACGCCGGCGAGGTCGACGTCCTGCGCACCTCCGACGGCGAGTCCGTCTACCGCCGCTGCTCCACCGGCGAGCACCACCACCACCTCGTCTGCCGCGCCTGCGGCAAGGCGGTCGAGGTCGAGGGTCCCGCCGTCGAGAGGTGGGCGGAGGCCATCGCCGCGGAGCACGGCTTCGTGAACGTGGCGCACACGGTGGAGATCTTCGGCACCTGCGCGGACTGTTCGGCGCTCTGAGGGGTCCTCGCGCTCCCAGCGCGAGGACCCCCGAGAGCGAGCCGTCCTGGCCGTCGCGACGCTGCGGGAGGCCGTGGGCGGTCCCCCGCGGCGTCGACGGAACCGGGGGAACGCGCGGCGGCTACGAGGTGGACCGCTGGTCCGGAGAGCCCCCTTCCATGGCCAGGAGCTCCTCGTTGGGGATCGCACCGCCGAAGCGGCGGTCGCGGGAGGCGAACTCGAGGCAGGCCCGCCACAGGTCACGGCGGTCGAAGTCCGGCCACAGGACGTCCTGGAAGACCATCTCGGCGTACGCGCTCTGCCAGAGCAGGTAGTTGGAGGTGCGCTGCTCGCCGCTGGGCCGCAGGAACAGATCGACGTCCGGCATGTCCGGGTAGTACAGGTACTTCGCGAAGGTCTTCTCCGTCACCTTCGACGGGTCGAGGCGCCCGGCCTTCACGTCCTCGGCGATGGCCATCGCCGCGTCGGCGATCTCCGCACGGCCGCCGTAGTTCATGCAGAAGTACAGGGTGAGCCGGTCGTTGCCCTTGGTCTGCTCCTGGGCGATCTGGAGCTCCTTGGCGACCGACTTCCACAGCTTGGGCATCCGGCCCACCCAGCGCACCCGGATGCCCAGCTCGTCGAGCTGGTCGCGGGTCTTGCGGATGAAGTCGCGGTTGAAGTTCATCAGGAAGCGCACCTCGTCGGGCGAGCGCTTCCAGTTCTCGGTGGAGAACGCGTACAGGGAGATGTTGCGCACACCGATCTCGACGGCACCCTGCAGGACGTCCAGGACGCGCTCGGCGCCGACCTTGTGGCCCTCGGTGCGCGGCAGCCCGCGCTCCTTGGCCCAGCGTCCGTTGCCGTCCATGACGATCGCGACGTGCTCGGGGACCAGCTCGCCGGGCAGCTTCGGCGCGCGGGCGCCGGACGGATGCGGCTCCGGCTTCCGGTACTCGCGGCGCTGGCGGCCCAGGAACCCGCGTACGACCATGTGCTTCTCGTCTCCTCTGGTGCTTATTTCTCGACGTACCGAAGGGAGCGCAGGCCGCGCTCCAGATGCCAGTGCAGGTAGGCGGACACCAGCCCGCTGCCCTCGCGGACGTGGCGCGCCTCGCACGCGTCCGCCGTCCCCCAGTCTCCCGTGAGCAGCGCTCCCAGGAGTTCCAGGGTCTGCGGCGACGGTACGACACTGCCGGGCACCCGGCAGTCGGCGCAGACGGAGCCGCCGGACGCCACGGAGAAGAACCGGTTGGGTCCCGGCATGCCGCACTTGGCGCAGTCGCCGAAGCTGGGCGCGTAGCCGTTGACGGCGAGGGAGCGCAGCAGGAAGGCGTCGAGGACCAGGTGCGGCGCGTGTTCGCCCCGGGCGAGCGTGCGGAGCGCCCCGACGAGCAGCAGGTACTGCTGCACGGCCGGCTCGCCCTCGTGGTCGGTGAACCGCTCGGCGGTCTCCAGCATGGCCGTCCCGGCGGTGTACCGGGCGTAGTCGCTGACGATCCCGCCGCCGTAGGGTGCGATGGTCTCGCTCTGCGTGCACAGCGGCAGCCCGCGCCCGACCAGCTCGCTGCCGCGCGCGAAGAACTGCACGTCGACGTGGGAGAACGGCTCCAGGCGGGCCCCGAACTTCGACTTCGTGCGCCGCACGCCCCGGGCCACGGCCCGCACACGGCCGTGACCGCGGGTGAGCAGCGTGATGATCCGGTCCGCCTCACCCAGCTTCTGGGTGCGCAGCACGATGCCGTCGTCGCGGAACAGACTCATGCGGCCCATTCTCGCCCACGCGGAGGAGGTCGTGTGCGCCGCCCACTACGATCGCCCGGGTTCCGGGACCGAGGAGGAGCGGTGGCGAGACGTGCGCTGGGGCGGGCGTTCGGGTGGCTGTGGGGGGCGTATGCCGTCAGCAGCTTCGGGACCTGGCTGGCGTTCAACGCGTTTCCCCTGATCGCCGTGGTGGAACTGCACGCCGGGCCGGCCGAGGTGGCGGCGCTGGCGGCCGTGGGCCCCGCGGTGGGGGCGGTGCTCGCGGTGCCGCTCGGGCCGTGGGTGGAGTTCCGGCGCAAGCGGCCGGTGATGGTCGCGGCGGACCTCGTGCGGTGCGGGGCCCTGCTGAGCGTGCCGGCGGCCTTCGCGCTGGGCGGCCTCGGCCTGGGACAGCTGCTGCTGGTGTCGGCGGTCGTCGCCGCGGCCGACATCTCGTTCACGGCGGCCGGCGGTGCCTTCCTGAAGGCGCTCGTGCCGCCCGAGGACCTGCTCGTCGCGAACGGGCGGTTCGAGTCGACGACCTGGACGGCCACCATGGTCGGGCCACCGCTCGGCGCGCTGGCGATGTCCCTGTTCGGACCGGTGGTGACGGTCGCGGCGGACGCGGTCAGCTACCTGCTCTCCGCGGCGGGGCTGCGGGCGATCGGCGGGCGCGAGCCGCGACCCGCCCGGGAGACGCCCTCGGACCGGATGACCGCCGGAGACCTCCTCGCGGGCTGGCGGCATCTCCTCTCCCACCGCACTCTGCGCCCGCTGTTCCTCAACGCGGCCCTGGTCAACGGTCTGATCATGGCAGGTGCGCCCCCGCTGGCCGTGCTGATGCTGGGCCCGCTCGGCTTCGCGCCCTGGCAGTACACGCTCGCCTTCGCCGTGCCGTGCGTCGGCGGTCTGGTGGGCTCCCGGCTGGCCCCGCGGCTGGTCGCCCGGTACGGGCGGCGCCGGGTGCTGCTCACGTCGGGGACGCTGCGGGCGCTCTGGCCGCTCGGGCTGGCCTTCGTCCGGCCCGGCCCGGGCGGACTGGCGCTCGTGATGGCCGTCGAGCTGGGGCTGATCACCTGCTGCGCCGTCTTCAACCCGGTCCTCGCCACGTCCCGGCTGGAGCTGACCCCGACGGACCGGGTGGCCCGTACGTTGTCGGCGTGGTCGGTCGGCACCAGGGCGGGCATCGCGACGCTGACCGCCCTGGGGGGCGCCCTCGCGAGCCTCTCCGGCCCGCGCACCGCCCTCGCGGCCGCGGGGGTGCTGCTGCTGGCTACGCCGCTGTTGCTGTCCGCGCCCGATGGCCGGGGCCGGGCGTCCGTGACGCGGAGGACCCCGGAGATCACCGAACCGGGGGGAGAGCGGTCCTAGGCTTCCCGCGCCACACCCCCACGGCCCGCCGCACGTTCCTCGCGAACCGGACCGGGACGCGCCCCCACCACGATCTCGTCGACGGCGGGGGTGCCGGCCTGGTCGCTCGGCCGAGGCCCCCGCGTCACGCTCCGGCGGGATCGTCGCCGGCGCCCGGGCCGGTCAGCGAACGGATGCCGTCCGGATCGGGACGGCCGTTCGGGGACGGGTGTGGTTCCCGGGCGGCCTCCCACAGTTGCTCGAAGCGGCGCTGTAAGGGCTGGACCAGTTCCGGCCGGGCGTTCACCCCGGTCGAGGAGTTCAGTCCCAACTGGTCGGGGTGGATCTCGTAGGAGAGCGCTCTGTCGAAGATGATGAAGTCGATCATCTTGCCGCGACGGAGGTGGGCCGGGAGCCGGTCCAGGGCCACCACCCGGACGTGGATGCCCATCTCCCGCTGCTCCTCGCAGATCGGGGTCAGCGCGGCGCGCTCCTGGTGTTCCTTGACGATGAACAGGCGCCGGACCGTGATCTCCCGCTCGAGGATCGCCTCGCGCTGCGCGGTCAGGTAGCGGTTCGCGGGCTCGGTGGACCAGAAGCCGTCGTCGACCACGCTGGTGCTGATGGCGTCGATGCCGATCCTGGTGCACTTGGTCAGCGTCATGAGCCAGTCGTGGTTCTCGCCCGGGGATTCCGCGGTGAGGTTGGTGAGGTCCTCCATCTGCCCGGCGAGGCGGTTGATCTCCTCGTGGGCGAAGTCGTGCAGGATGGCCGGCCCCATGGAGACGACCTTGGTGGCGTGCTCGGCGAGCCGGGGCACCCCGTCGCCGCGCAGCTTCTCCACCTCGTTGAAGAGCTTGGTCGCCTCGCCTATGTCGGCGAACCGCTTCTCCACGACGTCCTTCAGCTCGCTCAGCTGGTTCACGAACGACGCCATGAACTGCACGATCAGTACGGTGCCGCCGCACAGCACGGACAGCACGAGCTGCCAGGGCCCCTCCTCCTTGGGCAGCAGGACGTTGGTGAGGACGTAGACCACACCGCCCACCACCACGGTGACCAGCAGTTTGAGCGTCAGCTGGCGTGCGCTGTCGCCGCCGGTGCCTCTCTGCCCGTCACCTCGGCCGTACGAGTTCGTCGGTGCATCCATCTCTCTTTCTCCCCCCGTTGGGATCGTGCGCGGACTGAAGTGGTGGTGCCGTCAGCGCGTCGCCGCGGGCGTGCCCCGGACGAGGTTCTGCAGCACCAGTTGGTCGCGGACGCGCTGCGCCATGCTGTTCCACTGCCTGCTGAACCCGGGCGTCCGCTCCAGTTCCTCCCAGGGCCCGCTCAGCGCGCGGTCGACGCGGGCCTGCGGCATCCACAGGTGCAGCAGGTGGTCGACGAGCGGGCGCAGCACCTTCAGGGCGGCGCCGTCGTCCCCGGAGCCGAGGCGCAGGCCGTCGAGTTTCCCCCCGACGGTCGTCAGCAGCCAGTTGTGCAGGGCCAGGTCCTCGCAGAGGCCGGCGACGGCGGCGGGCGCGGTGCCGCGGGGCAGCCGCAGTTCGGCGGAGCGCCGCCCCTCGGCGGCCTCGGTGAAGTACACGGACGGTTCCTCGCCGTCGGCGACCGGTACGGCGGTGAAGCGCAGGCTGGTGTCGACCGTGGTGAGCGGGGTGTCGTGGTCCAGCGGGTGCCCTCGGGAGATGCGCGCGAGCAGGCTCTCGGCGATCGAGCCGACGTCCAGCTCGTCGGTCTGGTGCCCGGCCAGGAACCCTTCGACGACGGCCTTCCGCGGGAGCCGGCCCACCGGTACCAGCACGCCGGGCCGGACCAGGTAGTACCCCCAGGGCCGGCGCCGGTCGGGGCCCGAGGCCGGGGCGCAGAAGTGGGCCGTCGCCTGGAGCACACGGCCTTCGACGAGCGCGGCGCGGGCGGTCACCGTCCCCACCGCGCGGACCTTGGGGCCGCCCGCGGTGGGCAGTCGGCAGTCGACGCCGGTGAGGACGTCCGGGGAGACGGCGTGCAGGTTGGGGCGCCGGGAGATGCGGACGCGTTCGTCGGCGCGCAGCCGCAGCAGCTCCTCGGCGGCCCGCTCGTCGACGGCGTCCCGGGTGGGCAGCAGGCAGGTGCGCACCTCGCCGCAGACGAGGACCGCGTCGGTGGTGCCCAGGCCGCTCATGTCACAGCCCCGGCGGGAAGACGTAGGAGGCGCGGTCCACGACACCCGTGGGCACGGTGACGCCCTCGGCGGCGGAACGGTCGGCGACCTGGCGCAACGCGTCGGGCTCGACGTGGACCTGGTCGAGGATGACGCGGACGGCGTGCTCGACGGGCAGGAACCGCGCCGGGAGGATGCTGCACGTGGCGTACGCGGTGAAGGGCGCCGCCAGCGGGTTGAGGCGTACGACGGCCGGCAGCGCGTCCCAGTCGGCGGGGAACGTCCCGGGGTCCCAGTCGGCGGGGGTCAGGACCGCGGCGCCCTTGTCGCGCAGCAGGCCGAGCCGGACCAGCTGCCAGACGGAGGCGAGGAAGGCGCAGGACCAGGTGCGTTCCTCCTCGGGGCCGTTCCACAGTTCGACGTCCACGAAGACGGAGTGGCCGCGCGCTCCGGTCTCGCCCGGCGGTTGCCAGGCGGCCCCGGTGTGGTCCAGGGCGGCGGAGATGCGGCGGGCGGGGGTGCGCCGGCCGTTGGCGAGCCAGCCGGTGCGGCTGACCGGCGGGCGGAAGCCGTTGCTGCCGGGCGGCGGGGACTCCACGAGCCGGTGCAGCACGGACTCGGCGAGTTCGGCGCGGTCGCGGCGGGGCGGTTCGCCGGGGGTGGAGGCAGGCCCGGCGCAGGCCGACTCGCGGGCCAGGTAGTCGATCGTCAGGCCGGCGTCGGCGGCCGCCCGGAGCAGGGGCGGTATCAGGTCGGCGGGTGTGGACAGCCGGCTGAAGTAGTCGTCGACGAGGAAGCAGGTGCTGATCCGGGGCCGTGTGCCGGCCGGCAGCGGGCCGACGCCGGCCCGGGCGGCCTCCACCCAGGGCCGTACGGAGGTGAAGTGCCGACGCAGCCGTTCGGGCCCTTCGGCGAAGTCCTCCATGTACAAGTGGCCCAATTCCAGGGAGAGATGGGAAAAGGGAACGGATTCGGTGCGCGGCTGGGCGCTGGTCTCCCGGAAGACGCCGCCCGGCCGGCTCACAGCTGCCCCCAGTACTTGTCGTCGGTCAGGCGCTGTGCGAGTTCACCCATCTTCTTCCAGGTCGCGACATTGGCGATCCGCCGGTCGTGCACGTCGTCGTCGGTGATGAGGCGTTCCTGCCACTGGAGGACGGGCTCCAGTGGAATGGACGAGAGGACCCTGGTCTTGCCGATGCCGCCGGCCGCCGCGATTTCCTCGAGTTCTCTGTCGCACTGCTCCATCCACGCGTACTGGGCGGTGGAGACCTGCGACCACAACGGTGACTCGAGATCGGGGACGGCGGCCCGGACGAAGCGGATCGAGGCGTTGAGCGCGTCCTGCTGGTGGCCCATGGCGACGCCGGCCTGCACAATTCCCTGTTTGCCGTACACGAGTTCGGCGGCCGCCATGACGTGCTGCCGGGTCCAGCGGTGATAGACGAGCCAGCGGGTTTTCAGGCGTCCGAGTCCGCCCCGGGGCGAGGTGGCGGCGAGTGCGAGATCCATCGCGTAACTGCGTCCGGCGCTCAGGTCCACGATGATCACGTCGAATTCGCGCTTGAGGCGCAGCACGAGGTCGACGCACCGGTGCAGGTTCTCCTCGTCGGTGACGAATTCGCCGCCGGTGCGGTCCCCGGGCAGCAGCACCAGCCGTCCCGAGCCGCCGGGCCGGCGGCGCAGCACGCGGTGTTCGGTGCGGGACCAGACGTCGACGCGCAGGGGTTCGCCGGTCTTGCCCTTCAGGTACGAGTGCAGGCCGCGCCCCTCGGCCTCCGTGAGGACGTCGGGCAGGTCGAAGACGGCGGCCGCGGTGGGCGAGCCGAAGTCGAAGTCCAGGTAGCAGACGTCGTCGCCGTCCAGGGCGCGGTGGTAGGCGACGTTGGCGCTGGTGACGGAACGCCCGGTGCCCCCCTTGTCGGAGGCGGCGAAGACGAGCACGCTTCACACCCCCTGGTACGCGGAGCCGCCGCCCCGGGCGCGCACCAGCGAGTCCAGCCGGGTGAGGACGCCGAGGGCCAGGGCGTAGGCGGTGCCGGGCTGTTCGTCGACCAGCCGGCGGGCCCGGCTCAGGTCGGCCTCGATGCTCTTCATCTCTTCGCCCTGCGGGGACTTGGGGGCGGGCGCGGGCTGCTGCATCTGCTCCTTGCCGAAGAGGTGGGCCGACTCGCTGATCAACGCCCTGGCCAGTTGGGACAGTTCGGCGCTGCGGATCGGGGGCTGGTCGTAGAGGGTGTGCGCGGCGACCATGCACTCGGTGACGCGCTCGGTGACCGACCACGACAACGGCCCCTTCTTCAAGGGCGTTTCGGGGTAGACGGCGTGCACGTCGTCCCACAGGCCGACGCCGTCGCCGTCGCTGATGCGGCGCTGCCAGAGATGGTCGAGGACGTCCTCGGCGAGGCGCAGCAGACGGTCCTGGGAGGCGATGTTCCGGGACAGCGAGCAGAGCTGGATGGTCCGTTTGAGCAGCTGCGCGGAGAAGTCGGTCATCGTCCACTTCATGGCGGGGCCGATGGCCTCGCTGCCCAGCAGGGGCAGGGTGACGCCCGGGGAGTGCAGGCCGATCGCCGGGTCGTCCCGGGTCATGCCGCTGGTGATCCTGCCGCGTTCGGCGAGGCGTTCCATGACGGTGACGGTGCGGGTGAGGTCGTCGTCGGTGGCGCGGCGGCGTACCAGGTCGTGGACGAGGATGGAGGCGACGCAGAGGGAGAAGTACTCGGATTCCAGTTGCTGGAGGGTGGTGCGCCAGGGGATCTGTTCCAGCGGCCAGGCGCCCTCACCGAAGCGGGCGATGGCCGACCAGTACTGCTGGGTGATCTCCCAGCGCAGTCGCAGCGCGTCGGCCAGTTTCTGCTGTTCGGGGGTGAGCAGACCGAGGACGAGGGTGCGCTCGGAGAACAGGTCGGGGATGCCGTCGAGGGCGACGACGGTGAAGTAGAGGTAGGGGACGGGGCGGGCGACGCCCGCGGGCTGCTTGCCGATCGCCTGGGCGGTCTGCGGTTCCACCTCGACCTCGGGGGCGCCCTTGACCAGGCTCCACGCCCAGCCGCACTCGAACAGGCGGTTCTCGTTGCGCAGTTCGTCGGTGACGTCCGCGTCGAGGCCGAGGGTGACGCTCTCGCCGATGACGGCGCGCAGAGCCTTGAAGCGCTCCTGGAAGCGCTGCAGGACCTGGCGTTCGGAGAGACGGCCCTGGCCGAGCAGTCGGGTCAGGGACTGGCCCTGGTCGGAGGAGACGTCGACGACGTTGACGGTGAAGGAGCGCAGCAGGCTGACCATGGCGGCGGTCAGTCGGGCGCTGGTGGCCTCGCGGAGCCGGTCGATCCGGGCGAGGGTGCTCGCGCGCTGGGTCTTGCCCCGGTAGACCTTGAGGAAGCCGAGGGTGGCCAGGCAGAGGGTGACCGACATGGAGTAGGCGTCGACGACGCCCAACTCCCGCTGTTCTCGGGAGAGTTCCTGTTCCGGATCCTCGGCGGCGAAGTAGTGGCCGCCGGAGAACGTGGGGTGTTCCTCACCGCGGTGCTGCTCCATGAAGTCGGAGAGGACCTTCACGAGACGGTCGGGAATCTCGCTGGAGTCGCCCGCGGTCCGCAGCGTTCTTTCGACGTCCCGTTGTGTGGTGTCGGGGTCGTCGAGCCGTAACGCGGTGATTTCCGTCGCGGGGTACATGAGGCAGAGCAGGCGCTCCGCGTCGGCGACGCTGCTGCGGCCTCCCCATTCACCCCAGTTCCATGTGCCGTCGTCGAAGGAATGGCGGGCGATGGCCTGCCACACTTCGAGCAGATTCTGTCTCGGCTTGATCTGCATGCCCATTCCCCTCGCACAGGCCCGTCACCACGGAAAAGAACGGATCGGAAGTCAGTCTTTCCGGTGCCCGCAGGCCAGGATCATTCCCGTGTATCCGGTGCGCACCAGTTGCTTCGGATTGGCCATGCGGTACATCTTGACGTCTTCCGCGTATCCATCGAGAACAGACTGCACGTCGGACTCGTCGATGTCCCGGGCAGGGAATTCGTGAACACCCACCCGATACCCCTCGGAATGCTCCATGAATGCGGCGGCGAAAGGCGCGCCGGGATTCAGTGCGCTCATGAAGCAGCCGACCCCTCGACGGAATTCGTGGAGGGATGTGGTGATGGATTCGGCGACGAAGAACATGGTGCCGAGGTCCCAGCGCCGGGCACCGCCGCAGAGGTCGAAGAGGCTGCCGCCCTCGGGCTGCCCCACGGCTTCCCCGAACCGCACCCTGGGGGCCGTCCTCAGCGTGGCGTACGCCTCGTCCTTGCACAGGACCTCCCAGAACTGGTCCCAGTGGGCGTCGTAGTGGGGGAGCTGGCCGCGGAGGTAGTCCAGGTTCTTCGCGGACCGCTCCAGGAGGGTGATCCGGTCGCACCAGGGGAGCATGGCGAGGGCGGGGTAGAGATTGGGTCCCGCGCCGACGTCGATTCCGGATGCCGCGCGACCACCGCTCCTCCGGAAATGATCACTGAAATGATCGCGCACGAGGGAGAGGATCTCCTCGTCCACCGCCTGGATCTCGAGGTAATTGCGCTTGATGTACTCATAGGGATCGAAAGCGTCCCACGGCGCATCGGCATTCAGCTTCTGGTCGGCGGTGGGCGGTCCCGAGGTCATTGGTTCAGCCTAGCAGCACGCAGCGCTCTTGAAGGAGCGCATGCAGGGGGCAATGATGGACGATCGGGTATGCATATCACACAAGGGCGAAGGCAAGAGCCATTCGCTTTGTCGATCCTTCACAAGGGGACGGTATGACTCCTCTTCCCGGAGATCGTTTCACGTCGGCCGCCGGTTCGACGGTGAGCCAGGTGTCCGGAGAAAGGCGCTTACGGATCAGAGCGGCCACGGAGGAAGATCTCCCCCATGTCGTCCGCCTCGACGCGGAGGCCTTCCCGTCCGATCCGTACCCCTACTTCGTCGTGCGCCAACTACTGGCCTCGTTCCCCGACTACGTCTTCGTCGTGGACGACGGCGAGGACCTGGCCGGGTACGTGCTCTCGACACCGCCGAACGCGGCACGCAGCTGGATCCTGAGCCTGGGCATCGCCCCAGGGCTGCGCGGACAGGGCCTCGGCCGGCAACTGATGACGAGGATCCTGGAGCATCTGCGCGCGGAGGGCGTCCGCTCGGTGTCCCTCTCCGTGGAACCCGGCAACGGCACGGCCGTCTCGCTCTACCAGAACCTGGGCTTCGTCCAGGACCCCGACGGTCCCCGCAAGGACTACTTCGGCCCCGGCGCCCACCGGCTGCTGATGACGCTCAGTCTGTGAGGCCGGGGACGCCCTGCCGCGTGAACCCCCGCACGTAACGCCGCTGCCAAGGCGTCTCCACCGCATGCCGTTCGTAGTGGCGCCGCACGAAGGCGACCGCCTCCCCGGCCGGCACGCCGTCCAGGACCGCCAGGCACGCCAGCGCCGTGCCGGTCCTGCCGCGTCCGCCGCCGCAGGCGATCTCCACGCGTTCGTCCGCCGCACGCCGCCAGGCCTCGGCGAGCGCCGCGCGGGCGTCCGCGCGGTCCGCGGGCAGCCGGAAGTCGGGCCAGCGCAGCCAGCGCGCCTCCCAGGGGGTCCGCGGGGGCGGGGAACCGAGGAGGTACAGGCCGTACGAGGGGGCGGGCGCCGTCGGGTCCAGCGGGCGGCGCAGACCGCGTCCGCGGACCAGTCGTCCGGACGGCAGGGCGAGGACCCCGGGCTCGTCGGGCCGCCAGGCCGACGCGTCCCGCACCGGCTCCGGCCCCCGGCCCCGCTCCTCCCGCGCCCCCGTCGGCCCCCGGTCGCCCGCGGCCCGCTCCGGCCCCCGGCCCCCCGTGTCCCGCTCGTCCCGTCGGTCGTCCTGCGGCTTCCTCTCCATTCCCTCATTCGAACCCGTCCGCGAATCCCGGGCAACCGATTCCGCCGGACCGGTGGTCTGAGGGGCGAGGAGGGAGCTTGATGCAGGCCGAACTTGAGGCCCAGTTCCAGGAGTTCGTCAGGGCACGGTGGTCGCGGCTGGTACGGACCGCGTATCTGCTCACGGGCGACGCCCACCACGCGGAGGACCTGACGCAGACGGCGCTGGCGAAGGCGTACCGGTCGTGGCGGCGGATCGCGCGCAGCGACAGTCCCGAGGCCTATGTCCGCCGCATGCTGGTCAGCTGCAACAGCGACCGGTTCCGCAAGCGGCGGGTCGCCGAGGCGTTGACCGCGGCGCCGCCCGAGACGCCGGGGCGCGACGAGGCGGTCGGGCAGGTGGAGGAGCGCGGCTCCCTGCTCGCCGGGCTGGCCCTGCTGCCCGCCAAGCAGCGGGCGGTGGTGGTCCTGCGGTACTGGGAGGACCTCTCCGAGGCGGAGGTGGCCGAGGTGCTCGGCTGTTCGCCCGGCACGGTCAAGAGCCAGGCCTCGAAGGGGCTGGCGAAGCTTCGCACGTACCCGGGGCTGGCCCAGGGCCGCGCCGTGTCCGGGCGGGGAGGCGGAAAGTGAACCACGAGGCAGACGACGAGCGGGACTTCGAGGAACTGGTGAGGGAACTGATGACGGACGACGCGTACACCATCCAGCCTTCTCCCGCGCCCTACCCGGCGATCCGCCGGCGGGGCGTGATCGAGCGGCGGCGGCGGCTCGCGGTGGCGGGGGCGGCGGTGGTCGTGCTGGCCGCGGTGCCGGCGGGGGCGTACGCCGTGGCCGGGGGGAACGGGGGACGGGGCGCTGACGCGACGACACCCATGTCGTCGGTCAGCGCCCCGCGCAGCCCCGCCGCGACGGCCTCCGGACAGGCGGCCGCCGGTGGTCAGTTGCTGGACGGGGTGACCGCCGAGCAGGCCGCGGACGGGCTGCGCAAGTGCATCGCCTACGACGACGCCCAGCCGTCGGGCGGCCTCGAGAAGGACTACCTGGGCGAGGCCGGCGACTACCGGATCCTGCTGGCGATGCGCAGCACCGGCGACAGCAACGCGCCGGGTGACGGCCACTACGTCGTCGCCGTCAAGGAGAAGACCGACGTCCGGCTGATCTGCAACGTCAAGGGCGGCGAGGTGACCGGCATCAACATCAGCTCGCCCGAGTCCGGTCCCACCGGCGCGGTGGTGGCCGACATCAACGCCGGGAAGCTGTACCAGCAGTCGGTCCTGGACAAGGGCAACTGGAAGCTGCCGTTCCGCTGGGGTGTCATCGGCACGGTCGAACCGTCCGTGGCCAAGGTGACCGTCTCCTACGGCGACAGCGAGACCACGGCCACCCTCGACGGACGCTGGTTCGTCGCCGCCGGCCTCCTCGGCGAGCAGGTGACGCTCGCCCCGCACATCAAGGGCTACGACGCCGGCGGCAAGCTGGTCTACGACTCCGACCGGGACGAGACGTACGAGAAGACCCTCCCCTAAGAGCTCCGAACAGAAGGGGAGGCCGTTCAGCTCGCGGCGTCCGGTACGTGCGATCGCAAGGCGCCGGAAGCTCCTCGTAGCGGAGCCACCAGGGGCTTTCGGCAACGCGGCGAGCGTGCGTGCCAGGCGTCGCGAGCCGGGCTCCCTTTTTGTTCGGAGCTCTGAGGAGCCGGGACGCGGGAGGGCGGCCGGGGCGGGGGACACTGCCCTGGTCGCCCGTACGTCCAGCGCCAGGGAGTCCCCATGCCGTTCCCCGCCCCGCTCACCGGTGTCGTCCCCCCGCTCTGCACGCCCCTGACACCGGAGCGGGAGGTGGACGTGCCCTCGCTGCTCCGGCTGGTCGACCACCTCGTGGCGGGCGGGGTGCACGGCCTGTTCGTGCTCGGGACGACGTCGGAGGCGGCGTATCTGACGGACCGGCAGCGCCGGCTGGTCGTCGAGACGGCCGTGGCGCACGTCGGCGGGCAGCTGCCGGTGCTGGCCGGGGCGATCGACATGACGACGCCCCGGGTGCTGGACCGGGTCGCGTCCGCCGCGGAGGCGGGCGCGGACGCGGTGGTGGTGATCTCCCCGTTCTACACGGCCACCCATCCGGCGGAGGTCGCCCGCCACTACCGTCTGGTCGCCGCCGCGAGCCCGGTCCCCGTCCTGGCCTACGACCTGCCGGCCGCCGTGCACACCAAGCTCCCCGCCGACGTCGTGCTGGAGCTGGCCGCCGACGGTGTGCTGGCCGGTCTGAAGGACTCCAGTGGTGACCTGGCGGGCTTCCGCGAGGTCGTGGCCGGCACCCGGGCTCGCCCCGGGTTCAGCGTCCTGACCGGCTCCGAGCTGATCGTCGACGCGGCGCTCGCCGTGGGCGCCCACGGGGCGGTGCCCGGCCTCGCCAACGTCGACCCGCGGGGCTACGTCCGCCTGGACCGTCTGTGGCGTTCCGACGAGCGGTCGGCGGCGCGGGACGAACAGGAGCGGCTGTGCGGCCTCTACGGCATGGTGCGCGCCGGTGATCCGGCCCGGATGGGCGGGAGTTCGTCGGCGCTCGGCGCGTTCAAGGCGGCCCTGCACCTGTTGGGCGTGATCGCCTGCCCGGCGACGGCCGAGCCCCAGGTGCCGCTGTCGCCGCAGGAGGTGGAGCGGGTGGAGGGCCACCTGATCGAGGCGGGGCTGCTGTAGGCCACGGCCAGGACGGGACGGGGCGAGACGGGGCGGGACGGCACGGGACGGGACAGGACGGGGCGGGACGGGGCGGGACGGGGCGGGACGGCAGGGCACGCCCCCAGGGCCTGTCCGCCGCCGCCCCTAGCGGCGTCCTCCCGTCGCCCCCGGTGTCACCAGGCCCGACTCGTAGGCCACGATGACGAGTTGGGCCCGGTCCCGCGCGCCCAGCTTGCCCATGATGCGGCTGACGTGGGTCTTCGCGGTGAGCGGGCTGAGACCGAGGGTCTCGGCGATCTCGGTGTTGGTGAGGCCGCGCGCCACCAGGGCGAGCACCCCGCGCTCCCGCCCGGACAGGCCCTCCGGCCCGCCGGTCGGGGGCGGCGCCGCGGGGCTGCGCAGGAAACGGGCGATCAGCCGGGCCGTCGGGCCCGGGGACAGCAGCGCCTCGCCGGACGCCACCGTGCGGATGCCGTCGAGCAGGTCGGCGGGCCGGGTGTCCTTCACCAGGAACCCCGAGGCGCCCGCGCGCAGCGCCTCGACGATGTTCTCGTCGGTGTCGTAGGTGGTCAGCACCAGCACCTTCACCCCGGCGAGGTCCTCGTCGGCGGCGATCAGCCGGGTGGCCTCGATGCCGTCGAGGTCGGGCATGCGGACGTCCATGACGACGAGGTCGGCGCGCTCGCTGCGGGCCCGTTCCACCGCCTCCCGCCCCGTGGCGGCCTCCCCGACGACCTCCATGTCCGGCGCCGACGCCACCAGCAGCGCGAACGCGGCCCGCACCAGCGTCTGGTCGTCGGCCAGCAGCACCCGGATCACGCTCATCACGTCTCCCCTCTCGGCAGTACGGCGCTCACCTCGAAGCCCTTCCCCTCCCGCGGCCCCGCCGCCAGCGTGCCGCCCACGCTCCGCACCCGTTCGCGCATGCCCACGAGCCCGAAGCCGGGTGCCCCGGCCCCGGCCCCGGCCCCGTCGTCGGTGACCGTCACCCGCAGGGCGGCCCCCTCGTCGTACACCCGCACCCGGACGCTCAGGTCGTCGCGGCCGCCGTGGCGCACGGCGTTGGTGAGGGCCTCCTGGACGATGCGGTAGGCGGCGGCGCCGACCGCGGGCGGCACCTCCGTGTGCCGCAGCGACAGGTCGACGCGGGCGCCCGCCGCCCGGGCCGTCTCGACCAGGCCGGACAGTCCGCGCAGGTCGGGCAGTGGGCCGCGGGTCTCGGGCGGTCCGTGGTCGCGCAGCACCTCCAGGGTCGTGCGGAGTTCGCCGCGGGCGGTGCGGCAGGTCTCGGCGATGTCGTCGAGGGCCCGGGCGACGGCAGCGCGGTCGAGACGGTCGGGGTCGGCGGCCAGCACGTGCGCGGCGACGGCGGTCTGCACACCGATCAGGGTGATGCTGTGGGCGAGCAGGTCGTGCAGGTCGCGGGCGACGCGCAGGCGTTCCTCGGCGACGCGGCGGCGGGCCTCCTCCTCGCGGGTGCGTTCGGCGCGTTCGGCGCGTTCCAGGGCGGCGGTGACGTTCTCGCGGTGGACGCGGATGTACCCGCCGAACATCATGACGGCGACGATCCAGCCGGAGATGCGCAGGAACTCCACCGTCCCGTCGAGGTTGGTCAGCGCGTTGACGGTCAGCGTCATGGAGACCACGAACAGGCCGATGACCAGGGTGCGGCGGGCCGTGCCGGTCACGGCGACGGTGTACAGCGCGGCCATGGCCGGTTCGACGGCCGCGATGTGGTTGTAGTCGAGGGCGTGGTATGGCACGAGCAGGACCGCCATCGCGCAGAGCACGAGCACGGGACGCCTGCGGCGCCACGCGAGCGGCACGTGCGCGCCGAGCAGCAGGCTCCAGCCGAGCACGTCCGGGGCCCGGCCGTCGACGAACAGCACGGCGATCACGGAGTCGGTGACGGCCATGCCCGCCGCCAGCCAGGCGTCCGCCCACGGGTGCGTCACCCAGCGCTGCACCGCTCCCCCTCTCCCCGCGCACCATCCTGCCCGAGGGGGCGCCCCTCCGGGAGGGAGGGGCGCCCGGGGGTCAGCCGGTGACCGGCTCGCGCTCACGCGTGTGTCCCGGCTGCGACTCCGGCTCCCGCGACAGCCGCCCCGGCCACCACACCCTGCGTCCCAGGGCCACGCTCGCGCTGGTCACCAGGTAGGTGCGGACGAGGAAGGTGTCCAGCAGCACCCCGACGGCGATCACGAAGCCCAGCTCGACGAGCGGCACGAGGCCCATGTTCGTCAGCACGGCGAAGGTCGCGGCGAGGACCAGCCCGGCGGAGGCGATGACCCCGCCGGTGGTGCGCAGCGCGGTCAGGGCGGCGGCGGCCGGTTCGGCGCCGCGCAGCGACTCCTCGCGCATGCGGTGCATCAGGAAGATGCCGTAGTCCACGCCGAGGGCGACCAGGAACACGAAGGACAGCAGCCCCAGCCCCGGATCGGTGCCCTCGAAGCCGAACACCGGCCCGAACAGCAGCCCGCCGAGGCCCAGCGAGGCGCCCCACACGGCGACCACGGCGGCCACCAGCAGCAGCGGGGCGACCAGCGACCGCAGCAGGGCGACCAGGATCAGCAGGACGGAGACCAGCACCAGCGGCACGACGATCATCCGGTCGCGGGCGTTGGTGTCCTCCAGGTCGATCTGCTGGGCGCTGGCCCCGCCGACGTAGGAGCCGTCGAGGACGTCCCGCAGCCGCTCGATGGTCGCGGTCTCGGCCGCCGTCTGCGGAGGTGCGGACGCGGTCACGGAGATCTCCGTCCAGCCTCCCCCGGTGCGCCCCTTGCGGGCGTCGGCGACGCCTTCGACGTCCCGGACGGCCGCGAGGGCGGCGTCGGCGCGGCCGGCCGGGGTGAGCACGTCGATGGGCTGTGCGGAGCCCCCCGGGTAGGCCTCGGCGAGGGTCCGCAGGGCGGCGACCGACTCGGGCCGGTCGACGAAGGAGTCCTCCTGCTTGAGGGTGCCGGGCAGGTTCAGCGAGCCCAGGGCGAGCGCGCCGAGCAGCACCGCGCCGGCCGCGAGGACGGTCCGCGGGCGCCGGCCGGCGGAGCTGCCCATCACCGCGAACAGCGACCGGCGGGCCTTGGGCGTGCCGCCGTGGACCGGCACCAGCGGCCAGAACACCCGGCGGCCCAGCAGGACCAGCAGCGCGGGCAGCAGGGTCAGCATCGCGACCAGCGCGCACAGCACGCCGACGGTGCCGAGCGGGCCCATCCCGCGGGTGGAGTTGAGGTCGGCGGCGAGCAGGCACAGCAGTCCGGCGGCGACGGTCCCGGAGGAGGCGAGCACGGCGGGCCCGCAGCCGCGCAGCGCGGCCACCATGGCGTCGTACGGGTGCTCGATGCGCCGCAGTTCCTCGCGGTAGCGGGAGACGAGCAGCAGGGCGTAGTCGGTGCCGGCGCCGAAGACCAGGATCGTCATGATGCCCGAGCTCTGTCCGGACACCGTCGTCCCGAAGGCCTGGTGGAGGCCGTAGGCGACGCCCATCGACAGGAAGTCGGCGATGCCGGCCACGACGAGCGGCACCAGCCACAGCACCGGGCTGCGGTAGATGAGGATCAGCAGGACCGCGACGACGCCGACGGTGGTGTAGAGCAGCGGTCCGCCGAGGGCGTCGTAGACCTTGCCCGCGTCGGTGGCGTACGCGCCCGTGCCGCCCACCTCGACGGTCAGCCCGCCCGTGCTGTGGGCGACCTCGCGCACGGCGTCGACGAAGGCGTCGCGCTTCTCCTCGTCGGTGCCGGGCTCGTTGGTGGCGACCGGGTACATGACGGTGGTGCCGTCCTCGGACGGGACCCCCCGCGGCGGTGCGGTCAGCGCGTGCTCCCCCGCGACCCGCGTGACCTGTTCCCGCGCCGTGTCCCGGTCGGCGGCGGTCAGCCCGCCGTCGCGGTGGTAGACGAGCACCAGCTCGGTGGTCTCACCCCCCGGCAGTTGTTCCTGGATCTTCGCGGCCTGCGTGGAGTCGGCGCTCGCCGGCAGGTAGTCGGTGATCCGGTCGCGCTGGACGTCGGCGAGTTTCGCGGCGAACGGTGAGGCGAGCGCCAGCACGCCCACCCACAGCGCGAGCACCACCCAGGGGATGGCGCGCTTGCCCTTCGTTGTCCCGGCCCCCATGAGTCGGGCCTCCCTCCGGTCGAATGCCTGGAAGCGGCGGTTGCGGCTTCCAGACTTCCGCCCGGCGCGGGGCCGGTCGTCGCGCGGGAGGGCGAGTTCGGGGGTACTCCGGCGGGCGGCCGGGAGGGGGGACTACTCCCGGGGGAGTAGCGGGCGGGTCCGGGTCAGGACGGCGTCCGCGCCGTCGCCAGCAGCCGGGTCACGTCCTCCGCGCGGATCGTCAGTGCCGCGCCCACCGTCGCCAGGACCTCCCGCTCGGCGGGGGTGTAGGGGCCGTCGGCGAGGGCGATGCGGGCTCCCTGGAGGAGGATCGACTCGCGGCCCACGGGGGCGAGGTGCGGGGCGAGCGGGTCGAGGGCCTCGTGGAGCTCTATGGCCAGACCGGCGCCGCCGCAGGGTTCGCCGTGGACGCGGCCGGTGTCGGCGGCGAGGGCGTCGACGAGGGCGGCGAGCTGTTCGCGGGTGCAGTCCGGGAAGCCGGCCGCGCGGACCGCCGTGGCCGCCGTCTCCAGGGACGTCCGGGCGCAGGTGCCGCCGGCGGACAGGACGGCGAGGGCGACGGTGTGCACGGCGTCGCGGAGCATCGCGGAGAAGCGGGTGGTGGTGGGGTGGTCCAGGACGTCGGTGCCGAAGTGGCGGTGGCAGGCCGCGCACTCGACGACCGGTGCGCCGGCGCCGCGCGGCAGCACGGGCAGGCCGAGCAGACAGAGCCGGCGCCGGCCGGTCAGCCGCTGGTAGTTGCGGTCGCCGCCGCAGCCGGGGCAGAAGAACTCGCCGTCCCCGACGGGTGTCCACGCGGTGCGGGTGCCCAGGATGCGGGCACGCCCGGTGGCACGGCCGTCTCGTCCCCGTTCTGGCAGCACGTCGCACCTCCGTAACCCCGCGGCAACATCGCCACGTCTGCGTGATGTTAGCCACATGGATGAGGCGGAGTCAGCACCCTGGACGAGACCTTTCCGTGACCTCCACGGCCGGATGGCCGATAACCGACGGGGCCCCGGCCGCCGGATGCGGCGGCCGGGGCCCGAAACTCCCGGTCAGGGTGATCAGCGCGTCGCGCGGTTGACGGCGGAGACGACCGCCTTCAACGACGCACGCGTCGTGTTCGCGTCGATGCCGATGCCCCACAGGACCTTGTCGCCGATCGCGCACTCGATGTACGAGGCGGCCTGCGCGGAGGCGCCCTCGCTCATCGTGTGCTCCTGGTAGTCCAGCAGACGTACGTCGACGCCGATGGACTCCAGGGCGTTGAAGAAGGCCGAGATCGGACCGTTGCCCGAGCCGGACAGGACGGTGTCCTCGCCGTCGACGGTCGCCTCGACGGTGAGGGTGTCGACGCCGTCGGTGTCGGTGGTGGACTGGCCGGTGCGGACCTGGATGCGGCCCCAGGGGTTGTCCGGGTTCGGCAGGTACTCGTCCTGGAAGACCGCCCAGATGTCGCCGCCGGTGACCTCGCCGCCCTCGGCGTCCGTCTTCGCCTGGATGATCTTCGAGAACTCGATCTGCATCCGGCGCGGCAGGTCCAGCTTGTGGTCGTTCTTCAGGACGTACGCGATACCGCCCTTGCCGGACTGCGAGTTGACCCGGATGACGGCCTCGTAGGAGCGGCCGACGTCCTTGGGGTCGATGGGCAGGTAGGGGACGGCCCACTCGATGTCGTCGACGGTGACGCCCTTCGCTGCCGCGTCGGCCTCCATGGCGTCGAAGCCCTTCTTGATGGCGTCCTGGTGGGAGCCGGAGAAGGACGTGTAGACCAGGTCACCCACGTACGGGTGGCGCGGGTGGACCTCCATCTGGTTGCAGTACTCCCACACGCGACGGATCTCGTCGATGTCGGAGAAGTCGATCTGCGGGTCGACGCCCTGGGAGAAGAGGTTCATGCCCAGGGTGACCAGGTCGACGTTGCCGGTGCGCTCGCCCTGTCCGAACAGGCAGCCCTCGACGCGGTCCGCCCCGGCCATCAGCGCCAGCTCGGCGGCGGCGACGGCGGTGCCGCGGTCGTTGTGCGGGTGGACGGACAGGCAGACGTGCTCGCGCCGGGAGAGGTTGCGGCCCATCCACTCGAAGCGGTCGGCGTGGGTGGAGGGCGTGGAGCGCTCGACGGTCGCCGGCAGGTTGAGGATGATCTCGCGGCCCGGGCCGGGCTGCCAGACGTCCATGACCGCCTCGCAGACCTCCAGCGCGAAGTCCAGTTCGGTGTCGGTGAAGATCTCGGGGCTGTACTGGTAGCCGAACTCGGTCTCGGGGCCCAGCAGCTTCTCGGCGTACTCCATCACCAGCCGCGTGCCGTCGACGGCGATCTGCTTGATGTCGTCCTTGGAGCCGCGGAAGACGACCCGGCGGAACACGGGGGCCGTGGCGTTGTACAGGTGGACGGTGGCGCGGCGGGCGCCCTTGAGGGACTCCACCGTCCGCTCGATCAGGTCCTCGCGGGCCTGGGTCAGGACGGAGATCGTCACGTCGTCCGGGATCGCGCCCTCTTCCTCGACGATGGAGCGCACGAAGTCGAAGTCGGTCTGGCCGGAGGCGGGGAAGCCCACCTCGATCTCCTTGTAGCCCATCTTGACCAGCTGGTCGAACATCCGGCGCTTGCGCTCGGGCGACATCGGGTCGATCAGGGCCTGGTTGCCGTCGCGCAGGTCGGTGGAGAGCCAGCGGGGGGCGGCGGTGATCCGGTTGTTCGGCCAGGTGCGGCCGGGGATGTCGACCTGCTCGTAGCGGCCGTACTTGTGGATCGGCATCTGGCTGGGCTGCTGGCGGTTCGCCATGGTGCGGTGGCTCCTCAGGATGTCCGGAAGGACGGCCGACGACGCAACGCCAAGCTCCGCGGGGAGGGGGTCGGCCTCGACTACAGGCCCTCGCCGCGGCAGCTAAGGAGAAGCAGCCCGAAACGCATAGTGCTCCGCACTTTAGCCGAGCCGCATCGGGCGGGCGGGCCTGTTCCAGTATGCGGGACCGCCCGGACGAAACGGGCAAAACGTGCCGCATACCACTCGCATCGGCAGCTCAGAGCCTTTTGTCACCGTTTTTCACCAATCATGGTTGCGGCCGGTGACAGCGGCGTCACACGGTGCGAGGGTGCCGCAATGACGACTCACGGGGGCTTCGAGCCCGTCTTCTGCACCGTCGTGCCGCCCCACGTCCTCGACCGACTGGCGCGCCACGACGACCCCGCACTCTCCGGTCCCGCCCGGCGCACCCTGCTGCGCGACAGCGAGCTGCGCTCCCGGCGCCGCGTGACCACCGAGTTCCGCCTGGCGGCCGCCCCGACGGCGAAGGCACCGTCGGACCGGCCGCTGCGCACCGTCTACGACGCCGAGCACGGCACCGGCCTGCCCGGCACCAAGGTCCGCGGCGAGGGCGAGGAGCCCGGCCGGGACGCCACGGTCAACCGGGCCTACGCGGGCCTCGGCGCCACCTTCGAGCTCTTCCTGAAGGCCTACGGCCGCCACTCCATCGACGGCGACGGCCTGCCCCTGGACGCCACGGTCCACTACGACCGGGACTACAACAACGCCTTCTGGAACGGCGAGCAGATGGTGTTCGGCGACGGCGACGGCGAGATCTTCGTCGACTTCACGAACTCCGTCGACGTCATCGGCCACGAGCTGGCCCACGGCGTCACCCAGTACACGGCGAACCTCACCTACTACGGCCAGCCTGGCGCCCTCAACGAGTCGATGTCCGACGTCTTCGGCGCGCTCATCAAGCAGTACACGCTCGGCCAGACCGCCGCCGAGGCCGACTGGCTCATCGGCGCCGAGCTGCTCGCCCCGGGCGTCACCGGCCGGGCCCTGCGCTCCATGAAGGCCCCGGGCACCGCGTACGACGACGACGTCCTCGGCAAGGACCCGCAGCCCGCGACGATGGACGACTACGTCCGCACCGGCCGGGACAACGGCGGCGTCCACATCAACTCGGGCATCCCCAACCACGCGTTCTACCTGGCCGCCACCGCCATCGGCGGCTTCGCCTGGGAGAAGGCCGGTCAGATCTGGTACGACGTGCTGACCGGCGGCGAGCTGAGGGAGAGGGCGTTCTTCACCGACTTCGCCAAGCTGACGGTGCGGGCGGCGCGCGAGCGCTTCGGCGACGGCGGCGAGGAGTTCCAGGCGGTGGAGAAGGCCTGGGAGCGGGTCGGGGTGCGGATCCTGTGACGACGTACTAGACAGGACCCATGCGGATTCAGGTGAGACGCACGGGCGGGTTCGCGGGCATCGAGCGGCACGCCGAGGTGGACACCTCGGAACGGCCCGACGCCCCCGAGTGGCACGCCCTGGCCGAGAGCGCGCTCGCGTCCGGCCGGGGCGTGCCGCCGGTCGGCGTGCCCGACGGCTTCAGCTACCAGATCACCGTGGACGGCACGACGGTCTACGCGGCCGACCCCCGGCTCACGGACGACCAACGCAAGCTGATCTCCCGGGTGTTGAAGGAAGGGGCGTGACGCGTTCTTCACACGAGCCCGTTGACTTCCCTTACCCCCGGTACGGATGATCCGGCGCATGGCGAGCGACGAGCAGCACACTGCGACGAACCCGATCCCCCGGTTCCCGGCCGGCTTCCTGTGGGGCGTCTCCACCTCCGCCCACCAGATCGAGGGCGCGGTCGACGCACGCCAGCCGTCCGTGTGGGACACCTTCACGGCCGAGCCGGGCCGGGTGAAGGACGGCTCGACGGCGGCGGTGGCCTGCGACCACTACCACCGCTACCCGGAGGACGTGGCGCTGCTGTCCGGGCTCGGCGTGAACGCCTACCGCTTCTCGGTGTCGTGGCCGAGGATCCTGTTCGACGAGCGGCGCGGCCTCGACTTCTACGACCGTCTGGTGGACGAACTGTGCGCGGCCGGCGTACGGCCCGTCCCCACCCTCTTCCACTGGGACCTGCCGGAGGGGCTGGACTGGCTGGAACGCGACACCGCGCACCTCTTCGCCGAGTACGTCGCCGCGGTCGCCGAACGGCTCGGCGACCGGGTGAACAAGTGGATCACCCTCAACGAGCCCGCCGAGCACACCCTGCTCGGCCACGCGCTGGGCACCCACGCCCCCGGTCGGCGACTGCTGTTCGACGCGCTCCCCGTCGCCCACCACCAGCTCCTGGCCCACGGCCTGGCGGTCCGGACGCTCCGCGCGGCCGGCGCCACGGACATCGGCGTCGCCAACTCCCACGGACCGACCTGGCCGGCGTCCCGCGAACCGGCCGACCTGGAGGCGGCGGCCTTCTACGACCTGCTGCTGAACCGGCTGTTCGCCGAGCCCCTCCTGCTGGGCGCCTACCCGGAGGGCATCGGCGAGCTGATGCCCGGGGACGTGGAGGCCGACCTGAAGGTGATCTCGGAACCCCTCGACTTCTACGGCGTCAACTACTACGCGCCGACGCGGGTGGGCGCCCCGCAGGGCACCGAGATCGACTTCGGCGGGGTGCGGATGCCGGCCGAACTGCCCTTCTCCGTACGGGAGATCGAGGGCGTCCCGGTGACGGACTTCGGCTGGCCGGTGGTGCCCGAGGGCCTCACGGAGCTGCTGACCGGCTTCCGGGACCGCTACGGCGACCGGCTGCCCCCGGTCGTGATCACCGAGAACGGGTGCAGCTACCCGGGCCTGGACGACCAGGACCGCATCGCCTACCTCGACGGCCACCTCCGCGCCCTGCACGGGGCGATCCAGGCGGGCGTGGACGTGCGCGGCTACTTCGTGTGGTCGCTGCTGGACAACTTCGAGTGGGCGGAGGGCTACGAGCGCCGCTTCGGCCTGGTCCACGTCGACTTCGACACGCTGGAGAGGACCCCCAAGACGTCCTACGCCTGGCTGCGGGAGGTCCTGCGGGCCCAGGGGTGAGCGCCGCGGCGGGACGCCCCGGCCGGCCTGCTCTCGCAAGCCCGGGCGGGACGCCCCGGCCGGGCTTGCTCTCAGAAGCCCAGCCTGCGCAGCTGCTTGGGGTCCCGCTGCCAGTCCTTGGCGACCTTCACGTGCAGGTCGAGGAAGACGGGGGTGCCCAGCAGCGCCTCGATCTGCTTGCGGGACTTGATGCCGACGTCCTTCAGACGGCGGCCCTTGGGGCCGATGATGATGCCCTTCTGGCTGGGGCGCTCGATGTAGATGTTCGCGTGGATGTCGAGGAGCGGCTTGTCGGCGGGCCGGTCCTCGCGGGGCAGCATCTCCTCCACGACGACGGCGATGGAGTGCGGCAGCTCGTCGCGGACGCCCTCCAGGGCCGCCTCGCGGATCAGCTCGGCGACCATCACCTGCTCGGGCTCGTCCGTGAGGTCGCCCTCCGGGTACAGCGCGGGCCCCTCCGGCAGCATCGGGATCAGCAGGTCGGCCAGCAGGTTCACCTGCTTGTCGCCGACCGCGGAGACCGGGACGATCTCCGCCCACTCGATGCCCAGCTCCCTGCCGAGCTGGTCGATGGCGATGAGCTGCTCGGCGAGCGCCTTGGGCTCGACGAGGTCGGTCTTCGTCACGACCGCGACCTTCGGCGTCCGCTTGATCCCGGCCAGCTCCTTGGCGATGAAGCGGTCGCCGGGGCCGATCTTCTGGTCGGCGGGCAGGCAGAAGCCGATGACGTCGACCTCGGCCCAGGTCGCGCGGACGACGTCGTTGAGCCGCTCGCCGAGGAGTGTGCGCGGCTTGTGCAGACCCGGGGTGTCCACCAGGATCAGCTGCGCCTCGGGCCGGTGGACGATGCCCCGTACCGTGTGCCGCGTCGTCTGCGGACGGTTGGAGGTGATCGCCACCTTCTTCCCGACCAGAGCGTTCGTGAGGGTGGACTTGCCGGCGTTGGGGCGGCCCACGAAGCAGGCGAAACCTGCCCGGTGCGCGGCCTCGGCCGACTGTTCGGATGACTGGGTACGAACGCTCATGGCGCCCATTGTCCCTGATCCCCGGGGCCCCGCCGTACAACCGCCCGAAGCCGCCCCCTTCGGTGAGCTTCCGGAAACCCGCACGCAACGAAACGTGACGGAAACACACCCGTACGCGACCGGTAACGCGGTGCGGTGACCCTCTGACGAGCCCCCACCCGTTGGAGACGACCGTGATCCTTGCCGCCGCGCAGGTGGACACCGGCGACACCGCCTGGCTGCTCGCCGCCACCGCCCTCGTCCTGCTGATGACCCCGGGCCTGGCCCTCTTCTACGGCGGCATGGTCCGCACGAAGAGCGTCCTCAACATGCTGATGATGAGTTTCGTGTCGATCGCCCTGGTCACGGTGGTGTGGCTGGCGGCCGGCTATTCCCTCGCGTTCGGTGACGACGTCGGTGGCGGACTGATCGGCGGGCTGAAGCACGCAGGGATGGCCGGACTGGGCCCGGACAGCGTCCAGGGCACCGTTCCCACCCTCCTCTTCGCGACCTTCCAGCTCACCTTCGCGATCATCACGGCGGCCCTGGTCAGCGGTGCGATCGCGGACCGTGCGAAGTTCACGGCCTGGCTGGTGTTCGTCCCCGTCTGGGCGCTGCTCGTATACGTTCCCGTCGCGCACTGGGTGTGGGGGCCGGGCGGCTGGATCCTGACCCGCCTCGGCGCGCTCGACTTCGCCGGCGGCCTGCCGGTCGAGATCACCTCCGGGGCCTCCGGCCTGGCGCTCTGCCTGGTCCTGGGCCCGCGCCTGGGCTTCAAGAAGGACGCGATGCGTCCGCACAACCTGCCCATGGTGATGCTGGGCGCGGGTCTGCTCTGGTTCGGCTGGTTCGGCTTCAACGCGGGCTCGGCCCTCGGCGCGAACGGCCTCGCGGCCGCCGCCTTCCTCAACACCCTCGCCGCCGGCTGCACCGGGCTGCTCGGCTGGCTGCTCGTCGAGCAAAGGCGCGACGGCCACCCCACGACCCTCGGCGCGGCGTCCGGCGCGGTCGCGGGCCTGGTCGCCATCACCCCCTCCTGCGGTTCGGTCTCCCTGCTCGGCGCGCTGGTCGTCGGCCTCGCCGCCGGTGTCGTCTGCTCCTACGCGGTGAGCTGGAAGTTCAGGCTGAACTACGACGACTCGCTCGACGTCGTCGGTGTCCACCTGGTGGGCGGTGTCATCGGCACCCTGCTCATCGGCGTGTTCGCTGTCGAGTCCATGACCGGCGGCACCGAGGGCCTGCTGTACGGCGGCGGTCTCGCCCAGCTCGGCAAGCAGCTCGTGGCCGTCGTCGCCGTCGCCGCGTACGCGTTCCTGGTGACGTACGGCATCGCCGGGCTGCTGGACCGGACCATCGGCTTCCGGGCGGACGAGGAGCACGAGCACACCGGCCTGGACCTTACGGTGCACGCCGAGACCGCATACGATCACGGCGTCCTGGGCCACGGCGCCCCGGTCAGTTCCTCCTCCGTCCCCTCCGGCCAGAAGGCAAAGACCCAGGCATGAAGCTCATCACCGCGATCGTCAAGCCGTACCGCCTCGACGAGGTGAAGACCGCCCTCCAGGAGCTCGGCGTGCACGGGCTGACCGTCACCGAGGCCAGCGGCTACGGCCGCCAGCGCGGGCACACCGAGGTGTACCGGGGCGCCGAGTACCAGGTCGACCTCGTGCCGAAGGTACGGATCGAGGTCGTGGTCGAGGACGCGGAGTCGGACGCCGTGATCGACGCGATCGTCGGGGCCGCGCAGACGGGGAAGATCGGCGACGGCAAGGTGTGGGCCCTGCCGGTCGAGACGGTCGTCCGCGTCCGGACGGGCGAACGCGGCCCCGACGCGCTCTGAGACGACGGTGAGAACGGGGGAGCCTCGGGTGAGTGGTACGCGCTCCTCGAGGAACACGGCGGCCACACCGATCCCCGGTGGTCGGTGAGCGGGCGGGACCTCTGGAAGCTCCGACCGTCACGGCCTGCGAGCCGCCTCCCGCCGCTCCCCCGGCACGGCGGTGACGGCACGGCGGGCGGGCCGGCCGGCCGCCCTCCGCGCCCTGGTCCACAGCGCCGCGCCCAGGGCCGTCGCCGTCCCCAGCACGCCCGCCACCAGCCACGGCAGCGCGAGGAAGGACGCGCTCGCCGACTCACGGGTGTCCTTCGCGCTCGCCGTCAACGTCACCCTGCCCCAGTCGAGTTGGGGTGCTCCGCGCCAGGGCTCGCTCAGGCGCACCCGCTGGCCGGGCAGCAGTTCGGCGGGGACCTTCGACAGGTCTCGGGCGAGGAGCGTACGGCCGAAGAGGCCCGTCGCGCGCAGTTCCACCGTCGGGTTCAGGGTGACGTTGCCGGTGTTGTGCAGGGTGTAGGAGACCGTGGCGGTGCTGTCGCCGAGGCCGGGGACGAGCGGCCGGTCGTGGTGGAGGCGGACGTCCTCGACGGCGAGCGCGGGCAGGGCGGGCCCGCTGACCTGGAGGTAGACGCGGGCGCCGACGGCCCGCCGGATGCCGAGCGCGACGGCGCCGTCGCCCTTGTCGACCCGCTCGTCGAGCGCCACGATCGCCCCCGGGTGGTCGCCGGGCTCGGCGCCCTCGGGCACCCGGACCGTGAACGGCACGGTGACGGAGGCGCGGCCCGGCACGGTCACCCGGTCCCGCGCGGGCTTCGCCCACGCGCCCACGCCCCGCATCCGCTCCCCCGCCGTCCGTACGGCGAACCCGCCGTCGCGGGGGGTGTTGTAGGCGTCGGCCGCGTACAGCCGGAAGGTGAGCGGCGCGTCCGTCCTGTTGGCGACGACGACCTTGTCGGTGATCGTCTGCCCGGGGTCGGCGGTGACATAGAAGTACGGCCGTGCGGCGACGGCCGAGGAGTCGGGGTGCACGGACCAGCTGCCGTTGTCGGCGGCGCGGGCGGGGGTGGCCGACAGCAGCGGCGACAGCAGGGTCAGGAGGAACGGCAGGAGGAGGGCGTACGGCTTGCGCATGGGTGCGGCCCCCACGGGCGTCGGGGTGGTCGGGCGGGTGCGGACCCGTGCGGGAGGCCGCCCGGCCACCGGTGGACGGGTGGGTCAGGTGAGGGTGAGGGTCAGGACGCCGGAGTAGCCGCCCGGGGGCGTGAACGCCGGTACGTCGAGGGAGAGTCGGGCGTCGGCGGTGAACTCGCCGCCGGTGAGCGCGGCGTCGGGGGCGGAGGCCAGGGTCGCCCCCGCGCTGCCCACCACGCCCGCGGAACCGGCCCGGCAGGTGCTCGGGCTGCCCGCCTCGGTGGCGCACGCGGGCGTCCA
Organism: Streptomyces sp. NPDC030143; assembly: GCF_055573695.1. Taxonomy (NCBI): domain Bacteria; kingdom Bacillati; phylum Actinomycetota; class Actinomycetes; order Kitasatosporales; family Streptomycetaceae; genus Streptomyces; species Streptomyces sp. NPDC030143. The sequence continues at coordinate 207,892 of NZ_JBVIAY010000003.1, forward strand.
GCTCAGCTTGCCGGCCGCGATCTTGGCGCCGGGACCGGTGAAGTCGGTGACCTTGCCGGTCAGGGACCAGCCCGCGGGTCCGCCGCGGAAGTCCTTGACGGTCACCGTCCGCAGCGCCCCGGTCGAGGCCCCGCCGGTGCCGAAGTCGACCGCGGAGAGCTGGACGGTGTCCCCGGCCTGGGACATCGACAGCGTGCCCGCCCTCACGGCCGTCGTCAGCTTCTGACCGCCCTCCGGTACGGGCGTGTCGTCGACGACGACGTAGGCGACGGGCCCGGCCCCCTTCTCCGCGCTCCACGCGGCGCCCTCGTACGCCACGACGCCGGTCGTGGTGCGGTCGGTGACGACGAGGGAGCCGCTGAAGCCGCCCTGCGCGTTCGCGGTGACGGTCGCCGCGTCGGCGGTCTGGGCGGTGCCGGCGCGTCCGGCGAGGGTGACGGTCGCGCCCGGCGTGAAGTCGCTGCCGGTGACGGTGACCGCGTCACCCGGCCCGCCGGAGGCCGAACCCAGGCTGATGGCCCGGGTGTTGGCCGGCGGGTTGTCGCCCGCCGTGACCGTCTCCGACACGGGGGCGGGCGGGTTCGTCACCGTGCAGGGGGTGTCCAGCTCCAGGATGTAGCTGGTGTGGATGTTGTAGTCGCCGGGCGAGAGGGTGATCGCGCCGGGCGCGGTGACCGTGAAGGTGCCGGTCATGGAGAACGACGGGAAGGGGCCCTTGCCGGGCACCGGGGCGTTCTTCTTCGGCCCCGCGACGGTGACGCTGCCGGTCTGCGCGCCGCCGAGGGCGACCGTGCCGGTGGGCGTCATGATGTCGGCCGGCAGGGCCAGGTCGGTGGGGTTGCTCGCGGCGGGCTTGACCACCGTGTAGGTCACGGTGACGGTGTCGCCGACCTCGGGCCGGGCGTTGTCCACCGTGATCTTCCCGGTGGTGGTGCCGTCGATCGGCGGGATGCCCGCGATGGGCGGCGGGACGCAGTGCGTGGGGAAGTCCACGTCCACGGACGCGGCGGCGGCGGGCGCCGCCAGTGCCCCGCCCGCGGCGAGCGCGAGGACGGCGGCCCCGAGCAGTGCGCTGCCGCGTCGTCTTCGGGGTCGTCGGGAACTCTGGGGTGTCGGACCCATGGGTGCCCCCTCCTGAGGGATGCGGGCGCAGCGGCTCTTCTGCGCCGACAGGGGGCATTGAGCGGGGGACGGCGTGAGAAGTCAATGGAGACGCCACGCTGAACTGATGAGCCGTCAGATTCCCCTGTCCGGGGAATCCGACGGCCCGTCGCGCGGTTCTCAGTCGAACACGAAAGGACCCGGCGCCTGCGGCCCGGACGCCGTGCACGTGACGGTGATCCCGAAGACGACCATCCTCAGGGAGCCCCGGTAGAGGTCCAGGCGGTCTCCGGAGGCCACGGTCCCGTTGAGCGGACCGACCGTGATCGGGGCGCCGGTGGCCATGGCGGGGTTCACGGTGCCGCTGAAGACCCGTGCGGCACCGGTCGAGTTCGCCATCGTGAGCGTGGAGTTGATGCTGTTCGCGCCGATCGGGATCGGCGCGGTGATCGCGGTGGACGAGAGGGTGAGGGTGGCCGAGGTGCCGTTCTGGGTGGCGGTGAGGGTGGCGGCTCCGCCGCCGAACAGACCGCAGTTCGCGGTGACGGTCGCCGTCGTCGGGGTGACGGCGGCGGCAGAGGGCGCGAGGGCCAGACCGGTGACCGCGAGGGTCCCGGCCAGCAGTGCCGCACCTGATCCGATTCGCTTGCGCATGGGGATTTCCGGCTCCTTTACGGATCTTCGAAGACGGACGGCCGGACGGGACGGCGGGTGCGGGCACCGGCCCCGGTGGGGAGTGGAACTGACGGTCCGTCGGATGGCTCCATTGACCCGTCGGCAGGGGAGGACGGCAAGGTTGAAATCCGGCCTAACTCTGCGCCGGGGTCCGGGGGCGGAGCCGGGGGGGCGGCGCGGAGCCCCCTGGCGCGTCAGGTACTCAGGTGCGTCAGCCCGCGGAGACGGTCAGCCGGACGGTGCCGTCGGGACCGGCCAGCAGGACGGGGGTGGCCGACCCCCCCAGGTCCGCGACAGCGGCCCGGTCCTCGTCCGCGACGCCCTCCGCCTCGGAGACCACGGCCGCCGCCTCCAGCGACGTCGCCCCGGACGCCACCGCCATCGCCACCGCCGTCCGCAGGGCGCTCAGCTTCAGCGACGACAGGTCCACCGACCCGGCGACATACGTACGTCCCGTCTCGTCCCGTACGGCCGCCCCCTCGGGCACACCGTTGCGGGCCCGCGCGGAACGGGCCAGGGTGACGATCTTGCGGTCCTCGGGGTCAAGCGCGTTGCTGTCGGTCATGAGCCGAGCATACGAAAGCCGTGCCGGCGTCACCCCGCCACGGGGTACAGCGCGCCCCGCCGGCGAGGCCAGCCACTCCAGCTTCGGCGCGCTGTTCGCCTCCTCGAGCGGCGTGTGCAGCACGATCGTCGGGTCCGGCCGGGCCGGCACCTTCATCGCCGTCGACTCCAGGACTGCTCGGCGTGCCGGCCACGACCTCGGGCGGCCTGCTGTCCGGCGTCCGCACGGTCATCGCGCTGGACACGGCGATCGTGCTGGCGGCGGCGGTGCTGGTCGGGCTCGGTCTGCGGGGCCTCGGGGCGAACCCGGCCACGGGGAGGACCGCGGGGGCGGCCTCGTAGACGGCTGCGACGACGGCCTCGGCTGCGGCCGGGACGGCAGCCTCAGGGGCGGTCGAGACGGAGGCGTTCGGCGCGCGGTAGGCCGGCGACGACCAGGTCGTACGAGTCCTCGACGAGTTCCCGGACCAGGCGGTCCGGGAGGTCGCCGTCGACGGTCACCGTGTTCCAGTGCCGCTTGTTCATGTGCCAGCCGGGGACGATCAGCCCGGGGTGCTCGGCGCGCAGCCGGACCGCGTCCTCCGGGTCGCACTTGAGATTGACGGTCAGGGGCCGCGCGTCGAGCGTCGTCAGCGCGAAGAGCCTGCCCCCGACCTTGAAGACGGAAATCTCCGGCCGGAAGGGGAAGTCCTCCGTCGCCGCGTTGAAGGACAGGCACAGGGCGCGCAGCTCCTGGGGCGTCACTCGGGCTGTTCCTCCTTTGCGTGCTCCACCGGCTCCACCAGCACCGTCACGATCTTGTTCCGGCGGCCCGCGGCGGCCTCGGCGGTCAGCCGCAGCCCGCGCCCGTCGGGCAGGTCGACGACGCTGGACGCGCCGGCGATCGGCACCCGGCCCAGCGCCTTGGCGAGCAGACCGCCGACGGTCTCCACGTCCTCGTCGTCGAACTCCTCCAGCCCGTACAGCTCGCCGAGGTCGGTGATGTCCAGGCGGGCGGTGACGCGGTGGCGGTCCTCGCCGAGTTCCTCCACCGGGGGCAGCTCGCGGTCGTACTCGTCGGTGATCTCGCCGACGATCTCCTCGAGGATGTCCTCGATGGTGACGATGCCGGCGGTGCCGCCGTACTCGTCGATGACGACGGCGACGTGGTTGCGCTGCTGCTGCATCTCGCGCAGCAGGTCGCCGGCGTTCTTGGTGTCGGGGACGAAGGCGGCGGGCCGCATCGCCGTCGACACCAGGTCGCTCTCCGCGTCCCGGCTGATGTGCGTCCTGCGGACCAGGTCCTTCAGGTACACGATCCCGACTATGTCGTCCTCGCTCTCCCCGGTGACCGGGATGCGCGAGAAACCGGAGCGCAGGGCAAGGGTGAGGGCCTGGCGGATCGTCTTGTAGCGCTCGATGACGACGAGGTCGGTGCGCGGCACCATCACCTCCCGCACGAGGGTGTCGCCCAGCTCGAAGACGGAGTGCACCATGCGGCGCTCATCGTCCTCGATCAGCGACTCCTTCTCCGCGAGGTCGACCAGCGCGCGCAGCTCCGCCTCGGAGGCGAAGGGACCGCGGCGGAAGCCCTTTCCGGGGGTGAGGGCGTTGCCGATGAGGATCAGCAGCGACGGGATCGGGCCCATGATCCGCGCCAGCGGCAGCAGCACGTACGCCGCCGCCGTGGCCGTGTTCAGCGGGTGCTGGCGGCCGATGGTGCGCGGGGAGACGCCGACGGCGACGTACGACACGAGCACCATCACGCCGATCGCGGCCAGCAAGGCCGGCGCGGTGCCGTCGATCTCCCGCAGGCAGGCGTAGGTGACCAGCGCGGCGGCGGCCATCTCGCAGGCGACGCGGACCAGCAGCGCCACGTTGAGGTAGCGGGTGGGGTCGGCGGCGATCTGGGCGAGCTTGGCACTGCCGCGCCGGCCGCTGCGGACGGCCTCCTCGGCGCGGAAGCTGGAGACGCGCGCGAGGCCCGCCTCCGCGCAGGCGGCGAGCCACGCGACGACGACCAGGGCGATCGCGCCGGAGACGAGAGTGGGGCTCATGACACGGTCGGAGCGGGAGACGGGCCGGTGAGCCCCTTCTCCTCCCTCCAGCCGTCCACGATGGCCGCCTGGAGGCCGAACATCTCGGCCTTCTCGTCGGGCTCCTCGTGGTCGTAGCCGAGCAGGTGCAGCACGCCGTGGACGGTGAGGAGCTGGAGCTCCTCGTCCATGGTGTGCTGCGTGGGCGCTTCCTTGCCCTGCCTCTCGGCGACCTCGGGGCACAGCACGATGTCGCCGAGCAGCCCCTGCGGCGGTTCGTCGTCGTCCTTGGACGGCGGCCGCAGCTCGTCCATGGGGAAGGACATGACATCGGTCGGGCCGGGCAGGTCCATCCACTGGATGTGCAGCTGCTCCATGGCATCGGCGTCCACGACGATCACCGAGAGCTCGGAGAGCGGGTGGATGCGCATCCGTGCGAGCGCGTAGCGGGCGATGTCGAGGATCGCCTGCTCGTCGACCTCGGTTCCGGACTCGTTGTTGACGTCGATCGACATGGTGCTGTGTCTGTCTACTTCCCCTTGTGCCCGGACTTCCCCCGGCCGCCCCTGTGCGCGCCGTTCTCCGTGCCGTGCGTGCTGTCGTACTTCTCGTACGCGTCGACGATACGGCCGACGAGCTTGTGCCGTACGACGTCCTGGGACGACAGACGGGAGAAGTGGACGTCCTCGAGGCCCTCCAGGATGTCCTGCACCTGACGCAGACCGGACTTCGTGCCGTTGGGCAGGTCGACCTGGGTCACGTCACCGGTGATCACGATCTTCGAGTCGAAGCCGAGGCGGGTGAGGAACATCTTCATCTGCTCGGGCGAGGTGTTCTGGGCCTCGTCGAGGATGATGAACGCGTCGTTGAGCGTGCGGCCGCGCATGTACGCCAGCGGCGCGACCTCGATCGTGCCCGCCGCCATCAGCCGCGGGATCGAGTCGGGGTCGAGCATGTCGTGCAGCGCGTCGTACAGCGGGCGCAGGTAGGGGTCGATCTTCTCGTAGAGCGTGCCTGGCAGGAAGCCGAGCCGCTCGCCCGCCTCGACCGCGGGCCGGGTCAGGATGATGCGGTTGACCTGCTTGGACTGCAGGGCCTGCACCGCCTTGGCCATGGCGAGGTACGTCTTTCCGGTACCGGCGGGGCCGATACCGAAGACGATCGTGTGCTTGTCGATGGCGTCGACGTACCGCTTCTGGTTGAGGGTCTTGGGCCGGATGGTGCGGCCGCGCGAGGACAGGATGTTCTGCGTCAGTACCTCGGCCGGGGTCTCCTGGCCGTCGCTCGTCCCGTTCTCGCTCGCCCGGAGCATGGCGATCGAGCGTTCCACTGCGTCCTCCGTCATCGGCTGTCCGGTGCGGAGCACCAGCATCATCTCGTCGAACAGGCGCTGGATGAGGGCGACTTCCCGCGCGTCGCCGGTCGCGCTGATCTCGTTGCCCCGGACGTGGATGTCGGCCGCCGGGAATGCCGTCTCGATCACGCGCAGCAGCGAGTCGCCGGACCCCAGTACGGTCACCATGGGGTGCTGGGCGGGGACAGTGAACTGTGCTCTCGCCTTCCCCTGCGCGGGGTTCTGAGCGGTGGGTGTCTCAGTCATAGGCCGGCCCGAAGGCCTCTGGATCCTCCCGGATGCGTCTCGCCTGCCACAAGGGCGGCCTGGCGAGTTCCAGAGTACGCCAGGGGACTGACAACGCCGTAGGACTTTTCGAGGAGGGCTTCGCCCGCGGCGGGCCGCGGGGCGGGCGGAGCTCTGCGAACGAAAGGGGCGCCCGGCTCGCCCTCCCCTCTTGTTCGGAGCTCTCAGGCCGACTGCCGGAACCCGATCGTCGGCACCGCCCGGCGGCGGGGCCAGGGGGTGACCTGGGCCGGGAGGAGGTCGCGGAGGAAGGCGTAGCGGCGCAGGGCCTCGGGGGACTGTCCCTCGACGGACCGGACGCGGCGCCACCAGGCCGCGATCTCGGCCCAGCCGGGCGCGGACAGGGAGCCGCCGAACTCCTGCACGGACAGGGCGGCGGTCAGGCCGGCGAAGGCGAGACGGTCGGCCAGGGGCCAGTCGGCGAGGGTGCCGGTGACGAACCCGGCCACGAAGACGTCGCCGGCGCCGGTGGGGTCGAGGGCCTCGACGGCGATCGCGGGCACCTCGGCGGTCTCGCCGGTGCACCCGTCGACGGCGTAGGCGCCCTCCGCGCCGAGGGTGACGACGGCGAGCGGGACGTGCTCGGTGAGGGCGTGGGCGGCGGCGCGCGGGCAGGGGGCGCCGGTGTAGCGCATGGCCTCCTCCGCGTTCGGCAGGAAGGCCTCGCAGTGCTCCAGGTCGGCCAGTCCCGCCAGGTCCCACGCGCCGGTGTCGTCCCAGCCGACGTCGGCGAAGACGCGGGTGCCCCGGCTCGCGGCCTGGGCGATCCAGGGGGCGCGCCGGCCGGGGGTGAGGGAGGCCACGGCGGCGCGGGCGTGCGGCGGGGAGTCGGGGGCGGGCTCCTCAGGGGGCGGCTCGTGGCCGTGGGAGACCATCGTGCGCTCGCCCTCGTAGGCCATGGAGACGGTGACCGAGGAGTGCCAGCCGGGGACCGTGCGGGACGGGGTGAGGTCGATGCCCTCGCCCTGCTCCAGCGTGTCCCAGCAGTACTCGCCGTAGTGGTCGTCGCCGAAGGCCGCGGCGAGCGAGGTGCGCAGGCCCAGCCGGGCCAGGGCGGTGGCCATGTTCGCCACGCCGCCGGGGCTCGACCCCATCCCCCGGGCCCAGGACTCGGTCCCGCGCACCGGGGCGGAGTCGAGCCCGGTGAAGATGATGTCGAGGAAGACGGTGCCCGTGAGGTACACGTCCCAGGGCGGGTCGCCCGGCGCGCGCAGGCGGGCCAGCGGGTCGACCTGGGCCTGGCGTGGCTGTCGGTGGTGGTGTCCCTCTCCGGTGGACGCGGTGGACGCGATCACGGTGCGCTCCCTGACGTGGTGCCGATGCGGCCAGTGTGCACCACACCACCGACGACACGCCGTCCGTCACACGAGCCCCGGGGCGGGCGCCGGGGAGCGCCGGCGGGAGCGCGTCACCCGCCCCCGGCGCACCCCCCGACCACACGCCGCAGGCCCTGCCCGGTGCGTCCGGCACGGCTGGACATCCGGCACGAGCGGCGTCCGGCTCGGGGTTCCGGTCCTCGGCCGGGCCGGCGTCGGCCCCGGTTCAGCCCGGGCGCGGCCGGCCGGGGTCCGGGGGTGGGGGCGGGCGCCCCGGTTCGGCCGGGCGCCGCCGGACCGGAGGCGGGCACGGCCCGGCCGGGCGCGCCCGGTGCGGGGGAGCGGGTCGACCGGGCGCAAGCCCTCGGAGCGGCACCCGGGCCGGGCGGTCCGCGGCCGGGCGCCGCGTCCGTCACGTTCCGCGGAAGGCGGAAGGCGGAAGGCGGAAGGCGGAAGGGTGTGCGGATCGCCGGGCGGGCGGCGGGCGAGTGCTCTGCGGGGACGGGGGTGCCGGGGGTACTGCTGCCGCGAGCGGCTCCGGTCGCGGGCAGGGGGCGCGTCGGAGGGGGTTCACCAACGGGGGACGGAGGGCGTGACCCAGTCCGGGTGGGCGACGCGCATCGCGGCCGCGTCGTCGCGCTCGCGCAGGGCGCCGTCGTCGTCGAGCCAGCGCCGGTGCAGGAACGCCAGCCGGTCGCGGTCGAGTTCGACGCCGAGGCCGGGCGCGTCGGAGACGGCGACCCTGCCGTCCTGGAACGTCAGCCGTTCGGTCAGGACGTCCTCCGACTGCCAGGGGTAGTGGGAGTCGCAGGCGTGGTGGAGGTCGGGGACGGTGGACGCCACGTGGGTCATGGCCGCGAGCGAGATGCCCAGGTGGGTGTTGGAGTGCATGGACACCGCCACGCCGAACGTCCGGCAGACCGCCGCGAGCTGCTGGGTGTTGCGCAGCCCTCCCCAGTAGTGGTGGTCGGAGAGCACGACCTGCACGGCGCCCTGTGTGAAGGCCTCCCGGATCTCGGCGAACGTCGTGACGCACATGTTGGTGGCGAGCGGGACGTCGACGGCGGCGGCCACCTCCGCCATGGCGGGCGTGCCGAGCGCCGGGTCCTCCAGGTACTCGAGGACGTCCCCGAGCTCCGCGGCGACCTCCAGCGACGTCGGCACGCTCCAGGCCCCGTTGGGGTCCAGCCGCAGGGGGTGCCCCGGGAAGGCCTCGGCGAGGGCCCGCACCGCGGCGATCTCCTCCTCCGGAGGGAAGACCCCGCCCTTGAGCTTGAAGGAGGTGAAGCCGTACCGCTCCTTGAAGCGGCGCGCCTGTTCGACGACGCCGGCCGGGTCGAGGGCGGCGCCCCAGTCGTCCTTCTCGCAGGCCACGCCCTCGGGGTGGTCGGCCCACTTGTAGAAGAGGTAGCCGCTGTACTCGACGGCGTCGCGCACCCTGCCGCCGAGCAGCGCGTGCACGGGCAGGCCGAGCGCCTTGCCGAGGGCGTCGAGGCAGGCGACCTCGAAGCCGGAGACGACGGACAGCCGCAGCTTGTCGGCGGTCTGCACGCCCCGCAGCCCCCCGACGTCGACCTGGCCGGAGATCCTCGACCGGTCGACGGCCAGTTCGTCGGCGAGGGTGAACAGGCCGTTCAGGTCGCCTACCTGGCGGCCGACCAGCTTGCGCGCGAACGGCCGGGCCAGCTCCAGGTACTTGGTGTCGCCGTACGTCTCGCCGACGCCCGTGATCCCGTCGGCCGTCACGACCTCCACGATCAGGCGCGGGGTGTACGGCTGGTGTACGCCCTGCGTGTTGAGCAGGGGCGGGTCGGCGACGAGGATCGGCGTCAGGCGGACGTCGGCGACGGCGAGGTTCACAGGGCGGCTCCTACGAGGTCGAGTCCGGCGGTGAGCAGGGCCTTCAGGGTGGCGAGGTCGCCGGCCGAGGGGTCGGTGAGCGGGGCGCGCACGGGGCCCACCGGCCGGCCGCGCAGCCGCGCCGCGGCCTTCACCAGCGACACGGCGTATCCCGGCACCCGGTCGCGGAGTTCGACGAGCGGTACGTAGAAGTCGCGCAGCAGCTTGTCGACCGTGCCGGTGTCGCCGGCCTTCAGCGCGACGAAGAAGGCGTTCGCGATCTCGGGGGCGAAGGCGTGGACGGCGGAGGAGTAGGCGGGGACGCCGACGGCGGCGTAGGCGCGGGCCTGGATCTCGGCGGTGGCGGCGCCGTTGAAGAAGAGGAAGCCCTCGGGGGCTGCGAGGGTGAGCCGCTGGAGGCGGTCGAGGTCGCTGTGGCCGTCCTTGAGGCCGATGACGTTGGGGATCGCGGCGACGCGCCGCAACGAGGCTGCGGTGAAGGCGACCTGGCCGCGCTGGTAGGCGATGAGCGGCAGCCGGGTGCGGGCGGCGATCCGCTCCAGCTGGGCGACGAGGCCGTCCTGGGGGGCGGCGACCAGGTAGTGCGGCAGGACGAGGAGGGCGTCGGCGCCCGCCTCCTCGGCGATCCGCGCGAACCGGACGGCCTGCGCCCAGCCGTAGCCGACGCCGGCGACGACGGGGATCCGGCCGGCCGCCTCCTCGACGGCGATCCGCACCACCTGCCGGTACTCGTCCTCGTCGAGGGAGAAGAACTCGCCCGTGCCGCAGGCGGGGAAGACCGCCCCGGGCGCGGTGGCGAGCTGGGCGGCGAGGTGGGCGCGGAAGCCGTCGGGGTCGAGTGAGCCGTCCTCGCAGAAGCTCGTGAGCGGGAACGACAGCACCCCCCGCGCCATGCCCTCCCCCAGTCGCCCGGTCGTGTCCGTGTCGGGGCTCACGCTCCACCATCTCCCCTTGTAGACGTCATCTACGTATGGAGATGGAGGTTAGGTAGGCGAACGACAGCCGTCAATGGGCCGGACGGGTCCGCTTACGATCGGCGCATGGCGGAGACAGGGGACGGGAGCGGCGTCCGCGAGGTGAAGTCGGCCGCGCGCACGGTCGACCTGCTGGAGCTGCTCGCGGCGCGCGGGGACCGCCCGGCGCGGCTGCAGGAGCTGGCGGAGGAGCTGGGCGTGCCGCGCAGCTCGATGTACGCGCTGCTCCAAACACTGATCGGCCGGGGCTGGGTGCGCACGGACGTCACCGGCTCGCTCTACGGCATCGGCATCCACGCCCTGCTCACCGGCACGAGCTACCTCGACTCCGACCCGCGCGTGCGGCTGGTGCGGCCGTATCTGGACGAGGCCTCAGAGGCGCTGGGCGAGACGATCCACCTCGGCCGGCTGGACGGGCGGGACGTCGCCTACCTGGCCACCCGCGAGTCGCACGAGTACCTGCGCACGATCAGCCGGGTCGGCCGCCGGCTGCCCGCGCACGTGGGCGCGCTCGGCAAGGCGCTGCTGGCCGAGCGGCCCGACGAGGACCTGCCCGCCGGGCCGTACGAGGCGCTGACGCCGAACTCCCACACCGACCGCGCGCCCCTGCTCGCCGATCTCGCCGGAGTGCGGGCGCGGGGGTACTCCGTGGACCGGGAGGAGGGCGTCACCGGCATCGTGGGCTTCGGTTTCGCGCTGCGCTACGACAAGCCCGCCCAGGACGCCATCAGTTGTTCGGTGCCGGTGGCCCGGCTGACGGCGGAGCACGAGGAGCGGATCGTCGCGGTGATGCGCGAGGTCCGGGTGAAGATCGAGGCGAGCGCACCGGGTGCCGGCGGAGGCGCGAACTGGCGTCAGGGCGCTTGAGGTTACCCGCTCATCCCCACCGCAAACGTAAAGTGATCCACATCACCGGACCCGCGCTTCTTCTCGCCCCGCGTGCTTGATACAAATTGCCCGCGCGTTCCTGTCCGTCGACGGCCTGCGCCCCACCCCCTTTTCCGTGCCGCTCCTTTCGCATGCCCTGGAACGCCCGTGCTCCCCCCACGCACCACCCTGCCCTGGCCCCTCGTCGCCCTGTTCACGGCCGGGTACCTCGCCCCGTACCTGCTGCCGACGGTCGTCGGCCGCCTGGACGCCGGACTGCCCCTGACCGCCACCGAGGCGGGCGCCGTCGGCAGTGCGCTGCTGCTGAGTTCGGCGTCGGCGGGCTTCCTGCTCGCCTCCCGCGTGGAGCGGATCGGCGCCCGGACACTCGCCCGGGCCGGTCTGGCGCTCGCGGTGCTCGGATACGGCGGGGCCGCCCTCGCCGGTGACGTCCCGGCCGTGGTCGCCGGTGCCGTCCTGGGCGGGTTCGGCTCCGGTACGGCCACGACGGTCGCCGCGACCCGCATCGCCGCCGAGCCCGACCCCCACCGCGCCTCGACGCTCGGTCTGCTCGGGGTCTCGGCGCTGGCGGGGGCCGTCTATCTGACGGTGCCGCACCTGGGTGCCGGGCACGGACAGCCGCTGGCGGCGATCGCGCTGACCGCGCTCGTGGTGTGGCCGCTGACCGGACGGCTTCCGGCCCGCACGGCGCCCGTCGCGGCCCGGCGCGAGGAGCGTGCCCCGCTCCCCCATCTGCGCTCCGGACTCCACCTGGCCGCCGCCATGCCGTGCTGGTCGATGGTGCAGAACTCCCTGTGGGGGGTGAGCGGGCGCATCGGTCTGACACAGGCTCACCTCACCGAGGCCACGGTCGGCGTGGTCTTCGCGGTGGCGCTGGGCGCGGGACTGCTGGGCGTCCTGGGCGCGGGGGCGCTGGGCTCACGGCTCGGGCGGGCGGTGCCGATCGGCGCCGGGACCGTGCTGATCGCCGGGTGCGTCGTGGTGAGCGCCTCCGCCACCGGGCTCACGCACTTCGCCGCGGGGGAGATCGCCTGGAACACCCTCTACCCGATCGTCCTGTCCTACCTGATCGGTCTGGCCGCGTCCCTGGACCCGCGCGGACGGTGGGCGGTGCTGGTCGGCTCGGCGTCCTCGCTGGGGACGGCGGCGGGCCCGCTGACCGGCAGCGTCCTGTCCGCCGAGGCCGGCTTTCCGGCGATGGGCTGGATCCTGGGGGCCGCGCTGCTGCTCGTCGCCGTCCCGATGACCGCCGTCGCCGTGCACACCTCCGGCCGCCCTTTGCTCCCCGGCACCATCCGGCGCCGGGGCGGCACCCCGGCCGCGGTGCTCGCCGCGACCACCGGCACCCCGACCGGCCCCGTCCCGCAGGTCGGCGCCCCCGAGCAGCCGGTCGTCGAGATCCCGCTGGGCACCCCCGCCGCCCCGCCGCGGACCGCGTACGAGACGGCAGGACCGCGCCGGGCGGGCGCCCACCCGGGCTAGGGGGTGTTTCCCGCCCGACCGGCCGCGACGCCCCGGTCACGGTCCCGACAGCGGGCAGGCCGGCAGCGAGCCTTCTGGGGGAACCGCGGCGGTGGCCGGAGCCACCGGAGGGGACGGGACGCGGGACCAGCGGCGGGCTAGAAGACGTACGCCTCCACCTCGGCGAGGCACCGCGCCCGCCGCTCCTCGTCGTCCTCCAGGAAGGAGGCGAGGAACGAGTTGCGGGCGAGCTCCCGCAACCGGTCCTCGCCGAGGCCCAGTTCACGGCGTACGGCGTCGAAGTTGTCGCCCACGTACCCGCCGAAGTAGGCCGGGTCGTCGGAGTTGACCGTGCACAACAGCCCCGCGTCGAGCATGGCGGGCAGCGGGTGCTCGGTGAGCACGTCGACGGCCCGCAGCCGCACGTTGGACAGCGGGCACAGCGTCAGCGGGATCCGCTCCCGCACCAGCCGCTCGACGAGCGCCGGGTCCTCCACACACCGCAGCCCGTGGTCGACCCGCTCGACACCGAGCACGTCCAGGGCCTGCGTGATGTACTCCGGCGGCCCCTCCTCCCCGGCGTGCGCCACCCGGCGCAGCCCGAGCGCGGCGGCGGCCTCGTACACCTCGCGGAACTTCACCGGCGGATGGCCGACCTCGGCCGAGTCCAGCCCGACGCCGGTGATCCGGTCGAGGTACGGCCGGGCCGCCTCCAGGGTCTCCAGCGCCGACCCGGCGGACTCGTCGCGCAGGAAGCACAGGATGAGCCGGGTGGAGACACCGTGGTTCGTCTCGCTCGCGCCCAGAGCCCGCCACAGCCCCTCGACGACCGTCCCCATCGCGACCCCCCGGGAGAGGTGGGCCTGCGGGTCGAAGAAGATCTCCGCGTGCCGCACGCCCTGCGCCGCGGCGCGGGCGAGATAGGCGTTCGCGAGGTCCTCGAAGTCCCGCTCGGTGCGCAGGACCGCCATCAGCTCGTAGTACAGGTCCAGGAAGGACTGGAGGTCCTCGAACCGGTACGCCGTGCGCAGCGCGTCGGCGTCCGCGTACGGCAGCGCGACCTTGTTGCGGGCGGCCAGCTCGAACGCCAGGTCCGGCTCCAGGGTGCCTTCGATGTGCAGGTGCAGTTCAGCTTTGGGGAGGGGCATCAAGGCATCGTACGGCCGTTTCACCGCCGTTTCGGAACCGGGACCCGCAGCAGGTCGTGCGCCACCGTCAGCTCCCCCTCGAAGCCCGCGGCCCGCGCCTGACGCTCGAACTCGTCCGGGTCCGAGTAGCGCTGGCTGAAGTGGGTGAGCACCAGGTGCCGCACACCGGCGTCCCGGGCGACACCCGCCGCCTGACCAGCGGTCAGATGGCCGTGCTGGATGGCGAGTTCGATGTCCGCGTCGAGGAAGGTGGACTCGATGACGAGCATGTCGCAGCCCGCGGCCAGCGCGTGCACGCCCTCGCACAGCCGGGTGTCCATGACGAACGCGAACCGCTGCCCGCGCCGCACCTCGCTGACGTCCTCCAGGGACACCCCGCCGATCGCGCCCTCCCGCTGGATGCGGCCGACGTCCGGCCCCCGGACGCCGTGCGCGGCGAGCCGCTCGGGCAGCATGCGGCGGCCGTCGGGTTCCACCAGCCGGTAGCCGTAGGACTCGACCGGGTGGGACAGCCTGCGCGCCTCCAGCGTGTACGAGGCGGTGGCGGCCAGCGGGCCGTCCGTGTCGACCGGCGCCTCGGTGATGCCGACGGTCTCCCGGTAGGCGGTGGCGTACCGCAACCGGTCGAAGAAGCGCTGGCCGGAACGCGGGTAGTGGGCGGTGACCGGGTGCGGGACCTTGTCGAGGTTGACGCGCTGGATGACCCCGGCGAGGCCGAGGGAGTGGTCCCCGTGGAAGTGGGTGACGCAGATCCGGTTCAGGTCGTGCGCCGCGACCCCGGCGCGCAGCATCTGACGCTGTGTGCCCTCGCCGGGGTCGAAGAGGAGACCCTCGCCGTCCCAGCGCAGGAGGTAGCCGTTGTGGTTGCGGTGCCGGGTGGGAACCTGGCTGGCGGTGCCGAGCACCACCAGTTCACGGACGGACACGGTCACTCACCCGGGGGGCCAGGTCAGGCCGCGCCCGCCGAGGACGTGCGCGTGGGCGTGCCAGACGGTCTGTCCCGCACCGCTGCCCGTGTTGAACACGATGCGGTAGCTCTCCAGTTTCTCCTGGTCGGCGACCGCCTGCGTCTCGCGCAGCACGTCCGCGGCGAGCTGCGGCGCCTCGGCGGCGAGAGCTGCGGCGTCCACGTGGTGCGCCTTGGGGATCACCAGGACGTGGGTGGGCGCCTGGGGGTTGATGTCGCGGAAGGCGACGGTCGTCTCGGTCTCGCGCACGATGGTCGCCGGTACGTGCCCCGCGACGATCCTGCAGAACAGACAGTCGTCCTGCGGCTCCCCTGCCATACGGCCTCCTCTCGATGGTGATCACCTACGGGGGCATGCTATCGCCGCCGCCGGTTCCGCCACGGGCACGCGCGGCGCCCGGGGCGGCACGGGCGGGCGCGGGCGGCGCGGACGCCCCCCCCGTCGGCGCCGGGCCGCGCGCCCCACCCCGTCGGCGTCGGCCGGCGTCTACGGCACGGCCGGCGGCACCTTCGCCGGCGTCTCCTCGAGCGCCGCCAACGCCAGCCGCACCGCCTCGTCCAACTGCACGTCCCGCCCGGCGGCGGCGTCCTGCGGCCGGATCACCACCTCCACGTCCGGGTCCACCCCGTGGTTCTCCACCCCCCACTCGTACCCCTCCAGCCAGATCGCGTACTTCGGCTGGGTGACCAGCGTCCCGTCGACCAGCCGGTACCGGCTGTCGATACCGACCGTCCCGCCCCAGGTGCGCGTACCGACCACCGGCCCGATCCCGAGCGCCTTGATCGCCGCGTTGACGATGTCCCCGTCGGACCCGGAGAACTCGTTGGCGACGGCGACGACGGGCCCCCGCGGCGCGTCCATCGGATAGCTGAACGGCCGTGACCCGCGCGGCACGTCCCAGCCGACGATCCGCCGTGCGAGCTTCTCCACGACCAGCTGGGAGGTGTGCCCGCCCCGGTTCTCCCGGACATCGACGACGAGCCCCTCGCGGGTCACCTCCACCCGCAGGTCGCGGTGGATCTGCGCCCAGCCGGGCGCCTGCATGTCGGGCACGTGCAGATAGCCGAGGCGCCCGCCGGACACCTCGTGGACGTAGGCCCGCCGGTCCGCGACCCAGGCGTGGTAGCGCAGCGCCTCCTCGTCGGCGACGGGCACGACGACGGCGTGCCGCGGCTCACCTCCGCCGGACGGCGAGATCGTCAGCTCGACGGCCCTGCCCGCCGTACCCACGAGCAGCGGGCCGGGTCCGGTGACCGGGTCCACGGGGTGGCCGGCGACGGCGACGACGGCGTCCCCCGCGCGCACCGCCACACCCGGGGCGGCCAGTGGCGAGCGGGCGTCGGGGTCGGAGGTCTCCGGGGGCAGCACGCGGTCGATGCGCCAGGTGCCGTCCTCGTGCCGGGTGATGTCGGCGCCGAGCAG
The DNA here is from genome assembly GCF_055573695.1 of Streptomyces sp. NPDC030143. Taxonomy (NCBI): domain Bacteria; kingdom Bacillati; phylum Actinomycetota; class Actinomycetes; order Kitasatosporales; family Streptomycetaceae; genus Streptomyces; species Streptomyces sp. NPDC030143. The sequence goes on from NZ_JBVIAY010000003.1 coordinate 223,923, forward strand.
CCCCTGGCGGGGGCCGCGGCCGTGGCCGCCGCCGGGGACGACGTAGGCGTGCGAGGTGCCGAGTTCGCCGTGCACCTCCCACAACAGGTCGACCAGGTCGTCATGGGTGGCGATCCGGTCCAGGACGGGCCGGTAGCGGTCGAGGACGTCGTCCCAGTCGACGCCGCCGAGGTCGGCGCGCCAGAAGTTGTCCCGCATGATGCGGCCGGTCTCGTCATACATCTGCCGCCACTCGGCGGCCGGGTCGACCGTCTGGCGGATCCGGCCGAGGTCGACGGTGATGTTGGTGTCGCTGTCCTCGTCGCCGGAGGCGCGCCGGTCGCTGGGGACGACCTTGAGCTTGCCGTCGGTCCACAGCAGCAGCCGCTTGCCGTCACCGCTGACGTCGAAGTCGTCGACGTCGACGGCGAGGTGCTCCAGGCGCTGCTGGGCGAGGTCGTAGCGCTCCAGCTCGGTGTGCGGGTCGGGGTCGTCGGGGTGGGCGCGGGAGGCGCCGAGGACGCCGCGCACCGGGTGGCGCAGCCACAGCACGCCGTCCTTCGCGGCGGCGAGCCCGGAGTAGCGGCCGGCCTCGACCGGGAAGGGCACTATCCGGTCGGCGAGACCCTCGAGGTCGATCCGGGTGGTGGGGGCGCCCTCGCTGTCGGGCGTCTCGTCCTTGTCGGGGGCCTCGAAGGGCCGGCCGTGGCGCTGCGGTCCGAACGGGGACGGTGTCGTGGCGGCCAGCGGGATCAGGTGCGGGCGGGCGCCCTCGACGAAGGACAGGTCGAAGGCGTGCTGGTCGTAGACCGGGTCGAAGGCGCGCGTGGACAGGAACGCCAGGTGCCTTCCGTCGAGGGTGAAGGCGGGCGCGTAGTCGCGGAAGCGCAGCGGGGTCGCCTCGGTGACGGACAGGTCGGTGACGTTGGCCAGCTTGAGCTGGCTGAGCGGGCGGGGCCCGGGGTGGGACCAGGCGAGCCAGCCGGAGTCCGGCGAGAAGACGAGGTCGCCGACGTCGCCGTCCTCGCTGCGGTCGACCTCGCGGACCTCCCCGGTCTCCCGCTCGACGAGAAGGAGCCGTCCGTCGTGCGCGGCGACGGCGGCGCGGCTGCCGTCGGGGGCCATGGCGAGCTCCAGGACGCGGCCGAGGCGTCCGGCGGCGAGGCGGCGCGGCGTGGCGCCGGGGGCCGGGCCGGTGGCGGGGGCGAACTCCAGGGCGTCCTCGCCCTCGGCGTCGGTCACCCACACCACCCACTCCTCGCCCTCGCTGCGGAAGGTGCGCGGCAGCCGGGCGCGGACGCCGGGGGCGGCGGCCAGCGCGCGGGCGGGGCCGGAGCGGTGGGTGAGCCAGTGGACGGCGCCGCGCACCTCGACGGCACTGCCGCGCGCGGTGTGGTCGGGGGTGGCGGAGCCCATCCAGCGGGCGGCGGCCACGGGGCGGGGGCGGCGGTCGACGCGCTGCCCGCCGAGCCGGACGTCGATCCGGCGCGGTTCGGCGCCGTCCAGGTCGTCCAGCAGCCACAGTTCACCGGCGCACGCGTAGACGACCCGGGTGCCGTCCCCGGCTGCGTGCCGGGCGTAGAAGCCTCCCCCGTGCGGCGTGTGGCGGCGCAGGTCGGAGCCGTCGGCGAGGGAGGAGTAGAGCGCGCCGGTGCCCTCGTGGTCGGAGAGGAAGGCGATCCGGTCCCCCGCCCACACCGGGTGCTCGATGTTGCCGTCGAGGTCCTCGTGCAGCCGGACGAACTCCCCGGTGCCCTCCCGGTCGATCCACAGCTTGCCCGCCGTCCCGCCCCGGTAGCGCTTCCAGTGGGCGGCCTCCCGGCCCATGGTCGCGGACAGCAGCACGGTGTGCGGGCCGTGGGCGACGTCCCCGACGGGCCCGTAGGGCAGGGTCGTCGCCGGTCCGCCGTCGACCGGCACGGCGCGGGCCCAGGTGCGGCGCAGGGACGCCTGGTCGTGGGTGCTCAGGGCGAGGACGTGGCCGTCCGGGGTCCAGCCGCGCACCCGGGTCTGCCGACTGCCCCAGTGGGTCAGCCGGGTGGCGGGTCCCCCCTCGACGGGCGCGATGTGCACCTCGGGGGCGCCGTCGCGGGTGGAGGTCCAGGCGACGGTGGTGCCGTCGGGAGAGATACGGGGCAGGGTGACCGGCACGTTGTCGGCGCTGACCCGCCAGGCGCGCCCCCCGTCGAGGGGTGCGAGCCAGACGTCGTCCTCGGCGGTGAAGGTCACCAACTCGCCGTGCAGATGGGGGAATCGGAGGTATGCGGCAGGCGTCGCGGACTGTGTCACCCGATCACTCTAGGCAAGGACGGGGTTCCTGGGCAGGGGTTTCACCGGTTCCCCCCTCGGGCTGCGCGCCCGGCTCACTTGCCCTCGCCGGCCCCGCAGCGGGTGTCGTCGGCCGGGCACCGGACGGTCCGGGTGACGGTGACGGTGACCGTGACCGTGGGCCGCGCGGGGTCGGCCGGCCGGGCGGAGCGGGGCGGGTCCAGGGGCGAGGGCGTCCTCGACGCGCAGTCGCCGAGTCCGGCGACCCGGAACGCCTGTCTGTCGCCCACGTCGGCCCTGAGGTCGCCGCGCACGCACGAGCCGTCGACGGCGCGCGTGACCTGCCCGGTGACGGTGATGTCCCGGCCGTCGCCGGTCTGCCCCTCGCAGTCGACGGAGGCGACGGTCCCCCGGTCACCGGGGGAGCCGTTCTCGCCGTAGTCGGCGGTGCAGGTCAGCCACCGCACGTCCACGTCCCGGCGCGCGAGCTCGGCCGTCGCCGCCTCGTCGGTGGTGTACGCGACGGATGTCGCACTCAGACCGCCCGGCTCGCAGGCGACGGCCCCGCCGACGGTCAGGACGACGAGCCCCGCCGCGAGCGTCCCGCCCCGCACGCGTCTCAACGCCTTCATGCGGGGCAGCCTGCCACCGCCCCGGGCGGCGCGGTAGAGCACATACCGCCACGCGTCGCGCGCCGCTACCGTGAACCCCATGCGCAACGCCCGCCGTGCCAGGAAGCTCACCGTCGACGAGAGCACCACCTATCTGTGGACGGTCCGTCACCGTCACCGCGACGGAAGGGACTGCCGGGAGATCCTCACCCTGCACCGGGACGGCGTGCGCACCCGGATCGTGTTCCCCGAGGGTCCGGGCCGGGCGCTCGCCGGCGCCACCCTGCACACGGGCGGCGTGGTCGCCGGCGGCCACTACCTGAATTTGCACGAGCCGGGCACCGTGCGCGCCCTCCTCGAGGAGGCGCTGCGGCGCGGACCGCTGCCCGACGGGGAGATCGACGGCTGGGAGCTGCTCCCGGCCGCCGCCCTCAGCCGCGCAGCAGCAACCACTCCCGACGCCCCGCCGGATGGCCCTGCGGGTTCTTGAGGTGCGCGACGCGCATCCGCTCCGTCAGGGGCGCCGGCCCGTGCGGCGGGGTGGCGCCCCGGGCGGTGACCTGCACGCAGGAGGCGTCCGGGTCGTCGACGCGCAACGCCACCAGCGAACGGTGCCCGCTCGATCCGTCGCCCGGCTCGCCGGGCGCCCCCGCCACCGTCGTCCGGTCCTGGACGGCGATCCCCGCCGACCCGGTCGCGGGCGAACACCTCCGGTACGGCCCGTGCCGCGCCCGACTGCGGCCTGAGAACCCGTCGGCGAAGGGGTGGCGGGCGGCGAAGTCGGTGACCGGACCAAGGGTCGGCGGACGGTTCAGGACCAGCGGCCGGTCCTGCCCAGGAGCAGGGCCGCGGCGGCCGTCCCGGCGGTCGAGGTGCGCAGCACGCTCCGCCCCAGCCGGTACGCGCGCGCACCCGCCTCCTCGAACAGCGCCAACTCCTCGGGGGACACGCCCCCTTCGGGCCCGACGACGAGCACGATCTCCCCGGCGGCGGGCAGTTGGGCGGTCGCCAGGGGCTCGCTGCCGTAGGCGCGGTCCTCGTGGAGCACGGCGGCGAAGTCGGCCCCCGCGAGGAGGTCCGCGACCTGCCGGCTGGTCGCCGCTTCGGTCACCTCGGGGAAACGGACCCGGCGGGACTGCTTGCCGGCCTCGCGGGCGGTGGCCCGCCACTTGGCGAGCGCCTTCAGTCCGCGTTCGCCCTTCCACTGGGTGATGCAGCGGGAGGCCGCCCACGGCACGATCGCGTCGACGCCGGTCTCGGTCATCGTCTCCACGGCCAGCTCGCCCCGGTCGCCCTTGGGCAGCGCCTGCACGACGGTGATCCGGGGCGTCTCGGCGGGCTCCTCCACCACGTCCTCGAGGGCGACGACCAGCCGGTCCTTGCCCTCGGCGGCGACGACCTCGCCCTCGGCCCAGCGGCCAGCCCCGTCGGTGAGGACGACCGCCTCGCCCGGCCGCAGCCGCTTCACGGACACGGCGTGCCGGCCCTCGGGGCCGTCCACCACGAACTCGGGGCGGCCGTCCGGGAGGTCGTCGACGACGAACACCGGAGCCGTCATCGGCCCTCCCCCGGCTGCGTCAGGGGCGCCCGCGCCGCGTCGAGCTCGGCGGCCAGGACCTCCACGAGCCGGCCGGCGGGCAGGTCGCGGGCCATCCGGTGACCCTGCCCCGCCCACAGCGCCATGCCCTGCGCGTCGCCCGCCTTGGCGGCCGCCTTGCGCAGCGGCGAGGTGAGGTGGTGGACCTCCGGGTAGGCGGCGGGCGCGTAGGGGCCGTGCTCGCGCAGGAAGCGGTTGACCAGGCCGCGCGCCGGGCGGCCGGAGAAGGCGCGGGTCAGCTCGGTGCGCACGAACAGGGGGTCGGTCAGGGCCCGCTTGTGCACGGCGGCCGCGCCCGACTCCGGCGTCGCCACGAAGGCGGTGCCCAGCTGGGCGGCGCTCGCACCGGCCGCGAGGACGGCGGCGATCTGGCTGCCGCGCATGATGCCGCCGGCGGCGACCAGCGGCAGGCCCACGGCCTCGCGGATCTGCGCGAGCAGGGACAGCAGGCCGATGGCGGAGCCGTCGTTCTCCGGGACGTCCCGGTGGGTGCCCTGGTGTCCGCCGGCCTCCGCGCCCTGCACGATCACCGCGTCCGCGCCGGCCCGCTCCACGGCGAGCGCCTCGTCGACGGTGGTGGCGGTGACCAGCGTGAACGTTCCGGCGCGGCGCAGTGACTCCAGGGCCTGCGGGCTCGGCACGCCGAAGTGGAACGACGCCACCGGCACCGGGTCGTCCAGCAGCACCGCGAGCTTGGCGTCGTAGCCGTCGTCCCGGCCGCTGTCCGGGTCGCCCAGCTCCGTCTCGTACCAGGCGGCCTCACCGGCGAGCTGGTGGGCGTACACCTCGACGGCGCCGGAGGGGGGTACGGCGTTGGCCGCTGTGTCGGAGCCGGTGCCCGCGCCGGGCTGCTCGGGCTGCGGCATGAACAGGTTCACGCCGAAGGGGCGGGAGGTGAGCCCCCGCATCTGCTTGATCTCCTGGTACATGCCGTCGGCGGTCTTGTACCCGGCGGCGAGGAACCCGAGCCCGCCGGCCTCCGACACGGCGGCGGCGAGCTCCGGCACGGAGACGCCGCCCGCCATGGGGGCCTGCACGATCGGATGGGGGCAGAGATCGGTCAGCGCGGAGGACATGACGGCATGTTGTCACGTCCCCCGAACAAGTCCGAATCGGGCCTTCCCCTTGTCGCCCGGCCTGGGTCAGCGCCCGTTGAACGCGTCCTTCAGCCGCGAGAACAGCCCCTGCTGCCCCGGCTGGAACTGCCCCTGCGGCCGCTCCTCGCCCCGCAGTTTGGCCAGTTCCCGCAGCAGCCGCTCCTGCTCGGGGTCGAGCTTCGTCGGCGTCTGGACCTCGACGTGGACGATCAGGTCGCCGCGGCCGCCGCCGCGCAGATGGGTGACGCCCCGCCCGTGCAGCGGGATCGACTGGCCGGACTGGGTGCCGGGCCGGATGTCGACCTCCTCCAGCCCGTCCAGCGTCTCCAGCGGCACCTTGGTGCCGAGGGCCGCGGCCGTCATCGGGAGGGTGACCGTGCAGTGCAGGTCGTCCCCGCGCCGCTGGAACATCGCGTGCGGCAGCTCGTGGATCTCGACGTACAGGTCTCCGGCGGGACCGCCGCCCGGGCCGACCTCGCCCTCACCGGCGAGCTGGATGCGGGTGCCGTTGTCGACACCGGCGGGGATCTTCACGGTGAGCGTCCGCCGGGAGCGGATGCGGCCGTCGCCGGCGCACTCCGGGCACGGGGTCGGCACGACCGTGCCGAAGCCCTGGCACTGGGGGCAGGGCCGGGAGGTCATGACCTGGCCGAGGAAGGACCGCGTCACCTGCGAGACCTCGCCGCGGCCGCGGCACATGTCGCACGTCTGGGCGCTGGTCCCGGGAGCGGCGCCCTCGCCGCTGCAGGTGGCGCAGACGATCGCCGTGTCGACCTGGATGTCCTTGGTCGTGCCGAAGGCCGCCTCCTCGAGGTCGATCTCCAGCCGGATCATCGCGTCCTGGCCGCGGCGGGTGCGCGAGCGCGGTCCGCGCTGGGACGCCGTGCCGAAGAAGGCGTCCATGATGTCGGAGAAGTTGCCGAAGCCGCCGGCGCCGAAACCGCCCGCGCCGCCGCCCGCCTGCGAGAGCGGGTCGCCGCCGAGGTCGTAGACCTGCTTCTTCTGCGGGTCCGACAGCACCTCGTAAGCGGCGTTGATCTCCTTGAACCGCTCCTGGGTCTTCGGATCGGGGTTGACGTCCGGGTGCAGCTCGCGGGCGAGCCGCCGGAAGGCCTTCTTGATCTCTTCCTGCGACGCGTCGCGGCGCACGCCGAGAACGGCGTAGTAGTCCGTGGCCACCTACGACTCCGCCAGGATCTGTCCGACGTACCGTGCCACTGCGCGTACCGCTCCCATCGTTCCCGGGTAATCCATGCGGGTCGGTCCGACCACGCCGAGCTTGGCGACTGCCTCGCCGCCCGAACCGTAGCCGACCGACACCACCGACGTGGAGTTGAGTCCCTCGTAGGCGTTCTCGTGGCCGATGCGCACGGTCATGCCCGAATCGCCCGCCTCGCCCAGGAGTTTGAGGAGCACGACCTGCTCCTCGAGGGCCTCCAGGACGGGCCGGATGGTGAGAGGGAAGTCATGTCCGAAGCGGGTGAGATTGGCGGTGCCGCCGATCATCAGCCGCTCCTCGTTCTCCTCGACGAGGGTCTCCAGCAAGGTGGAGAGCACCGTCGAGACCGTACCGCGGTCCTCCGCCTCGAAGGCGTCCGGCAGGTCCTCCACCAGACGCGGCACGTCGGTGAAGCGGCGGCCCGCGACCCGGCTGTTCAGCCGCGCGCGCAGATCCGCCAGCGAGGCCTCGCCGAACGGTGCGGGGCAGTCCACCATCCGCTGCTCGACCCGGCCGGTGTCCGTGATCAGCACGAGCATCAGCCGGGCGGGGGCGAGCGACAACAACTCCACGTGCCGCACGGTGGACCGGGTCAGGGACGGGTACTGCACGACGGCGACCTGCCGCGTGAGCTGCGCGAGCAGCCGTACCGTCCGCGCCACGACGTCGTCGAGGTCGACGGCGCCGTCGAGGAAGTTCTGGATGGCCCGCCGCTCGGGGGCCGTCATCGGCTTGACCCCGGCCAGCTTGTCGACGAAGAGGCGGTACCCCTTGTCCGTGGGAATCCGCCCCGCGCTGGTGTGCGGCTGGGCGATGTACCCCTCGTCCTCGAGGGCCGCCATGTCGTTGCGGACCGTCGCCGGGGAGACGCCGAGGTTGTGCCGCTCGGTGAGCGCCTTGGAGCCGACCGGCTCCTCGGTGCCGACGTAGTCCTGGACGATGGCGCGCAGTACCTGGAGCCGTCGTTCACTCAGCATGGGCGCACACACCTCCAGAAGTCGTCCCCTTGCGCCTCGCCTGGCACTCGTCACATCCGAGTGCCAGCGTCCCCCGGGCCAGTGTACGGCGGTGGGGTACACCCGGGGCAAGGTCGGGCCCCGTACGGCTAGCGTCGCGGTATGACGGTGACTTGGGAAGAGCTCGGATGGGAGCGGGTCGCGGCGGGGGTCGGACGGCGACGGCTGCCGGTGTGGGACTGCACGGCCGGGCTGGTCGTCGGGGCCGGGGCGGCGCTGGTGGTGGACGCCGGGTCGAGCCTCGCCGAGGGGGCGGAGCTGCGGGCGGGGGCCGAGCGGCTGACCGGTCACCGTGTGACCCATCTCGCGCTCACCCACCCCCACTTCGATCACGTCCTCGGCGCCGCGGCGTTCACGGGCGCGGAGGTGTTCGCGGCGGTGGGAGCGGAGTCGGTGCTGACGCGGGGCGGCCTCGGGGCCGAGGAGCTGCGGGCGGACGCGGTGCGCAACGGGCTGGACGCGGCGGTGGCCGCTCAGTCCGTGGACGCCCTGGCCCGCCCGCGCCACCCGGTCTCCGGCGAGCGGACGCTCGACCTCGGCGGCGGCCGGCGGGTGCTGCTGGCGAACGTCGGTCCCGGCCACACGGCCCACGACCTGGCGGTGCTGGTCCCGGGCTCGCCGGGGGTCGTCTTCTGCGGCGACCTGGTGGAGGAGTCGGGCGAACCGCAGGCCGGCCCCGACGCCGTCCCGTCCCGCTGGCCGGCCGCCCTCGACCGGCTGCTCGACCTCGGCGGCGAGGACGCGCTGTACGTGCCGGGGCACGGCGCGGTCGTGGACGCGGCGTTCGTGCGGGCGCAGCGGGACGCGCTGGCGTCCCGGTTCGGCGTGTCGCCGTGATCGGCCCCGCGCTTCTCCTATCGTCATCCGAATGCGCCAGTACTCCGCCGATCTGACCCCGCCCTGGAAGAAGCCCCGGCCGGTCCCCGAGGTCCCCGCGGAGCCCGGACTGGTGGTGGAGGAGCCGGGCACCGGTTTCTGCGGTGCGGTGGTCCGCTGCGAGGCGGGCACGGTCACCCTGGAGGACCGCTTCGGCAGACACCGGGTGTTCCCGCTGGAGCCGCGCGGTTTCCTGCTGGAAGGCAGGGCGGTGACGCTCGTACGGCCCGCGTCGGGGCCCACGCGCCCCACCCGGACGGCATCCGGGTCGGTCGCCGTCCCCGGCGCCCGCGCCCGCGTGGCCCGCGCCGGCCGCATCTACGTCGAGGGCCGGCACGACGCCGAGCTGGTCGAGAAGGTGTGGGGCGACGACCTGCGTGTCGAGGGCGTGGTGGTGGAGTACCTGGAGGGCGTGGACGACCTGCCGTCGATCGTCGACGACTTCGCCCCGGGCCCGGACGCGCGCCTCGGCGTCCTGGTGGACCACCTGGTGCCGGGCTCCAAGGAGTGGCGCATCGCACAGCAGGTCACCAGCGAGCACGCGCTGGTGGTCGGGCACCCGTACATCGACATCTGGGAGGCGGTGAAGCCGTCGTCCGTCGGCATCCCCTCCTGGCCCCGCGTCCCGCACGGCCGGGACTGGAAGACGGGCGTCTGCCGCGCGCTCGGCTGGCCCTCGGACAACACCGGTGCCGTGTGGCAGGCGATCCTGGCGCGCGTCGACTCGTACAAGGACCTGGAGCCGGAGCTGCTGGGCCGGGTCGAGGAACTGATCGACTTCGTCACCGCGTAGCCGGCCCGTGGCCACGGGCCGGCTACGCAGGGCACGGCGCCCAGGGGGTGCTTCGAAAGCCCTGTGCGGTGTCCGGTGCGTGCTCTCGGCGTGCCGGACGAAAGCGCTCGTACTGGGGTGCACTCGGGCTTTCGGCCGGTGCGGCGAGAGGGCGTGACGGGCGCCGTGGGTGCTGCGCGGGACTTTCGACACACCCCTAGTCGACCAGGTCCCGCACCACCGCGTCCGCGAGCAGCCGGCCCCGCAGGGTCAGCACGGCCCGCCCCTCCCCGTACGGCTGCTCCTGCAGCAGTCCCTCCGCCAGCGCCCGCCGCGCGGCCGCGAGCCCCGCCACCCGCAGCAGCGCCAGCGGCACGCCCTCGCGCAGCCGCAGCTCCAGCAGGATCCGCTCGACGCGCCGGTCCTCGTCCGAGAGCAGTTCGCGTCCCGCCCCCGGCGACCGCCCCGCCGCCAGTGCCGCCGCGTACGCCCCGGGGTGCTTGACGTTCCACCAGCGCACGCCGCCGACGTGCGAGTGGGCCCCGGGCCCCGCGCCCCACCAGTCCGCGCCGCGCCAGTACAGCTCGTTGTGCAGGCAGCGGCCGGCCCGCGAGGTGGCCCAGTTGGACACCTCGTACCAGTCGTAGCCCGCCGCCGCGAGGGTCTCCTCGGCGATCAGGTAGCGGTCGGCGTGGACGTCGTCGTCCGTCGTCGGGACCTCGCCCCGGCGGATCCGGCGGGCCAGCTGGGTGCCCTCCTCGACGATCAGGGCGTAGGCCGAGACGTGGTCGGGGCCGGCGCCGAGCGCCGCGTCCAGCGACGCCCGCCAGTCGTCGTCGGACTCGCCCGGCGTGCCGTAGATCAGGTCCAGGTTGACGTGCTCGAAGCCGGCCGCGCGCGCCTCCGCCACACACGCCTCGGGGCGCCCCGGGGTGTGCGTGCGGTCCAGTACGCGCAGCACGTGCCGCTTCGCGCTCTGCATGCCGAAGGAGATCCGGTTGAAGCCGCCCCGGCGCAGGACGGCCAGGTACGCCGGGTCGACCGAGTCCGGGTTCGCCTCCGTCGTGACCTCCGCGTCGGCCGCGAGGCCGAACTCGTCGCGGATCGCGCCCAGCATCCGCACCAGGTCACCGGCGGCCAGCAGGGTCGGCGTGCCACCGCCGACGAAAACAGTGCGGACCTCGCGCGGGTCGTCGCCGAGGACCTTCCTGGCCAGCCGGATCTCGTCGATCAGGGTGTCGGCGTAGTTGTCGCGGGAGGCGAGGACTCCGCCCGTGCCGCGCAGCTCGGTGGCGGTGTAGGTGTTGAAGTCGCAGTAGCCGCAGCGGGTCGCGCAGTACGGGACGTGCAGGTAGAACCCGAGGGGGCGGTCGGCGGCGCCGGCGAGCGCGTGCGCCGGGAGCGCGCCGTCGTCGGGGACCGGCTCACCGTCGGGAAGTGCGGAAGGCATGCGTTCCATTGTCCAGCACCCCTGGAGGTCCTACTCCGCCTGCAGCACCAGCAGCGCCAGGTCGTCCTCCGGCGGCTGCCCGCCGAAGTCGTGCACCAGCCGGCGGATGCGCTCGGCGATCAGCTCCGCGTCGAGGCCCGCACAGCCGGCGAGCGCGAGCGCGAGCCCGTCGCCGTCGTCGAACTGGCGTGAACCCGAGCGCCGCTCCGTGACGCCGTCGGTGACGCACAGCAGGCTGTCGCCCGGACGCAGCTCCAGGGTCTCGCTGGTGTACGTCGCGTCCTCGATCACCCCGAGCAGCGTCTGGGGGTGCGCGGCCGTGCTGACCGCGCCGTCGGGGCGCAGCAGCAGCGGCAGGGGGTGACCGGCGGAGGCGAGGGTGCAGCGGACACCGCCGTCGTGGGGGACCAGCTCGCCGTAGAGGAGGGAGAGGAAACGGGTCTGCGGGCCGTCGCCGGGACCGGCGGGGCCCACGAAGGCGCGGGCGGCGGCGTCGGCGGCCTCGGTCGCGTCGTCGAGGAGGAGCTGGTTGAGGCGGTCGAGGACGTCGGCCACGCCGTAGCCCTCGCGGGCGAGCAACCGCAGCCAGGGGCGGGCCAGGCCGATGACGACGGCGGCCTCCGGGCCCTTGCCCTGCACGTCGCCCACGGCGAAGCACCAGCGGCCGTCGCCCGCCGGGAACAGGTCGTAGAAGTCGCCGCTCGGCCCGCCCTGCTCGCGCGGCTCGTGGACGAGGGCGCTGCGCAGGCCGGGGATCTCCGCGACCGCGCCGGGCAGCAGGCCGCGTTGGAGGACGGCGCTGATGGTGGCCTGGCGGGCGTACTGGCGGGCCGCGCCGATGGCGAGCGCCACCCTGCGGCCGAGGTCCTCCACCAGGCCGGTGATCTCATCGGGGAAGCGCAGCAGGCCGGCCCGTCCGATCACCAGGGTGCCGAGCGGTCGGCCGCCCGCGATCAGCCGGTAGGCGAGGGCGGCGCCGCGCGGACCCATCGCGGCGGCGGGCCAGGGGTAGGCGGCGGGGCCGGGGCACAGGCCGTCGGACGGGCTCGGCGGCTCCTTCTCCAGGGCCCGGCGCAGCTCCTCGAGGTGGGTCTCGCTGCCGTGCCAGACGCGGGCGGGCCCGGGCCCTGACCGTAACGCGGCCGGTCCGTCGCCCCGGCCGCTCAGCTCGTCCTCCAGCCACACCGCGCACCAGTCGGCGAGACGCGGCACGATCAGCTGCCCGGTGAGGGCCGCGACCAGCTCCTCGTCGAGCTGTCCGGCGAGCAGGTCGGAGGCCTCGGCGAGGAAGGACAGCGCGCCACGGCCGAGCCAGTCCCGGTCGCGGGCGGTGGGCTGCGGGGCGGGGGCGAGGGCCTCGGCGAGGGTGAGGGCGTCGGCCGGGTCGCCGGCGCCCGCTCCGGGCGGCCGCGGCCCGTCGTCGGTTCCGCGGGGCGGCAGCCGCGCCCACACCGTCTTCACGCCCCTGCGGTACGTCACCCCCCAGGCGTCGGCGAGCGCCGCGACCAGCCGCAGCCCCCGGCCGTACTCCGGAGTCTCGTACGGCGGCTCGGGCACGCCGTCGCGGGGGGCGCGGGAGGGGTGGAGGTCGGAGACCTCCACGACGACCGCGCGGCCGCCGGCCTCCTCCTCCAGCCGGCACACCAGCTCGATGTCGGTGCCGGCGTGCACGACAGCGTTGGTGACCAGTTCGCTGACGACGAGTACCGCGTCCTGGGCGAGGCGGTCGGCGCGTTCGCCGGTGCCGGACAGACCCCGGTCCGCCCACTCCGTCAGCGCCGCGCGGACGAGGTCACGGGCGGCGCCGGGCGCGAGGGAGCCGCCGGCCAGTGTCGCGCGCGTCTGCGCGGGGCCGTCCGCGTGCGCGGGCGCACCGCCGGCCCGGGAAACGGTCTCCCGTTGCGTCGGAATGGCCCCCATGCACAGCTCCCCGGGCAGCTCGGGCGATTACGCCTCGGACAGTGCCGCCAGCGTGACAGACAGCCCCCGCTCCGGTGCGCGGAGTGACGGAAGTGGGCCGGTTCGGGTGAGGGAAGAGGGCGGGATCTGTCCGGTCGGGGAGCGGAGTCAGGTCGGCTTTGAACGGGGCTGAGTGGAAGCGGACGCGCGACCGCGTCGCACGCGGGGGGCCGCGGGGCGCGTTGCGGAGCCGTCGAGGGGGCCCGCCGACGAGGGGCTGAGGGGGCCCCGCCGGCGAGGGGCCGTCGAGGCGGCACGAGGGCGAGGAGACGCGCAGGCACCGCGGGCGAGGAGACGCGCAGGCACCGCGGGGGCGGCGCCGGACGCGAAGTCCGCGACCGTGAGGCCGGAGCGGGTGCCCCTGGTCGCGTCCATGAGGTAGCGAAAGGACCGTGGGATGCGGAGGCTCGGGAGAGACGCCAAGGCACCGTGAATACGCGCCGACATCGCTCAGGGGCCCTTGCACCATGGGCGCCCGGGCCGCGCGGCCTGAGCAAGCGCCCCTGGTGCAAGGCCCCACCCCGAGGCGCGGACGGCCGCGGCGTGCCCGTGGTCGCCCGCTCCGTCGCCCCGGACTACGACTCCCGTGCCCCCGCGTACATCTCGTCGATCAGGTGCTTGTACTCCCGCTCCACGACCGGCCGCTTCAGCTTCAGGCTCGGCGTGATCTCGCCGTGCTCCACGTCCAGGTCGCGGGGAAGCAACCGGAACTTCTTGATCGTCTGCCACCGCTGGAGCCCGGCGTTGAGCTGCTCGACGTACCCCTGGACGAGGGAGACGGTCGCCGGGGCGGCGACCACCTCGGCGTACGACTTGCCGCCCAGGCCGTTCTCCTCGGCCCACGCCAGGATGGACGGCTCGTCCAGGGCGATGAGCGCGGTGCAGAAGTTCCGGTCGGCGCCGTGCACGAGGATGTTCGACACGTACGGGCACACCGCCTTGAAGTGTCCCTCGACCTCGGCGGGCGCGATGTACTTGCCGCCGGACGTCTTGATGAGGTCCTTCTTGCGGTCGGTGATGCGCAGGTATCCGTCGGGCGAGAGTTCGCCGATGTCGCCGGTGTGGAACCAGCCGTCCTGCTCCAGCACCTCGGCGGTCTTGTCGGGCAGCCCGTGGTAGCCCTCCATGATGCCGGGGCCGCGCAGCAGGATCTCGCCGTCGTCGGCGATGCGCACCTCGGTGCCGGGCAGCGGCTTGCCGACCGTGCCGGTGCGGTAGGCCTCACCTGGGTTGACGAAGGAGGCGGCGGACGACTCGGTCAGGCCGTAGCCCTCCAGGATGTGGATGCCGGCGCCGGAGAAGAAGTAGCCGATCTCGGGCGCGAGCGCGGCGGAGCCGGACACACAGGCCCGCAGGTTCCCGCCGAACGCCTCACGGATCTTGGCGTACACGAGCGCGTCGGCGACCTTGTGCTTGGCGCCCAGTCCGAACGGCACCGACGCCGTCCCGGTGCGCCGGAAGTTGTCCTGGGAGACCTTGGCGTACTCGCGGGCGACCTCCGCCGCCCACTGGAAGATCTTGTACTTGGCGCCGCCGCCGGCCCGGGCCTTGGCGGCCACGCCGTTGTAGACCTTCTCGAAGATGCGCGGCACGGCCGCCATGTACGTGGGCTGGACGACCGGAAGGTTGTCGATGATCTTGTCGACGCGGCCGTCGACGGCGGTGACGTGCCCGACCTCGATCTGCCCGGAGGTGAGCACCTTGCCGAAGACGTGCGCGAGCGGCAGCCAGAGGTACTGCACGTCGTCCGGGCCCACCAGCCCGGTCGCGGCGATCGCCTTCGCCATGTACGACCAGTTGTCGTGCGGGAGACGCACGCCCTTGGGGCGGCCGGTGGTGCCGGAGGTGTAGATCAGGGTGGCGAGCTGGTCGCGGCCGATCGCGGCGACCCGCTCCTTGATCAGGTCGGGGTCCTTCTCCAGGCGCGCGGCACCGCGCTTCTCCAGCTCGTCGAGGGTGAGGATCCAGTCCTCCCCGCTCTGAACGCCGGCCGGGTCGACCACGACCACATGGGTGAGCTCCGGGAGGTCGGCACGCTTCTCGACCGCCTTGGCGAGCTGGGCCGCGTCCTCGGCGATCAGCACCCGGCTCTCGGAGTCGGAGAGGATGAAGGCCGACTCCTCGGCGTTGGTCTGCGGGTAGACCGTCGTCGTGGCCGCGCCGGCGCACATGATGCCGAGGTCGGCGAGGATCCACTCGATGCGGGTGGAGGAGGCGAGCGCCACCCGCTGCTCGGGCCGCACGCCCAGCTCGATCAGACCGGCGGCGATGGCGAAGACCCGCTCGGCGGCCTGCGCCCAGCTCAGCGACCTCCAGTCGTCCGGACCCTGCCCGGACGCCGCCGGCACGGGGTGGCGGTACGCCTCCGCGTCCGGCGTGGCCGCGACGCGCTCCAGGAAGAGCCCCGCGACGGACGGCGGACGGTTCTCGATCAGTGTCTGTGTGTCGCTCACGACATCCTCCGGGGGCCCGCGACGATGCGGCTGGCTCAATACGACTGTTGTTTAACTCGCGAGTAACTATCGAGCAGAGATCAGAGTAGAGCGCGACTGGCCAGTGCGTAAGGGGCGACGGACCTCCACTTCCTCCGGATGGCAGACACAGGGCCCGCCGCGCGACGGCGCGGCGGGCCCTGGAAAGCGGTGTCCCGATGGCTATTTCTTGCCCTTTCCGGAGCCCCCGGAGTCGTCGCTGCTCAGGACGGCGATGAAGGCCTCCTGAGGGACCTCCACCGAACCGACCATCTTCATCCGCTTCTTGCCTTCCTTCTGCTTCTCCAGCAGCTTGCGCTTGCGGGAGATGTCACCGCCGTAACACTTGGCGAGGACGTCCTTGCGGATGGCGCGGATGGTTTCGCGGGCGATCACCCGGGAGCCGATGGCGGCCTGGATCGGCACCTCGAAGGCCTGCCGCGGGATGAGCTCGCGCAGCTTGGCGACGAGCCGCACCCCGTAGGCGTACGCGGCGTCCTTGTGGGTGATCGCCGAGAAGGCGTCCACCTTGTCGCCGTGCAGCAGGATGTCGACCTTGACCAGGCTGGAGGTCTGCTCGCCGGTGGGCTCGTAGTCCAGCGACGCGTAGCCGCGCGTCTTCGACTTCAGCTGGTCGAAGAAGTCGAAGACGATCTCCGCGAGCGGGAGGGTGTAGCGGATCTCGACCCGGTCCTCGGAGAGGTAGTCCATGCCGAGCAGGGTGCCGCGCCGGGTCTGGCACAGCTCCATGATCGAGCCGATGAACTCGGTCGGCGCCAGGATGGTGGCGCGCACGACCGGCTCGTACACCTCGCTGATCTTCCCCTCGGGGAACTCGCTCGGGTTGGTGACGACGTGCTCGCTGCGGTCCTCCATGACCACGCGGTAGACCACGTTGGGCGCGGTGGCGATCAGGTCGAGGCCGAACTCGCGCTCCAGCCGCTCACGGATCACGTCCAGGTGGAGCAGGCCGAGGAAGCCGACGCGGAAGCCGAAGCCGAGGGCGGCCGAGGTCTCCGGCTCGTAGACCAGCGCGGCGTCGTTGAGCTGGAGCTTGTCCAGGGCCTCGCGCAGCTCGGGGTAGTCGGAGCCGTCCAGCGGATACAGACCGGAGAAGACCATCGGCTTCGGGTCCTTGTACCCGCCGAGGGCCTCCGTCGCGCCCTTCGCCTGGCTGGTGACGGTGTCGCCGACCTTGGACTGGCGGACGTCCTTCACACCGGTGATCAGATAGCCCACCTCGCCGACGCCGAGGCCGTCGGCCGACAGCATCTCCGGCGAGTTGGTGCCGATCTCCAGCAGCTCGTGGGTGGCGCCGGTGGACATCATCCGGATCCGCTCGCGCTTGTTGAGCTGGCCGTCGATGACACGGACGTACGTGACCACGCCCCGGTAGGAGTCGTACACGGAGTCGAAGATCATCGCGCGGGCGGGCGCGTCCTTGACGCCGACCGGCGGCGGGATCTCGCGGACGACCTTGTCGAGCAGCGCGTCGACGCCGACGCCGGTCTTCGCGGAGACCCGCAGCACGTCACCGGGGTCGCAGCCGACCAGGTTGGCGAGCTCCTCCGCGAACTTCTCGGGCTGCGCGGCCGGCAGGTCGATCTTGTTCAGCACGGGGATGATCGTGAGGTCGTTCTCCATCGCCAGGTAGAGGTTGGCGAGGGTCTGCGCCTCGATGCCCTGGGCGGCGTCGACGAGGAGGACGGTGCCCTCGCAGGCGGCGAGCGACCGCGAGACCTCGTAGGTGAAGTCGACGTGCCCGGGGGTGTCGATCATGTTGAGGATGTGCGTGGTGCCGGGGTCCGTGGTCGGGGCCCACGGCAGACGCACCGCCTGGGACTTGATCGTGATGCCGCGCTCACGCTCGATGTCCATGCGGTCGAGGTACTGAGCACGCATCTGCCGCTGCTCGACCACACCGGTCAGCTGGAGCATCCGGTCGGCGAGCGTGGACTTGCCGTGGTCGATGTGCGCGATGATGCAGAAGTTGCGGATCAGAGCCGGGTCGGTACGGCTCGGCTCGGGCACATTGTTAGGGGTCGCGGGCACGCAGGGTCCTGTCTCTTGAGGCGCCTTATGCCTCGGGTCGGATCGATACGTAGTCTCCATGGTCCCACGGGCGGCGACCGGGAACCGGTTTGGGCTGTTCTCCGGGCCACTGGTAGCCTGGGTCGCTGTGTCTCATGTCCTCTCAGCACGAGGCACGTCTCAGAAATCACCCGGTACCGGATCCGTGCGGCACCCGTGCGGCCCCGTGCCTGAACCTGAAAAGGCTCATTCGTGGCGAACATCAAGTCCCAGATCAAGCGGATCAAGACCAACGAGAAGGCTCGGCTGCGCAACAAGGCCGTCAAGTCCTCCCTGAAGACCGCGATCCGCAAGGCCCGTGAGGCCGCCGCCGCCGGTGACGTCGCGAAGGCCACCGAGCTCCAGCGCGCTGCTGCGCGTCAGCTCGACAAGGCCGTCGCCAAGGGCGTCATCCACAAGAACCAGGCCGCCAACAAGAAGTCGGCGCTTGCTTCCCAGGTCGCGTCCCTCCAGGGCTGAACTCCTCACCTGGACTGATCGCCGGCAGGACCTCGGGCGGGCCCTCTCTCATCCGCCCCCGGCCGGCACCCAGAGCTCGTCCGCGGCCTGCGTTCGCCACGCGGGGACGAGCTCGAAACGCTTGATCCGAAGGCCCCGGCCCCTCTCCCTTCCCCAGGGCGGGAGCCGGGGCCTTCGGCATGCCGTGCGCCCGCGGCGGTGGTCACGACCAGAACTCGTTGCTCTTGTCCATGTCCGCGACACACTCGTCGAGGTCGCTGATCTTGTCCCCGACGATCCGGAAGACGATGCCGCCCATCTCGTCGAGGTGCTTGTCGCCCCGGTCCGCGGTGGCGTGGTGCACGGACATCGCGTGTCCACGGCCGTCGACGAAGATGTTGCGCGGCTCGACGCGGAACGAGCCGCCCGTTTCCGAGGCGAGCCGGCCGTAGTAGTCGCGGAGGACCGAGTCGACCCCCTTGTAGTCCCCGGAGAGCGGATGCGAACCGGGCACATGGTGGGTGCAGTCCCCGGTCATCATGCCGCGCAGGGTGTCCATGTCCCCGCGCTGGAACGCCTCGTAACCCTCGCGGACGAGCCTGGCGTGCGGGTGCTCAGCCATGGCGATCGCCACCCTTCCGTGTTCGGCGATGACGGCTGACCCTTCCGATTCTCCTCGCCGCACACGGCGCGGCCACTGGATCACCCGGCGGAGGTGAGGCCCCTACCGCCCGCGGGACCGCGCCGCCCGGGCGATCGTCACGACCGCCTTCTCCAGCGCGTACTCGGGGTCGTCCCCGCCGCCCTTCACCCCCGCGTCCGCCTCGGCCACCGCCCGCAGGGCGATCGCGACCCCGTCCGGCGTCCAGCCGCGCATCTGCTGGCGCACCCGGTCGATCTTCCACGGCGGCATGCCCAGCTCCCGCGCGAGATCGGCCGGCCGGCCACCGCGCGCGGAGGACAGCTTCCCGATCGCCCGCACGCCCTGCGCCAGCGCACTGGTGATCATCACGGGCGCGACCCCGGTGGACAGCGACCAGCGCAGCGCCTCCAGGGCCTCCGCGGCCCGCCCCTCGACCGCCCGGTCGGCGACCGTGAAGCTCGACGCCTCGGCCCGCCCGGTGTAGTAGCGTCCGACGATCGCCTCGTCGATCGTCCCCTCGACGTCCGCGACGAGCTGCGACACGGCGGAGGCCAGCTCCCGCAGGTCGCTGCCGATCGCGTCGACGAGCGCCTGGCAGGCCTCGGACGTCGCCGACCGGCCGGTCGCCCGGAACTCGCCCCGCACGAAGGCCAGCCGGTCCGCCGGCTTGGTCATCTTCGGACAGGCCACCTCCCGCGCCCCCACCTTGCGCGCGGCGTCGAGCAGCCCCTTGCCCTTGGCCCCGCCCGCGTGCAGCAGCACGAGGGTGATCTCCTCGGCGGGCGACCCGAGGTAGGCCTTCACGTCCTTGACCGTGTCGGCGGACAGGTCCTGCGCGTTGCGCACGACCACCACCTTGCGCTCGGCGAAGAGCGAGGGGCTGGTCAGCTCGGCGAGCGTGCCGGGCTGGACCTGCTCGGGGGTCAGGTCCCGTACGTCCGTGTCGGCGTCGGCGGCCCGGGCGGCGGCCACCACCTCCTGCACGGCACGGTCGAGGAGCAGGTCCTCCTGGCCCACGGCGAGCGTCACCGGGGCGAGAGGGTCGTCATTCGCGGTCTTCCTGGCCATCGGGACAAGCATGGCACGGGCCACTGACAACGAAGTCCCCCCGCCGAGCCCACGGCAGGACCGGCGCCCGCGGCTCCTTCATCGGCGACGGCCCGGGGAACTCGGCGGCTCGGACGGCGGGCTCGGCGGTACGGGCGGCGGGCCGCGGTACGGGCGGCGGGCTCGGCGGCTCGGGCGACGGGCTCGGCGGCTCCGGCGGCGGGCTCGGCGGCTCCGGCGGCGGGCTCGGCATCGGCGGCTCCGCGGCTCCCGGCTCCCGGCTCCCGGCTCCCGGCTCCCGGCTCCCGGCTCCCGGCTCCCGGCAACGGCTGTGCCACGGCCGGCGCCTCCGAGGCGCCACGGACTTCCCCCCGCGCAGCCCACGGCAAGGCCGACGCACGCGGCTCCGTCACCAGTGACGACCCCGGCGACGGCTCGGGATCGGCGGTACGCGCGGCGGGCTCGACGGCCCGACGGCCCGGGCGGCGGGCTCGACGGCCCGGGCGCCGGGCTCGCGGCTCCGGCAACGGCTGTGCCACAGCCGACGCCCCCGAGGCGCCTTTTCCGGACTAAGGAAACGATCAAGGTGGAGGCTCCTTCGACAAGAGAGCGGTCCCGTCTGACGGCGGGACCGCTCGGTGGTGTTGGATTCGCGAACCGTCACACCGCGCTCGGCAGATCGACGCCAGACTGGCGACGGCCCGCGCTGGGGGGTTATCCCCCGTTCCGATCTCGGGGTGCGCCGGATCGCGCCCCGGTGGGGGGCGAAACTAGCGTCCAGCCATGACTTCGACTCTGCGAAAGCACCTGGTCATGGCACTCGGTGTCGCTACACTGCTCGCCGCCGAGGTGGTCCCCGCCATCGCTCAGCCCGCCGGTCCCTCCCCTGTGGAGCAGTTACGCCGGGACACCAAGGCGATCCACGCCCTCGGTGTGAGCGGTGTGCAGGCCCGCGTGATCGCGCCTGACGGTCGGCAGTCAGTCGCCACCAGCGGTACCGCCGACCTGAACACCGGCCGCCCGGTCTCTTCCGGCGGTTACTTCCGCATGGCCAGCACGTCCAAGACGCTGGTCGCCACGGTGGTCCTCCAGCTGGAGGCCGAGGGCAGGCTGTCCCTGGCCGACACGGTCGACCACTGGCTGCCAGGAGTGGTGCGGGGCAACGGCAACGACGGCAGTCAGATCACCATCCGCCACCTGCTCCAGCACACCAGCGGCATCCGGGACGCCCTGCCCGGATACACCACGCCGAAGGAGTACTACCAGCAGCGCCACAACATCTACGAACCCGAGCAGCTGGTCGACCTCGCCATGGCCCATGAGCCGGAGGACTTCTTGCCCGGCAAGGGCTGGGCGTACTCCAACACCGGCTACGTCCTGCTCGACATGATCATCCACAAGGCCACCGGCCACCCCGCTCACCAAGAGATCAAAAACCGCATCCTGCGTCCGCTGGGCCTCGACCAGACCCGGTGGATGGGCACCTCGCCCACCCTGCCCCGGCCCCACGCCCAGGCTTACCAGCTCTTCGGCCCCGGTTCCCGGGTGAATGTCACCGACCAGATACCCGTGGACTACGCGAACCTTTCGTGGGTCACGACCACTCGGGATGAGAACCGCTTCTTCCGCGCGCTGCTCGACGGCCGCCTACTACCGGCACGGCAGCTGGCCAAGATGAAGCAGACCGTCCCCGTGAGCGCGAAGGTCCAGGAGCTGTGGCCCAAGGGCCGATACGGTCTCGGCCTGGTCGAACGCCCCCTGGGATGCGGAGGAACCTACTGGAGCCACGAGGGCGGGGACGGCGGCTACATCACCCTCAACGGCGTCACCGATGACGGGCGTCGAAGCGCTGTGGTCTCCATGTCCGAGGCCCGCGGCGACACCAAGGAGCACATACTGCAGCAGGAGAACGCGGCCAGCGCCCTGATCGACCACGCACTGTGCGCCAGGGACTCCAGCACCCCGTGAGGGGAGGTCTCGTCGCTGTGGGCGGTGAGCTCAGCGCGGCGCTCCGCTGGTGACGCAGACCAGCGCGGCGCACCCCCTTGCCTCTCACGGCCCCTTTTCGGCTCACCCCGGCGATGGCCCGTCTTCGCCGTCCACGCTGCCCCTGTCAGCCCTGACGCGCTGACTTCTCCGGTCTCGGGCAGCCGGTAGGGAACCAGCGCCAGATGCGTTAGTTCCGTCAGTTCCTCGGCACGCACTCCGGTGTGCCGTAGGGTCTCGATGACCGCCCAGGACCAGAAGGCGTCGTCCTCCACGAGGCTCTGGTTGATCCGCCGTCCGGTGGTACCGACCGGTCTGATGTAGACGTGCGGCGAGCCGTGGTCCAGCCGGCTGGGTACCTGGTTCACCTTCAGCAGCTCCCGCAGGTAACTCGTCCCATCGTGCTCGAAGACCCCGTCGAAGGGGGTGGCTCGAGCGGCCTCCAGCAGGGCAGCGGCCTCGCGGTGTACTCGCTCGGCCGTCTGGATCAGCAGCGGGAGGTGGGGGAGCCGTTCGCGCACCCGTTGGTGCATGCGTGCGGTGGCGTGATCGGGTTGATGGTGCCCGCCGTCGCGGCGGACACCGTCCGCGCAGCGTTGGGGACCTTGACCGTCGTCCCCAGCCACAACGCGAAGTCCCGTCCTTCGGCCGGAGTGGCCTGGTTCCACGGAACGTCGACCACCCGCAGCCACCGCCACCACCGCAGCAGGTCGAAGGCATAGCTGCGGACACTTCCGGGCCGGTTGTACCGGGCGACGACATCGATCAGATACCGGCGTACCGGCTCCACCGCTCTCCCCTCCTCATCGAAGACCAGCCATGGCACTACGCCCTGGTTCGCGGCAACGCGGCCCCACCGCGGCAGGCGAATCAAACGGACATCACGCGAGTAGTAGCCCAACTCCGTTGCGCTCCTTGCTCGTTCGGAAGCGCACCATCGACTACGCCGCTTGGGTGACGCACCCCGGCTCGGCGAGTCCTTCGGTAGTCCGGTCAACACCTCACGAACTTCCCCCCGCGCAGCCCACGGCAAGGCCGACGCACGCGGCTCCGTCACCAGTGACGACCCCGGCGACGGCTCGGGCTCGGGCGGCCCGGGCGGCGGCCTCGGGGGCTCGGGGGCTCGGGCGGCTCGGCGGCTCGGGCGACGGGCTCGGCATCGGCTGCTTCGGCGGCTCCGCGGCTCCGCGGCTCCGGCGGCGGTTGTGCCGCCGGCGTCCCCGAGGCGGCGGCCGCCTACGGCTCTTCCCGCCACCCCTCCCACTCCTGCGCGAACGCGTCCAACTCCCCCGCGTCGAGCCGCCCCTCCTCGTCCCGCAGGACCACCAGCCACTGCGCGTCCTCCGCGTCGTCCTCCCCGGCCAGCGCGTCCCGGACGACCTGCGGCTCCTCCCGCACCCCGAACCGCTCCCCGAGTGCCTCCACCACTTCCTCGGCGGAGTCGCGGTCGGGCAGCACCAGCACATGTCTCACGTAGCTCACCCGGTCATTTTCCGGCACGCCCACCCCACGGCCCGCCGGAGGTCCGCCTCAGCGCTTCGACACGGCGTCCACCTCGACACCCTCAGCTCCCGGCCCGAGGCCTGCCTCAGCCCCTGGGCCCGAAGCCCGCCTCAGCCCCCTCTGCACGGCGTCCACCTCGACGCCTCAGCTCCCGCCCGCAGCCCGCCCGCCTCAGCCTTTGGGCGCGGCGGTCCACCTCGGCCCCTCGGGCACAGGGTCCGCCTCAGGCCTTCGGCACGATCTGCACGTCCAGGTCGATGCGGATGCTCGGCCCCACCACGGCGATCCCCCGCGCCAGCATCGTCTGCCAGCTCACGGTGAAGTCGTCCCGGTGCAGCTCCGTGCGCGCCCGGCAGGCGGCCCGCACCTCGCCCTCCATTCCGGTGCCCAGCCCGAGGTACTCGGTGTCGAGGGTGACCGTCCGCGTCACGCCGTGCAGCGACAGCGCCCCGGTGACGGCCCACCGACCACCGCCCCGGTGCACGAACCGCTCGCTGTAGAACTCGAGCGTCGGGAACCTCGCCACGTCCAGGAAGTCCGCCGACCGCAGATGGTCGTCGCGCATCCTGACGTTCGTGTCGATGGACGCAGCGTCGATCACCACGTGCATCGCCGACTGCTCCACCCGCTCACCGATCCGCACCGCCCCCGCGAACGCGTTGAACCGCCCGTGAACGCGGGCGAGCCCGATGTGCCGCGCGGTGAAACCGATCGTGGAGTGCGTCGGCTCGATCTCCCAGTCGCCCGGCGCGGGAAGCTCCGGCGGCCGGGCGACCTGGAGCGTCACGTCCCCGAGCGAGGCCAGCGCGTTCTCCCCGACGGTCGCGGTCGCCCGGTACGGCGTGTACCCCTCGGCGGACACCGCGAGCCGGTACTCCCCCGCCGGCACCGTCGTCACGAACGACCCGTACGGATCGGTCCCGCCGCTCACGATCCTGCGCCCCTTCGTGTCGCTCACCGCGAACTCCGCGTGCGGCACCGGCTCGTGGACGGGGTCCAGGACCCGACAGCTCAGCACACCGGCGGTCGCCGGAGTGTGGACCGCCGCGAGGGGACTCACTTGTTGCACCCGATTCGTACGGTTTCCCAGCCAACGGCCCAACATCGACGACACCCCTGTGCGACTTGACCTCACCTGTTGCCGAAGACGCATTCGATCACCGATGCGGCTTTCGGGGCAACACGAGCCCACATCGCGGGAAAGTCCGTTCCGACCCCGTGACGCTACCTCCGCCCCGTCACCTCCGGCACCCGCTCCAATTCGATCCCGAACCGCTCCCGGTACGCCGCCAGTACCTCCTGGTCCTCCGTCAACTCCTCTGCCCGCACCGTCCCGTCGGGCGCGGTCACCTTCAACCGCCGTCCCCCCAGCGTCACCCTCCCGCCGTCGTCCGTGATCCGCGAGCACACCAGCGACCGGGTGAAGTGCGCGGTGGGAGAGGTCATCTGCCACCACACACCGATCACGAAGTCCTCGAGTGCCCGCGGCCGCAGCTCCAGCCGGTACTCGGGCCTGCCGTTACGGATGACGTCCAGGTCGGTGCCCCGGGCCGACCCGTTCTCACCCGCCGACCCGGTCTCCCCTGCCGGCCCGGCTTGCCCGGTCTCCCCCGCCGGGTCCGGCCCCGCCTCGGCGATCCGGAACACCCCACCGGGCTCCACCTGTTCCCCCCGCTCCGCGAATTTCAGCGGATGGTGGCTGTGCTCACCGAACCCGACGTCCGCCAGCCACTCGCTCCCGTCCTCCGCCCCCACCCTCAGCGCGAGATGGTCGTACGGGACACCGAGCCGTCCCTCCTCCCCGTACACCCGCGCCGCGAGCAGGGTGACCCGGTACCCGAGCGCGCCGAGCAGCGCCGCGAACGCCCCGTTCAGCTCGTAACAGAACCCTCCTCTCCGCGCGCCCACCAGCTTGTCCAACAGCCGCTTCTCCTCCAGCACGATCTCCTCGCCGAGATGGATCGACAGGTTCTCGAACGGCACGCTCCGCAGGTGGCGCAGATGCAGATCGTGCAGGGCCTCGGCGGTGGGCCGTGCGGGGCGCTCGGCCCCCAGGCGGCGAAGGTAGGCGTCAACCTGTGCGGGATTCATGCCTTCAGTCTCCCGCCCGAGGATCACCGCAACCCCCCGGTCACACGCACTCCCTCCCCCTCACCGGTCACGGCCAGCGCCCCCTCCCGGTCCGTGCGCAGCACCACCGCGCCGGTGGCGCGCAGCGCCGCGACCGTGCTGGGCGAGGGATGTCCGTACGGGTTGTCCGCGCCGCAGGAGATCAGCGCCACCCGGGGTGCCACCACACGCAGGAGACCCGGGTCCTGGTAGGCCGACCCGTGGTGCGCCACCTTCAGTACGTCGACCCCGCCCAGCAGCGCGGCCGCCGGCGACCGCGCCAGCGCCCGCTGGGCCGGTGGTTCGAGGTCGCCGAGCAGCAGCATCCGCAGCCCGGCGGACCGCACCAGCAGCGTCACGCTGGCGTCGTTCGGCCCCTCCGGCTCCGGTACCCCCCGCGCCGGGAGCCCGGGCGGCCACGGCCCGCCGGGGCGGGTCCGGGAGCTCGGGGGCGGCCACAGCACCTCCCAGTCGAGGTCCCCGAGCCGCCGCCGCTCCCCGACCACGGCCCGCTCCACCGGAACCCTCCGGTCCCGTGCCTCCTTCCGCACGAACTCCACCTGGTCCACGGGTTCCTCGAATCCGGTGGTCTCGATCGCGCCGACCGCCCGCCCCCGCAGCACCCCCGGCAGTCCCGCCACATGGTCGGCGTGGAAGTGGGTGAGCACGACGAGCGGGATCCTGGTGATGCCGAGGGTGCGCAGACACCGGTCGACGAGGGCCGGGTCCGGTCCGGCGTCCACCACCACTCCCGTGCCCTCGCCCGCCGCGAGCACCGTCGCGTCCCCCTGGCCGACGTCGCACATCGCCAGACGCCAGCCCGGTGGCGGCCAGCCCGTGATCACGCGGGTCAGCGGCGGCGGCTGCACCACCACGAGCAGCAGCAGCGCCCCGCAGAAACCGCACAGCCACGGGTGCCCCGTCAGCCGGCGGCCGAGCAGCACCACCCCGGCCGTGGTGAGGGCGAGCAGCAGCGCCCCGCCCCAGCCGCCGGGCCAGTCCACTCCCGCACCGGGCAGCGCCGCGCCGGTCCGCGCGACCCCGGCGATCCACCCGGCCGGCCAGCTCGCGCACCAGGCCAGCGCCTCGGCCACGGGCATCACGACGGGCGCCGTCGCCAACGTGGCGAAGCCCAGCACCGTGGCCGGCGCCACCGCGAACTCCACGAGCAGATTGCAGGGCACCGCCACCAGACTCACCCGCGCCGACAGCACCGCCACGACCGGCGCACAGACCGCCTGCGCGGCTCCGGCAGCCGCCAGGGCCTCGGCGAGTCGCGGAGGAACCCGCCGCCGTCGCAGCGCGGCACTCCAGCGCGGCGCCAGCGTCAGCAGCGCCCCCGTGGCCAGGACCGACAGCAGGAACCCGTAGCTCCTGGCCAGCCACGGGTCGTACAGCACCAGCAGCAGGACCGCGGCCGCCAGGGCCGGGATCAGGGATCTGCGGCGGCCGGTCGCGAGGGCCAGCAGCACGACGGCTCCGCAGGCCGCCGCCCGCAGCACACTCGGGTCGGGACGGCACACCACGACGAACCCGAGTGTGAGCACTCCGCCGAGCAGCGCGGTCGCCCGGAGGGGAATGCCCAGGCGCGGTGCCAGTCCGCGCCGCTCGACGAGCTGGGCCATGCCGGGCGGCCCCAGCAGCAGCGCCAGCATGATCGTGAGGTTGCTCCCGGACACGGCCAGCGTGTGGGCGAGGTCCGTCTCCTTGAAGGCCTCGTCCAGTTCTGGAGTGATCCGTGAGGTGTCCCCGACGACCAACGCCGGCAGCAGCGCCCGCGCGTCCGCGGGGAGTTCGTCGGTGGCCGCGCGCAGTCCCGCCCGCAACCGGCCCGCCACACGCTGAGCCGCCGACGGTTCCCGCACGACTGCCGGACCCGCCGGATACCGCACCCGCAGCACGGCGGCGATCCGGTCCGCGCCGGTCAGCGCGGGGGCCAGCCGCCCGGTCACCCGCACCCGGGTGGACGGCAGCAGCCCGAGCCACGCCTCCCCCGTAGGCGGACGGACCGACCCCACAGGCCCGCCGACGTGCCGCCCCTCCCGTCCTTCGCGCCACCGCCCCTCCCGCTCGGCATCGACGACCACGAGCACCGGCGCCCGGGTCGCCACCGCCGCACCGTCCGTCGTTTCGACCTCGCGCACCTCCGCGTCGATCAGCACCGCTTCCGGGGTGACGTGGTCCCCTTTCACACGGGGCCGTGACCGGCGCGGGTCGGAGGTGATCTCGACCTCCGCGGTGACGGTGGCGTACTCCCGCGCCAGCCCGGGCACCGGCCCGCGCCGCAGGTCGGCCCCGTGCAACCCGGCGGAGGCCGCGGCCCCTGCCGCGCAGAGAAGGACCGCGGCGCCGGTCGTCCGCGTCCAGCCGCGCCGCCGTCCCTGCGGCCGTCCCGCCCGCGCCCCACCCCACCGCAGGCCCAGGAGAACACCGGCCGCGCCCACGCAGACGAGCACCACACCGACCACCATCCTCGGCGACACGCCCAGCGTCCACGCCGCCGTCGCCCAGGCGGCGAGCGCGGGCGGGACGAGCCGCAGGTCCGCCGGCCCTTCCTGACGCGGGTGGGCCGCACCCAGCCGGTTCCCGGAAGAGATGTGCACGGGTCGCCGGGGACGCGGGCGGGAGCCCGGGCCGGCCCGGGGACCCGGGTCCACCGGCGGGATGGAGCCGTAGGGGCGGCCGGACGGCCCGCGGGCAGGGAGGGCGTCGTCCCCGCTCACGGCCGCACCAGATGCCGCAGATCGGCGAAGCGCCGCTCGCCGATGCCGTTCACCTCACGCAGTTCGTCCACCGAGCGGAATCCGCCGTGCTGCGTGCGGTGGTCGACGATGTGCCGCGCCAGAACGGGACCCACGCCCGGAAGCGCGTCGAGCTGCTCCACGGTGGCCGTGTTGAGGGAGATGGGGGACGACGGCACCGCGGCCGCCGCGCCGCCCACCGGACCTGTGCCAAGGCCAGGGCCTGCGCCCACCGCGGGTACACCCACGACGACCTGTTCCCCGTCCACCAGGAACCGGGCCCGGTTGAGGCCGTCGGTGTTCGTGCCCGGCCGCACTCCGCCGGCCGCGCTCAGGGCGTCGACCACCCGCGCCCCCGCCGGAAGCCGGTGGATCCCGGGCTTGTGCACCTTGCCGCTGACGTCCACCACGATCTCGCCGGCCGGCGCGGCCACCCTTCCCTCCCTTCCATGCAACGCCTGCCGGGGAGCGGACACCCACCACCCGCCCCGCCCCCCCTCCCCCCAAAGAGCGGACGCCCACACCCCCCC
>NZ_JBVIAY010000003.1:252335-291239 GCF_055573695.1 Streptomyces sp. NPDC030143
GAGGAAGGTGGGGGGCCCTGGGTTTGTGCCTTTTCGCGGGGGCCTCCCACCAACCTCTGGTCGACCCCCCCCCCCGGGGTCCCGGGATGCCGGGAAACCGCGGGCGGGGCAGCGGACACCACCGACTCGCCCCGCTCCCGCGCGCCGAAGGGAGCGGCCGCTCGCACCACCTCCGGTGCCTGGACGGACCGGGTCCGGCCGGACCAGAAGTGCTGCCCGGCCAAGGCCGCGACGACCACCACCAGGACGGCGAGCGCGAGCACACTCCTGCGCTCCAGCCCGCACCGCGCCTGCACCCAGACGGGCATCCGCTCCCGTAGGGCGAGCCCGGCCCGCCCCCGCCAGTCACCCACCTCCCGGTCCCCCTCCGTACGAGCCCCTCCGACGCCCACGTCGGTGATCCCGACCTCCCCACGGGTTCCTCCAACCTCCAAGTCCCCGACACCGGCCTCCCCGCGGGCCTCGCCCACCCCCATGTCCCCGACGCCAACCTCCGCGCGGGGTCCTTCCGCCCCCACGTCCACGATGCCGGCGCTCCCGATGTCCCTGTCACCGCTGCTCCGCTCGTCCGCCGGCGGCCCCACCCCCAACTCCGGTTGCTCCACGCCTCGTTCCCCGAAGAGCACCTGGGTCCGCCGGCGCAGCTCCTCCGCCGAGGCATGACGGCTGCCGACGCGGCTGCGCGCGGTGGATAGCCGTCGGTGGCGGAAGCGCCCGTCGGTGCCGGGTCCCCGGCCGGGGCCGCTGGTCGCGTTCGTCGTCCGTGAGCGTGATCGAGATGCCATGTGCCGAGGATCGGACACTTCGCCGACACATGATGATCTTGGTGGATTTCCGGGGATGACCGAGCGGTTGTGGACAACTCACTCACTCACACGAGTGACAGCCCAGCGCTCGAGCCCTCAGCGCGCCGAGACCACGGCTCCCAGAAGCCCGGGCCCGGTGTGCGCCCCGATGACCGCTCCGACCTCACTGACATGCAGTTCGGCGAGGCCGGGCACCCGCGCCCGCAGGCGGTCCGCCAGGGCCGACGCCCGTTCGGAGGCGGCGAGATGGTGGACGGCGATGTCGACCTGAGCCGCACCCGCCCGTTCGGCGACCAGTTCCTCCAGGCGGGCGATCGCCTTCGACGCCGTCCGCACCTTCTCCAGAGGTTCGATACGCCCCCCGTCGAGCTGGAGCAGCGGCTTCACCGCGAGCGCGGAGCCCAACAGGGCCTGAGCGGCGCCGATCCGGCCCCCGCGGCGCAGGTAGTCGAGGGTGTCGACGTAGAAGTAGGCGGAGGTGCCCGCGGCCCGTTTCTCCGCGGCCGCGACCGCCTCGTCGACGGTGCCGCCCGCCTCCGCGACCTCGGCCGCCGTGAGCGCGCAGAAGCCGAGGGCCATCGCGATCATGCCGGTGTCCACCACCCGCACCGGCACCGGCGCCTCGCGCGCCGCGACGACCGCCGCGTCGTACGTGCCCGACAACTCGGCGGACAGGTGCAAGGAGACGATGCCGGTGGCGCCCGACTCGGCGACCCTGCGGTAGGTCTCCGCGAACAACTGCGGGCTGGGCCGGGAGGTGGTGACGGAACGTCGCTTCTGCAGTGCCTGCGCCAGGGAACGCGTCGAGATCTCGGTGCCCTCTTCGAGTGCCTGGTCGCCTAGGACGACGGTCAGGGGCACCGCGGTGATGCCGTGGCGCTCCATCGTCCGCTGCGGCAGGTAGGCCGTGGAATCGGTGACGATCGCGACATGGCGGGACATGAGCTGGAGGTTACCTGGCGTAGCGCCCGGACGGCAGCCCGCCCCCGCTGCCCTGGGGAGCCCTTGACCGGATCAAGTGGTGCTCTCGGGGCGCGGCTTCTTCTGCCAGGGGTAGGTGGGGCGCGGGGCCGACGGGTCGAGGGCGGGCCGGGCCGACTGCCCCGCCGTGCTCGACGGGGGCGCCTCCGGCCAGGTCTGACTGTCGTTCGCCACGTCCGCGGTCGACGCCGCCGGCCAGGAGGCCGATGCCTGCGGGTGCTCCGTCGTGGTCCAGTGGCGCAGTGCGCCCGCCTCGACGTCGATCTGCGCGCTCAGCGTGTCCAGGTCGTCGTCGGCGAAGCGGCGGGCCCGGTCCCGGGCCGCCCAGCGCAGCGAGTCCGCCGAGGTCGTGATGCGCTCGGTGCGCTCCCGCAGTCCCGGCAGCCGCTCGGTGAGCGTGGCCCGGTCGGGCTCGGACTCCAGGCGTTTGAGTTCGGCGTCCAGTTCCTGACCGTGCGCACTGAGGCGCTCGAACAGGGTGAGGGACTCCTTGAGGGACTCGTCCTCGGTGGCGCCCGCGCGCAGCGCGTCCTGGGTGGCCCGCATCGACGTGCGCAGTTTGAGGCGGAGCTGGGCGATCTCGCCCGCCGGTCCGATCTGGGCGAAGGACTTGGCCCGCAAGGTGTGATCCTCGACCGTGCGCCGTGCCTGGTCGATGGTGCGGTCCACACCGCGCTTGGCGGCACCCACCGCCTTCACCGTGGCGTAGACGCCGAGGGCGACGAAGAGCACGAAAAGCAGGGCGAGAACGGCGATCACTGCTTCCACGGTGCTCCTCCTCCGATCTGTCGGCGGCCCGTGCCGGCCACTCTTCAACGGTAAACGCAAGGGGCAGGTCCGGAGTTCCACAAGGACCCCGAACCTGCCCGTAGGGGACTACCCCGAGCTCACGGCACTCGCCCCGGCGAGACAGGCCACGCCCCTGCCGCCCGCCTCGGCGACACAGGCCACGACCGCTCCACCCGCCCAGGCGACACCGGCCACGACCGCTCCACCCGCCTCGACGACGCAGGCCGCAGCCACGCCACCCGCCGGGCGACCGTGCCCCCGACCACGCCGACCGCGTCCGCGAGCCAGGAACCCGACCGCTACGCCGACCCCGGCACCCCGGCCCGGCCGTGGCCTGGTGCCCGCCTCAGCCACCTACGCCGACGTCGAGCGCCCCGACCACCCCGCGTCTACGCCGGAACGATGTTCACCAGCTTCGGTGCCCGCACGATCACCTTGCGGATGCCCGCCCCGCCCAGCGCGTTGACGACGTTCTCGTCGGACAGCGCCACCTTCTCCAGCTCCTCGTCGGAGATGGCCGGCGACACCTCCAGTCGCGCCTTGACCTTGCCCTTGATCTGCACGACGCAGGTCACGGTCTCGTCCACGACGTACGCCGGGTCGGCGACGGGGAAGTCCTGGTGGACGACCGAGTCGGTGTGGCCCAGCTTGCGCCACAGTTCCTCGGCGATGTGCGGGGCCAGCGGCGCGACCAGCAGTACCAGCGACTCGGCGACGGGCCGCGGCAGCCGGCCGCCGGCCTTGGTCAGGTGGTTGTTCAGCTCGGTGACCTTGGCGATGGCGGTGTTGAACCGCATGCCCTCCAGGTCACCGCGCACCCCGTCGATCGCCTTGTGCAGGGCGCGCAGCGTCTCCTCGTCGGGCTCGGCGTCGACGACGGTGACCTCGCCGGTGGCTTCGTCGACGATGTTGCGCCACAGCCGCTGCAGCAGCCTGAACTGGCCGACCACCGCGCGCGTGTCCCACGGCCGGGACACGTCCAGCGGGCCCATCGCCATCTCGTACAGGCGCAGCGTGTCGGCGCCGTACTCGGCGCAGATCGACTCGGGAGTCACGGCGTTCTTCAGGGACTTGCCCATCTTGCCCAGCAGGCGGCTGACCTTCTCGCCCTGGTGGTAGTACGCGCCGTCGCGCTCCTCCACCTCGGCGGCCGGCACCGCGAAGCCCCGGCTGTCCCGGTAGACGAACGCCTGGATCATCCCCTGGTTGAACAGCTTGTGGAACGGCTCCGCGGAGGAGACGTACCCCAGGTCGTACAGGACCTTGGACCAGAAGCGCGCGTACAGCAGGTGCAGCACGGCGTGCTCGGCGCCGCCGACGTACAGGTCGACGCCGCCGTGCGGCCGGCCCTCGCGCGGGCCCATCCAGTACTGCTCGATCTCGGGGTCGACCAGCCGGTCGCTGTTGTGCGGGTCCAGGTAGCGCAGCTCGTACCAGCAGGAACCAGCCCAGTTGGGCATGGTGTTGGTCTCGCGGCGGTACTTCTTGGGCCCGTCGCCCAGGTCCAGGGTGACGTTCACCCAGTCCTCGTTGCGCGACAGCGGCGTCTCGGGCTGGGTGTCGGCGTCGTCCGGGTCGAAGGTGCGCGGCGAGTAGTCCTCGACCTCCGGCAGTTCCAGCGGCAGCATCGACTCGGGCAGGGCGTGGGCGACGCCGTCCTCGTCGTAGACGATCGGGAAGGGCTCGCCCCAGTAGCGCTGGCGGCTGAACAGCCAGTCGCGCAGCCGGAAGTTGACGGTGCCCTCGCCGATGCCCTTGCGCTCCAGCCACTCGGTGATGCGCGTCTTGGCCTCGGCGACGTCCAGTCCGTCCAGGCTGATCTCGTCGTTCGCGGAGTTGATGATCTTCGCGTCGTACGACCCGAACGCGTTCTCCCAGGTCGCGGTGTCGGTGCCGCGGCCGTCGGTCGGCTCGACGATGCAGTGGATCGGCAGCTCGAAGGCGCGCGCGAACTCGAAGTCGCGCTGGTCACCCGCGGGCACGGCCATGATCGCACCGGTGCCGTAGCCCATCAGCACGTAGTCGGCGATGAAGACGGGGACCTGCGCGCCGTTGACCGGGTTGGTGGCGTACGCGCCGATGAAGACGCCGGTCTTGTCCTTGGCCTCGGCCTGCCGCTCGACGTCCGACTTGGAGGCGGCCTGCGCGCGGTAGGCGGCGACGGCCTCGGCCGGGGAGGCGTGGCCACCGGTCCAGACGTCGTGGGTGCCCTCGGGCCAGGTGTCCGGGGTGAACTTCTCGACCAGCGGGTGCTCGGGCGCCAGCACCATGTAGGTCGCGCCGAACAGGGTGTCCGCGCGGGTCGTGAAGACGGTGATGCGCTCGCCGTCGATCGGGAAGTCGACGCGGGCGCCCTCGGAACGGCCGATCCAGTTGCGCTGCTGCAGCTTGATGGCCTCGGGCCAGTCCAGCGCGTCCAGGTCCTCCAGCAGCCGGTCGGCGTAGGCGGTGATGCGCATGTTCCACTGGCGCAGCTTGGCCTTGAAGACGGGGAAGTTGCCGCGCTCGGAACGGCCGTCGGCGGTGACCTCCTCGTTGGCCAGCACGGTGCCCAGGCCGGGGCACCAGTTGACCGGCGCGTCGGAGGCGTAGGCCAGGCGGAACTCGCCCAGGACGTCGGCGCGCTCGCCGGCGCTCAGTTCGCTCCACGCGCGCGTGTGGCCCGGGACGGGGCGCTCACCGGACTCGAAGCGGGCGACCAGCTCGGAGATCGGGCGGGCGCGCTTCGCCTCCTCGTCGTACCAGGAGTTGAAGATCTGCAGGAAGATCCACTGGGTCCACTTGTAGTAGTCCGGGTCGATGGTGGCGAACGACCGGCGCTTGTCGTGGCCCAGGCCCAGCCGGCGCAGCTGGGACTTCATGTTGTTGATGGCGGCCTCGGTGGTGACCCGGGGGTGCTCGCCGGTCTGCACGGCGTGCTGCTCGGCGGGCAGGCCGAAGGCGTCGAAGCCCAGTGTGTGCAGGACGTTGTGGCCGGTCATGCGCTGGAAGCGCGCGAAGACGTCGGTGGCGATGTAGCCCAGGGGGTGGCCGACGTGCAGGCCGGCACCGGAGGGGTACGGGAACATGTCCATGATGAACTTCTTGGGGCGGGCGACGACCCCGGGGTCGCCGGCCAGGTCGCCCGTGGGGTTCGGCGCCGCGTAGGTGCCGTCGGCGTCCCAGAAGTCCTGCCAGCGTGCCTCGATCTCGGTCGCCATCTCGGCCGTGTAGCGGTGGGGCGCGGCCGCCTCGGCGGTGGCAGCGGGGTTCGTCTCGCTCATGATCCTCAAAGCTCCATCGATCGTCTCTGCCAGCGGCTGTCACACTCAGGAAACGAAAAATCCCCTCGCACAGGAGGGGACGCCGCGCCGATTCCGAACCACCCGGTTCACCGGCGTTCGGGACTGATCAGCGCGGCTCGCTAAGCAGAAGGCGTACGGCACGCATGGCGCTAGAGTACCGCAGCCCTTGAGCAGACCGCGAGGCTGCTCCGTATCCCTGGTGGACACGTCACACACCGATCGAGGTTGAACCCAGGTCAAAGATTACTTCGCGTAACAGCCGCTAAGGGACATCACAGCGGCCACATTGTCCTTTGATAACAGCGCAATAACTCAAACCTCCTACCCATCGGTATGGCGCCACTTAGAGTTCGGCAGCGGGACCGCTTTCCCGAACTGCTCGGAGTTGCCCCCATGAACCCTCTTCGTAGTAACAGCTCGCTCCCCCAGCCGGGCCGGTCGGCCTATGGGGTGGCGTCCGCTGTCGTCCTGATCCTCATACCCGTGGTCGTGCTGGTCGGAGGCGACCAGTTCCGCGAGTTCCTCAACTTCGGCGCGGGTGTGCTGTCCCTCGTCTCGCTCAGCTGCTCGGTGATCTGGGGCCTGGTCGCCCAGGACCGGATCTTCCTCAACACCCGCCAGCGGATCATCGGCCAGGCCGTGCACCGGACGACGGCGGTCGCCTCGATCGCGTTCCTGCTGCTGCACATCACCGCGAAGATCGCCCTGGAACACACCGTGTTCATCGCCGCGATCATCCCGTTCTCGCTCGGCATCACCGGAGCGGAAGGCCTGATCGGCCTGGGTTCCCTGGCCGGTCTGCTGATGATCTTCGTGGGCATCACGGGCGCTCTGCGCAGCAGGTTCGCCTCCCCGGCCCCGGTCGCCGCCCGCTGGCGGGCCATGCACATGCTGGCCTACCCGGCCTGGTGCGCCGCGCTGATCCACGGACTCTACGCGGGTCGCGCGGCCAAGCCGATCTTCGTGATCCTCTACGGCCTCTCGCTGCTGGGCGTCATGGCCGCGCTCGCGCTGCGCGCCGCCCCGCGCCCCTTCAAGCGCCAGGTCGCCGACCGGATCGCCGCGGTCCTCGGCACCGAGGAGCCGACGGGCCGCGACGCCCTGGACGCGAGCCGCGCCCGCATGGCGGAGGCCTCCTCGCTGCCGGGCTACGACAGCCGTCCGGGACGGTCGTCCGCGTCCGACACGACGGGCTCCCCACGCATGACGCCGGCACCGTCCGCGTCCCTGTTCGACACGCCGGCCGCGGCGGAGCCCGCGAACGGCTTCGCGGCCGCCTACCGCGCCGTGTCCACGCCCCCGCGCGCGCAGCAGTCGTTCACCGCCGACCAGACCGCGCGCATGGACATGCCGTTCGACATGCAGGCCACGGATGCGTTCCCGCGGGTCGACAGCGGCGGCAGCACCTCGGGCAGTTGGCCGATCCCGTCCCCGCCGCCGGTCGGCGAGGCGCCCCCGTCCGTCTACGACCCGCTCCAGGACACGGGATTCAACATCCCGGTCTATGGCAATCCGGGCACCGGGGGATACGCCGGAAGTGACATGTACGACACGGGTGAGACGAACACCCGCTATGACACGTACAACCCGGGTGACACGTACAACAGCGGTCCCGCCAATGAACCATCGCCCGGTTCGTCATTCGACGCACCGGGTTCGGGCGAACCTTGGAACATGCCTTCCGGAGGCTATAGGTGAACGAGGCCCTGCCCGACGTCCCAGAAGTCCGCGTGGTCGGCCTTCCGCAGCTCACGTCGGGCTTCGACCTTGTCGAACGGCTCGATCTGCCCATGCACCTGAAGGTGCACGGGCCACTTGAACCCATGGGCGGGGAGAAGCTCGCGCAGCTCTCCGAACGCATCAACCTCAAGGGCCGCGGCGGCGCGGGCTTCCCCTTCCACAAGAAGCTGCGCTCGGTGGCCGACGCGGCGATCAAACGCGGCGTCCGACCGGTCGTCGTCATCAACGGCAGCGAGGACGAACCCGCCTGCCGCAAGGACACGGTCTTGATCAACCGTGCCCCGCACCTCATCCTGGACGGCGCGCTGCTGTGCGCGGAGGCGCTGGGTGCCCGCACGCTCGTGGTGGGGGTCACCCGGGAGTCCACCCAGCGCTCCATGGAGGCGGCGCTCGCCGAACGCGGCCTGAGCAACGGCCGCCGCTCGGCGCTGAAGGCGTTCGTGCAGCGCAACCCCATACGCATGGTCACCGGCGCGGCCGCCTCCCTGGTCCGCTCCATCGACGGCGGCCCGGCGATCCCGCCAGGCCGCAAGACCAGCGCCTCGCAGAACGGCGTCGGCGGCGCCCCGACCCTGCTGTCGAACGCCGAGACCTTCGCCCAGCTCGCGATAGCCGCCCGCATCGGCCCCGAGCGCTACGGCAACACGGGCCTGTACGACGAGCCCGGCACCGTCATGCTGACGGTCTCCGGCGCGGTCGCCCGCCCGATGGTGATCGAGGTCCCCACCGGCGTCCCGCTGCGCTACGTCCTGCAGTTGGCCGGCGCCCCGCCGGTCCCGCAGGGCGTGCTGACCGGCGGTTACCACGGCAAGTGGATCGACGCGGCCACGGTCAACGAGGCGGTCGTCTCCCGCAACTCGCTGGACGCGGTGGGCGGGGCCCTCGGCGCCGGCGCGATCCTCCCCATCAGCCAGGAGACCTGCCCCCTGGGCGAGTCGCTGCGCGTGGCCCAGTGGCTGGCCGAGGAGAGCGCGGGCCAGTGCGGCCCCTGCTACCTCGGCCTGCCCGCCGCCGCGCGTGGCATGGAGGACATCCTCAACGGCGGCGGCCCGGCCGCCCTGGAGGCGTTGAAGCAGGTCGCGAAGAACGTGAAGCGGCGCGGCGCCTGCTCGCACCCGGACGGCTCCGCGATGTTCCTGGAGTCGACCATCAAGGCGTTCACGGACGACCTGGCGGCACATGTCCTCGGCAACGGCTGCGGACGGCCCGTGGAGGGCGTCCTGCCGCTCTTCGAGGGCGGCATGACCCAGTCGGGCCTCCCGAGTGGCGCAGAGCCCGCGGACAGCGGCGACAGCCGTCAGAAGATCTTCGTCGACTGGACCCTGTGCCGGGGCCACGGCCTGTGCGCGGACATTCTGCCGGAGGTCTTCCAGCTCGGCGCCGACGGCTTCCCCACCGTCGCGCAGGCGAAGGTCCCGCGCTACGCCGAGGCGAAGGCGCTGCGCGCGGTGCGCCGCTGCCCGGCGCTGGCCCTGCGCATCGAGGAGGACACGCGCGCGCAGGCGCCCTCCCGCAACCTCCCGGTCCTCTCCCAGGGCCGGGGCCGCCGCGCCCTGGGCCGCTAAGGGGTACGACGAAGCCGCCGGCCGTTACGACGAAGGGGCCGCCTGGGAACAGGCGGCCCCGGCGCGTTCCGCTTACCGGGCCTTTCCGCCTCCTGGTGCGTTCCCTGCCCTTCACACCGTCGACGGCGTGCGAACACGCAAAAGATCCCGCCGGTTCATTCCGATCCGGCGGGATCTGCTGTGGAGCTAAGGAGAATTGAACTCCTGACCTCCTGCATGCCATGCAGGCGCTCTACCAACTGAGCTATAGCCCCTTGCGGTGTTCCGCCGGGTTTCCCTGGCGGCGACGCCAACATTACACGGTCCGGGGGGTGGACCACCAAATCGTTTCCGTTCTGTCCGCTTCGAGAGGGAAAGTCAGGTCAGGCCGTCACGAACGAGTAGAACCGCTTGAGCGTGCAGTGCTCCTCCAGGAGCCGGCCGTAGATCGGCTCGCCCTCCAGCTCGCGGTACGTCTCGATGGGGTCGCCTTTTATGATCAGCGCTCGCGCGCATTCC
Organism: Streptomyces sp. NPDC030143; assembly: GCF_055573695.1. Lineage (NCBI taxonomy): Bacteria > Bacillati > Actinomycetota > Actinomycetes > Kitasatosporales > Streptomycetaceae > Streptomyces > Streptomyces sp. NPDC030143. The sequence continues at coordinate 261,999 of NZ_JBVIAY010000003.1, forward strand.
TCGCACCAGTACTGGTAGTCGGGGTTGACCGGCTCCATGTCGCGGACGATCGGGGTGCCGCTGCCGCACCAGTCGCACTTTCGCCTGTGTGCACCCATCGATCAGCTCCAGCTGTGGCCGCAGGCCGTGCACACGTAGGAGATCCCGCCGTTGTCCCCGAGGACCTGGGCGACGTGCGCGGAACCGCAGGAAGGGCAGCTGAGCCGGGTGGCCGTTCCCCGTGTCAACGCCGCATCGAAGAGGTGACCGCCCTCTCCGATGATGCTCGCAGGCATCGCTACTCCCTCCCGTCGGGCCGCGCCCCCTTCCGGCCGTTTGATTCTGCCACGGCCGGGCCGATACGGTCAGCGACGCCTCAGTACCAGTCCGGACACGGCACCGAGGGCGGCTGTCGCAGCGAGCGCGAACATACATGCAAGAAGCGCTTCCGCAGAGGTATACGCCTCCCGGCCCCCAAGTGACTCAAGTCGCTCCAGGAACAGTGTGCCGAAGGCGGCCACGCCGATCAGCTGACCGAGCTGGGTCACCGTGGCGAGCAGCCCGCTGGCGTCCGCCGCGTCCTCGGGCCGGACGGCGGCCAGGGCCCGGGTGAGCGTGGGACTGAAGGCGAGCGCGAGCCCGACGCCCACCCCGGCGTACGCGCCGTAGATCCACGCCCCGCCGTGGGCGCCGCCCCTGAGCGCCAGTCCCACCCCGGTCACCGACGACGCGGTGAGCGCGAACCCGGCCGGGGTCAGGGCGCGTTGCCAGGCGGCGGGCCAGCGGCGCCAGGTCAGGCCGACCAGCCCGAAGACCACCGCGGTCGGCGCGAAGGTGAGCCCGGCGCGCAGAGGGCTGTAGCCGAGGCCGCCCTGGACGTGCAGGGTCAGCACGAACAGGAAGCCCCCGTTGACCGCCATGACGGCCGCGATCCGCAGCACGGCGAGGCCCGTGCCCCGGTGGCGCAGCACGCGAGGCGCGATCAGCGGGTCGCCGCCGCGCCGTGCCAGGCGGGACTCGTAACCGCAGAACAGCACGAACACGAGGGCGCCGGCCGTCAGCGACGACCAGGACCACAGCGGCCAGTCCGCCTCCTGCCCGAGCACGAGCGGCACCGTGACGAGGGTGACGGCCGCCCCGAGCAGGACCAGACCGGGCCCGTCCAGGCCGCGCGCCCGCTCCCGGGGAGCGCCGCCGCCGCGCGGCAGCACCCGCCGCCCCACGGCGAGCAGGACGAGGCCCACCGGCACGTTCACCAGGAACACCGGCCGCCAGCCGGTGCCCAGCAGGTCGGCGCTGACCAGCACTCCGCCCACGACCTGTCCGGCAGCCGCGCCGACGGCGAGCACGGCGGAGTAGGCGCCGAGCGCCCGTACCCGGGCCTCCCCGGTGAACGTACGCTGGATCAGGCTGAGCACCTGAGGGATCATCAGCGCCGACCCCGCGCCCTGCACCAGCCGGAAGACGATCAGTTCGGTGCTGCCCCGGGCCAGACCGCAGGCGAGCGAGGCGGCCGTGAAGAGGGCGAGCCCGACGAGGTGGACCCGCCCGTGGCCGAACCGGTCGCCGAGCCGTGCGCCGGTGATCAGCAGGACGGAGTAGGTGATCGCGTAGCCGGCCACGACCAGTTGGAGGTCGGCACCGGAGGCGCGCAGGTCGGAACCGATCGTGGGGGCCGCGACGTTCACGATGAAGACGTCCAGCAGTGCCATGAACTGAGCGGCGAGGACGACCGCGAGCAGCGGCCGGGACCGATTGTCAGTGCCGGGGTCTTTACTGGGAGCAGGACGTGAAACGGGTGCCGGGAAGGCGGGATCCGGGCTCGTCCGGGGTGTCGTCGTCATGCCGTCGAGCGTGCCGGGACTCCGGTACGGGTGCCGAGAGCCTGCCGATCCTGGTACTGGCAGCACCTGGCAGGGCTGGAGTGAGGGATCGACCATGGGGGGCGTGACGATGGCGACAGAGGCGGAGCCAGGTGCGAGGGCGGGTACGGGGGCGGGGCAGCGGCGCCGGACGGAGCTCGCCGTCTTCCTGCGCAGCAGGCGGGCCCGGGTGACACCGGCGGACGTGGGCATGCCGCCCGGGCTGCGACGCCGCACACCGGGACTGCGGCGCGAGGAGGTCGCGCAGCTCTCCGGTGTGGGCGTCACCTGGTACACGTGGCTGGAACAGGGCCGGCCGATCAACGCCTCGGCGCAGGTCCTGGACGCCGTGGCGCGCACCCTGCGGCTCGACGCGCCGGAGCGGGAGCACCTGTACCACCTGGCGGAGGTGCCGTACGCGCCGGTGCCCGAGGCGCTCGTGCAGCGCGTGGGGCCGGAGATCCAGGGCATCATCGACGCCCTCGCGCCCCGCCCGGCGGTCGTCTACAACTCCCGCTACGACATCCTGGCCGCCAACCCCGTCTACCGCGACCTGTTCCTGACCTCGCGGTCGGTCGACCCCGGAGTTCCGGCCAACGCGTTGTGGGGGCTGTTCACGGCCGACGAGGAGGAGTGCCCGCTGCTCTTCCGGGATACGGAGCTGCCGGTGATGGTCGCGACCCTGCGCGCGGCGTACGGGTTGCACGCCGGAGAGCCCGTCTGGGAGGACTTCATACGCAGACTGTCGGCGGCGAGCTCGCTGTTCGCACAGCTGTGGGAGTCCGGGGACGTGGCGGAGCCGGGCCGCCGTGTGAAGGTCTTCCGGCACGCCGCCGTGGGCGAGCTGCGGATGACGTCCGTATCGCTGTCGATCAACGGGATGCCGGAGTGCCGGATCGTCGTCTACACACCGGACGACGAGGAGACGGCACGGCGTACGGAGATGCTGCGCAGCCCATGAAAAATCCCGCCCCCTGGGGGACGGGATCCTCTTCGACCGATCTTTGACAACTCGACAGAGTGTCGATCAGTGGAGCTAAGGAGAATTGAACTCCTGACCTCCTGCATGCCATGCAGGCGCTCTACCAACTGAGCTATAGCCCCAGGTGTTCTTCCCGCTCGGCGGGGCGAACAAGAAGAACTTTAGCCTGCGACCTGCCGGAAAGTGAAATCCGGACCCCGGGCCGCCGGGGCACGCTCAGTCGTCGTCGCCGAGCACCGGTTCCGGCAGGGTGCCGGCGTTGTGCTCCAGCAGGCGCCAGCCGCGAGCGCCCTCACCGAGGACGGACCAGCAGCAGTTGGAGAGGCCGCCGAGGCTCTCCCAGCTGTGCGCCTCCAGGCCGAGGAGGCGGCCGATGGTGGTGCGGATCGTGCCGCCGTGGCTGACGACGACGAGGGTGCCGTCCTCCGGGAGTTTCTCGGCGTGCCGCAGGACCACGGGGGCGGCGCGGTCGGCGACCTCGCTCTCCAGTTCGCCCCCGCCGCGGCGGACCGGCTCGCCGCGCTTCCACGCGGCGTACTCCTCGCCGTACCGGCCGACGATCTCGTCGTGGGTGAGGCCCTGCCACACCCCCGCGTACGTCTCGCGCAGGCCCTCGTCGTGGGTGACGTCCAGGCCGGTGAGCAAGGCGAGCTCGGCGGCCGTGTCGGCGGCGCGGGAGAGGTCCGAGGCGACGATGGCGTCGGGCCGGAGGGAGGCGAGGAGCCGGGCGGCCCGGCGGGCCTGGGCCACGCCCGTCTCGGTCAGCCGGACGTCCGTGGTGCCCTGGAAGCGGCGCTGGACGTTCCAGGCGGTCTGGCCGTGCCGCCAGAGGATGACGCGACGGCCCCGGCCCGGCGCGCGGCCGGTCGCGGTGCCCGTCTCGGCACCCGGTGCGGTCATCGCCACTCACCACCCGGCTCGGCCCCGTCCTCGGCGGCCTGCAGCTTGGCGTGCTCGGCGGCCTTGCCCCGGGTGGCCTTGGCGTCGGCGGGCAGGTCCAGTTCGGGGCAGTCCTTCCACAGCCGCTCGAGGGCGTAGAAGACGCGCTCCTCGCTGTGCTGGACGTGCACGACGATGTCGACGTAGTCGAGGAGGACCCAGCGGGCCTCACGGTCGCCCTCGCGGCGCACCGGCTTGGCGCCGAGCTCCTTGAGCAGGCGCTCCTCGATCTCGTCGACGATCGACTTGACCTGGCGGTCGTTGGGGGCGGAGGCCAGCAGGAAGGCGTCCGTGATCGACAGGACGTCGCTGACGTCGTAGGCGATGATGTCGTGCGCGAGCTTGTCGGCGGCCGCCTGCGCGGCGGTGGTGATGAGCTCGAGGGAGCGGTCGGTGGCGGTCACTACATGGCTTTCCGTCGGCGGTCGTTTGCCCTCAAGGGTCTCACGGACCGCCGACGGCACCCGCGGTGATGACGGGATCACACGCCGGTGGGGCTAGGACGACGACGGCTTGTAGTCCTGGCCCAGGACGACCGCCACGTCCGCGTTGGCGGCGACGGTGCCCTTCTTCACGGCGCCGACGGGCAGGCCCAGGGTCTTGGCGACCTCGGTGGCGTTCTCCTTCTCGGCGTCCTCGGCGTAGAGCACCTCGGACGTGGCGCGGGTACCCGAGGGCGTGCCGCCGTCCAGGAAAGTGAAGCCGCCGTTGAGGAGGACCACGCGTGCGTCCTCGGTGTCGGACCTGGTGCCGCCGGCGTTCTGGACGGAGACGCTGACGGCGGCGTCCTTGTCGGGGCTCTTCGCGGCGCCGCCGAGGACGTCCTTGACCACGCCCGCGCCGGCCTGGGCGCTGAGCGTGCCGTCGGCCTGGACGGGCAGCAGGGTCGTCCGGTAGTCGCCGCCCTTGGCGAGGTCGGCGAGCTTGGCGAGGAAGGCGCCGAGGTCCTTGTCGGTCAGGGAGGGGTCGAGGATCTGCGCCAGCGTCTGGACGGTGACGGTGGCGCCCTGCGCGTCGGAGGAGACCTTGCGCAGCACGCCCTGCATGACCTGACCGAACCGCTCCAGCTGGGCGTTCTGCGCCTCGCCCTCGGCGCGGTACGTGGCGTAGGCGACGGCCATCTTGCCGCTGAGGGTCTGGTTCTCACCCTGGTTGACGAGCGGTGCCTGGCCCTTCTTCTTGGCGGCCGGGTCGGGCACGGCGGTGTCCGTGTCGATCTCGATGTTGCCCACGAGGTCGACGAGGTTCTGCAGGTAGGGGGTGTCCAGGCGCCAGGTGCCCTGGATCTGGGTGCCGAGGACGGTGTCAAGTGCCTCGCGGGTGCCCTCGGAGCCGTCCTCGTCGACGGATTTGGCGAGGGTGGTCGTGGTGCCGTCGTCGGTGGTGACGACGAGGGAGTTGGGCAGCAGGACGGTGGTGCCCCGCTGGGTGGTGGTGTTGTCGACGAGCAGCGCGGTGGAGGTGCCGCCGTCGCCCGTGTCGTGCAGGTGCACGACGATCACGTCGCGCTTCTGGGCGCCGGTCGCGGTGGTGGTGCTGGTTCTGGAGTCGTCGGACGACGACGACAGCCCGGGCAGCTTCCCGGCGTACCAGAGGTAGCCCACTGAGCCGACCGCGGTCAGGGCGAGGACGACGGCCAGGGCGACGAGGCGGCTGCGGGCGCGGCGCTTGGCCTCCTCGCGGCGCTCGGTGCGGTTCTCCGTGAAGTTCAGCCAGTCGATGACGTCCTCGGAGTCGCCGTCGGGCTCCTCGACGAACGCGAACTGCTCGGTGTGGTAGTCCCGTTGCCGGGCCGGGGACTCCGGCTCCTGTTCCTGCTCGGTCTCCCGCGGGGCGGGGCCGGCCTGGTGCGGGATGTAGGCGGTCTGCTCGGCGACGCGGGGCTGCTGCCCGCTCGTGGCGGTCTGCCCGTAGGGATCGTACGGGGCGCCGGTCCCGCCCTGCTGGGGGTACGCGGCTGTGCCGTAGGGGTCGTGGACGGTGTCCTGTCGGCCGGTGTCGTACGGGTCGTAGGCGGTGTCCTGCCGGCCGGTGTCGTACGGGTCGTAGGCGGTGTCCTGCCGGCCGGTGTCGTACGGGTCGTAGGCGGGCGTCTGCTGCGGGCCGGGCGGGGCGGTCTGCCGGCCGGCCGTGGCGTAGGGGTCGTAGCCGTAGCCCTGCTGCTGCCCGTACGGGTCGTAGGCCTGCTGCGGGATCTGCTGAGGCGGGACCTGCCGGTACACCGGCTGCCCGTATGCGTCGTAGCCCACGAGCTCGTAGGGGGTCTCCCCGTAGCCCGCGTCGTGTCGGTCGTTCACCGGTACCCCTCTCGGCTCACTCGCCGCGGTACAGCTCGCGCTTGTCGATGTAGCGCACGACTCCGTCCGGCACCAGATACCAGATGGGGTCGCCCTTGGCGACTCTCACGCGGCAGTCCGTGGAGGAGATGGCGAGGGCGGGGACCTCGACGAGGGAGACGCCGCCCTCCGGGAGTCCGGGGTCGTTCAGGTGGTGGCCCGGCCGGGTGACCCCGATGAAGTGCGCCAGGGAGAACAGCTCCACGCTGTCCCGCCAGGTGAGGATCTGGGCGAGGGCGTCGGCACCGGTGATGAAGAAGAGGTCGGTGTCGGGGTTGAGGGCCCGCAGGTCGCGCAGGGTGTCCACGGTGTACGTCGGCCCGCCGCGGTCGATGTCGATGCGGCTCACCGAGAACTGGGGGTTCTCGGCGGTCGCGATGACCGTCATCAGGTAGCGGTCCTCGGCCGGGGAGACCCTCCGGTGGCTCTTCTGCCAGGGCTCACCGGTGGGGACGAACACGACCTCGTCCAGGTGGAACTGCGCGGCGACCTCACTGGCCGCCACGAGGTGGCCGTGGTGGATCGGATCAAACGTCCCGCCCATGACGCCGAGGCGGCGTTTGCCCGGGCTCGACGGGCCGGTAGGCATGTCCTGCTCTCCCATGCGTGCAGACCCTACCGGCCCGACCTGAGGGCCCCGGCCGACGGATGTCCGGAGTGCCCCGGTATGCACATGACGCGCCTCAGCGGTCGCGGTTGAAGCGGGTGGTGATCCACAGCAGCAGCACCAGGATGACGAACGCGCCGCCACCGGTGAGCAGAGGGCTCAGGCTTTCGTGGTTGCCGCCGTGCTCCCCGCCCTCGGCGGCGAGAGTGACGAACTGGGCTGCGGCGCTGTGGAAGCTCATCTTCGGCAGGACCTATCCGGTGTGGGCGGGATAAAGACGTCGGCCCATCGTAAGCGGGCGGCTCGGCGGCCCTCACGCCGACTCCGCCGTCGGGGAGGCGGGCCGCCTCGCGCGAGCGCCCGCCCGCGCCTGTGTCCGCCGCCCGTGGCCCGGGGAACCTTCCGGACGGCTCAGTCGTCCTTCCGCTTGTAACCCCGCAACAGGAACCAGGCCGTGAGCGCACACCCCAGGAGCATCACGATCAACACCACCCGGAGCAGATTCCCCGCTCCCTGCTGCTGGGCGGCGCCGGCGGCCTCGGCGATCCAGGCTGCTGCGGGGTTGTGCTCCATGGCGCGGGACTCCTTCGCTTTCGTGCCCGTCCACCGTAACTCCACCCAGACCGGGCGCTGCTTCGGGGGCGCAAAGGGCCGCACAAGGGTCCGCAAAGGACCTCGTACACAAGGGCCGCACATGCACCGGCCACACACACGCACAGGGGGATGACATGTCCGACGACGGCCACGAGCAGACCGGTCAGGGGAACGTGCCGAGCAGGCAGCGCACGCGCTTCCCGGGAATCTCCTCCCGTGCGTACGAGCACCCGGCCGACCGCTCCGCCCTGGTCGCGCTGCGCAAGCTGAGCGGCTTCGACACCGTCTTCAAGGCACTCAGCGGGCTGCTGCCCGAGCGCAGCCTGCGGCTGCTGTTCCTGTCCGACTCGGTGCGCGTCTCGGACCAGCAGTTCGCGCACCTGAACGACATGCTGCGGGACGCCTGCTACATCCTGGACCTGGAGAAGGTTCCGCCGATGTACGTCAACCAGGACCCGCAGCCGAACGCGATGTGCATCGGCCTGGACGAGCCGATCATCGTCGTCACCACCGGGCTCGTCGAGCTGCTCGACGAGGAGGAGATGCGGGCGGTCGTCGGCCACGAGGTGGGCCACGCCCTGTCCGGGCACTCGGTGTACCGCACGATCCTGCTGTTCCTGACCAACCTGGCCCTGAAGGTCGCCTGGATCCCCCTGGGGAACGTCGCGATCATGGCGATCGTGACCGCGCTGCGCGAGTGGTTCCGCAAGTCGGAGCTGTCGGCCGACCGTGCCGGGCTGCTCGTCGGACAGGACCTCCAGGCCTCGATGCGCGGTCTGATGAAGATCGCCGGCGGGAACCACCTGCACGAGATGAACGTGGACGCGTTCCTCAAGCAGGCCGAGGAGTACGAGGCGGGTGGTGACCTGCGCGACTCCGTGCTGAAGATCCTCAACGTGCTGCCGCGCTCACACCCCTTCACCACCGTGCGCGCCGCCGAGCTGAAGAAGTGGGCGGAGTCCCGGGACTACCAGCGGATCATGGACGGCCACTACCCGCGGCGGTCCGAGGACAAGGACACCTCGGTGACCGACTCGTTCCGCGAGTCGGCGTCGCATTACGCCGACCACGTCAAGAGCTCCAAGGACCCGCTGATGAAGCTGGTCAGTGACATCGCGGGCGGCGCGGGCGGGCTGGGCGGCCGGGTCCGGCGCGGCTTCGACGGCTTCACCGGCTCCGCTCCGCCCAAGGAGCGCCCCACGGACGCCCCGCCCCGCGAGGACGACTGACCCGCGGAGGCACACGGCCCGCGACGGTGTGCCCGCGACGGGCCCGCACCGTCGCGGGCACACCGTACGGTCGCGAGCACGGACCCGGCGGTCGGCAGGTCGGCGGTCGGCGGTCGGCGGTCGGCGGTCGGCGGTCGGCGGTCGGCGAACGGTCACGACCTCGGCTGCCACCCGCTCGGTTGCGGCGCCTTCGGCTGGGGCACCTTCGGCTGGGCGCTCGTCGCCAACGTCCCGCACAGCGCCGTCGCGCCGCCCGTCGCGTACGGGTCCGTGCCGGCGGGGGCTCCGGCCCTGGCCGTCTGTCCGGCGAGCAGGGGCCGCAGGTGGTTGGTGGAGTCGTCCGAGCAGGACAGCGGGCCCGCCTGCACGTACGAGACGATGAGCTGGGTCTGGCGCAGGCGCAGGTCGTCGTGGTCGAAGCGGAAGTGCAGCTCGCGGCGGACGGTGAACAGCGAGACCGGCGCCTTGGCCTCGGCTCCGGCCGGTCGCAGCGCGTACACGAAGGTGTGGTCGGCGGTGACCTCGAGAGTGGCGGAGTCGGCCTCGGCGGCCTGGAGGGTGCCCTGGACGCGGATCCGCTTGTCGGCCAGTTCGGTGCGGGTGGGGTCGAAGCGCACCAGCCATCCGGTCGGCGCGTGCCGTCCGTCCGCCGCCGGGTGGGCGAAGCTCTGGTCGAACTGGTCGAGCTGGTCGGGGTCGAGCAGCACCCGTACGGGTCGCACCTGCTGCCCGGTGAGCACCTCCGGGTACAGGGAGGAGCGCACGACGAACTCCTTCGCGGTGGTCAGGGCGGCGACGACCTGGCTGTCGGAGAAGTGCGCGGTGCGCCGGGAGGCGGGCAGCGGTATCCCCTCGGCGCCGAAGCGGTACTGGGCTGCGGGGCTGTGGGCGAACAGGTACTCGGCGTCGGCCGTGCCGGGGACGGCGCCCTGCGGGGCGAGCGGGATGACCGTCATCCGCAACGGCTCCGCGGGCCGGCGCGCGGCGGGGTTCTGGTAGGGGTTGCGGATCCCCATGTAGATCGCGGTGCCGAAGGCGAGGGCGATCAGCACGACGAGGACGAGCACCTGCCGGGACAGCCCCCGGCGCAGCGGCGGACGGCGACGTACGGCGGGTGCGTGGTCGGCGATGCGTTCCTGTGCGGAGTACTCCTGGAGGCGGGCAGCGCGGACAAACGATTCGTCGAAGACGACGGATCGGTACTCGTCCTCTCCACCGCCACCGGGAGTGCCCTCGGGTGTCCCCTCCGGTGGGTCGCCGGTCCCGCCCATACTTTCAGGGTAGGTCGCGCGGAGCGCGGGTAAACGCTGCGCTGCGGCACAACTTCTGACAGGTGCTCAACCGCCGCGGAGCCCGCCGGCGGCCCCCGTTCAGGGGGTGGGCGGGACCGCCGAGACGGCGGGGTGCGGGGAGAACTCGGCGGAGGCGGCGGGAGCCGATGCTCCGCCCTGTTCCGGTCCGGTCGAGGCGGGTGGCGGTACCTGGTCCCGGCTGTTGGAGGAGGCGCCCCGGTAGACCGCGGCGAAGGCCAGTGCGACCATGCCGACGCCCATCACCACGGCGAGCATCCAGGCGACGGGCCGGTGCCAGCGGACCTGCCTGCCGTAGGTGCCGAAGGCGCCGTCGCGGTCCTCGAGGACGTCGGCGTCGTCGAGGTCGTCGTAGTCCGGATCGTGCCCGAAACCGCCGGGGCCGTAAGGGTCGTCGTAGCGGTCGCCGCGGGCGCGGGCGCGGCGGGCCTCCGTCTCGGAGGCCTCCGCTCTCGCCTCGGCCGCGGCCAGGAGCCGTTCGACGGCGGTCGGCTCGTGCACCACGGCCGCCTGTACGAAGGCCTCGTCGAAGACCACGGAGGCGAACTCTTCGTCCGACACCCCGCGGTCGTGGTCGTCGTCGGGCTCCCAGCCGTCAGGGAACGGCGTGCCCCCCACGTCCTCCGGCACGGATCCAGAGTAGACCTGGGGGGTCATTTTGGGCAGACGGCATGGAAATTCATCCGCCGGGTGAGACGTCTCTCACCCCGCGCCCGCGCTGCACCCTGCGCCTGCCGGGTGCATATGCGACCCCGGTTCCTTCAGCGCCGTACGTGCCCGTCGCCGGTGACGATGTACTTGGTGCTGGTCAGCTCGGGCAGTCCCATCGGGCCGCGGGCGTGCAGTTTCTGCGTGGAGATGCCGATCTCCGCGCCGAAGCCGAACTGGCCGCCGTCGGTGAAGCGGGTCGAGGCGTTCACGGCGACCGTGGTGGAGTCGACCAACTGGGTGAAGCGGCGGGCGGCCTGCTGCGAGGTGGTGACGATGGCCTCGGTGTGGCCGGAGGTCCACAGCCGGATGTGCTCGACGGCCCTGTCCAGCGAGTCGACGACCGCGGCGGCGATGTCGTGGGAGAGGTACTCGGTCTCCCAGTCCTCCGCGACCGCCTCGACGACGGTGGCCCGGGAGTTCTTGGCGTAGGCCATGACCCGCTCGTCGGCGTGGACGGTGACGCCGGCCTCGGCGAGGGCGTCGAGGGCGCGCGGCAGGAACTCGGGGGCGATGTCCTGGTGGACCAGCAGGGTCTCGGCGGCGTTGCAGACGCTGACCCGGTGGGCCTTGGAGTTGATCAGGATCTCCACGGCCATGTCGAGGTCGGCGTGGGCGTCGACGTAGACGTGGCAGTTGCCGGTGCCGGTCTCGATCACCGGAACGGTGGACTCGGAGACGACCGTCCGGATCAGTGAGGCGCCGCCACGCGGGATCAGCACGTCGACGAGGCCGCGGGCGCGCATCAGCTCGCGCACGCTGTCGCGGCTCTCCCCCGGCACGAGCTGCACGGCGTCGGCGGGCAGGCCGGCGCCGCCGACGGCGTCACGGATCACCCGGACGAGTGCGGTGTTCGACTCGTAGGCGGAGGCGGAGCCGCGCAGCAGGACGGCGTTGCCGGACTTCAGGCAGAGCGCGGCGGCGTCCACCGTGACGTTCGGGCGGGCCTCGTAGATGATGCCGACGACGCCGAGGGGGACGCGGACCTGGCGCAGGTCGATGCCGTTGGGGAGGGTCGAGCCGCGCACGACCTCGCCGACGGGGTCGGGCAGCGCGACGACGTCCCGCACGTCGGAGGCGATGGCCCGCACCCGCTCGGGGGTCAGGGTCAGCCGGTCGACGATCGCCTCGCTGGTGCCGGCCTCCCGGGCCTTGGCGACGTCCTTGGCGTTGGCCTCGACGATCTCGCTGGTACGAACCTCCAGCGCGTCGGCGATGGCGAGCAGCGCGTCGTCCTTGGCGGCCCGCGGCAGCGGCGCGAGGTCGGCGGCGGCGGCCTTTGCACGGTAGGCGGCCTGGGTGACCGGGGTGAGGGAGTCGTACGGCGAGAGCGTGGTCATACGGGAAGGGTAGTGCGCCGGAGGGGCCTCTTCACGGCTCGTTCCACACCCCGAGACATGCGCCGAGACGCCTCCGCGGCCCCTTCCCCGGGTGGGACGCCGGTAGGACGGAGCCGGTGCGCGCGGCCGGTGGAAGCCGGCGGTGGCCGCCCGGGCGTTCCCCTCGCCGAACCCCTACGGGCGGCGAACCCGGCAGGTGAACCCGGCACGTGAACCCGAAGGGCGGCGAACCCGGCAGAGGAACGGGGCGGGGGCGCCCTCCACGGGTGGACCTGACAGCGGTCGACCCCACAGAGGGGGACCCGACCGGCGCGCGAACCCCCACAAAGCAAACCTGACAGGTGAACCCGGCGCGGCGACCCCGTGGGGCGTGGACCCAGGCAGAAGCGAACCCCACCGGGCGAACCCCGACGGGCGAACCCGCCCGGCGCAAGCCGCAGGGGGAGCCCCGCGGGGACGCCCGGTGGGGAGGGCCGGGGGGCGGGACCCCGTCGGGCACGACTCAGTAGGGGTGGACCCCGACGGGGGTGGCCGGTGGCGGGCCGTAGCCCTCGGCGATGCGCTGGTGGTAGGTCTGGCGGTCGATGACCTCCAGGCCGACGATCTCCCACGGCGGCAGTCCGGCCGTCTGACGGTGTTCGCCCCACAGGCGCAGGGCGACGGCGGCCGCGTCGTGCAGGTCGCGGGCCTCCTCCCAGTAGCGGATCTCCGCGTGGTCGACGGCGTAGCGGCTGGTCAGGAGGAAGGGGTGGTCGTGGGCGAGCTGTTCGAGGGCGCGCCGCACCTCGCTCAGCGGGGCTCTGCCGCCGGAGACGCTCAGCGTGACGTGCCAGAGCCGGGGCAGGTCCCCCGGGCGTGGACCCTCCGGCCCGTCGCCGTGCGGTTCCCGGTAGTGGTCCCCGGCCGCGACGCTGGTCAGGGCGCGCTCCTCGCCGGCCGTCCGCGCGGACGCCGTCCCCGTGCCGCCGGTACTGCCACGGGCCGCCGCCACCCCAGGGCGCACTCGTCTCACGACGGCCTCCTTTACGCAGCGCTCGTGCGGAACGTGTCCCGCGGAATGTGTCCCAGCAACAAAGTTGAGCAGGCCGCACGGCTCCGCGGGGCGGTTTCACGGAACGTCCCCCACCGGTACGGACCGTTCGAGGGCGTCCGGGAGAGGACGTTCGAGTGCCTCAGGGGTGCAGGATCACCAGGTCGTCCCGGTGGACGACCTCCCGCTCGTACTCGGCGCCCAGCTCGCGGGCGAGGTCCCGGGTGGACCGCCCGATCAGCCGGGGGATCTCCTTGGCGTCGAAGTTGACGAGACCGCGGGCGACCGCGTGTCCCCGGCCGTCGCGCAGCTCGACGGGGTCGCCCGCGCTGAACTCGCCCTCGACGGCCGCGATCCCGGCGGGCAGGAGCGAGGTGCGGCGCTCGACGACCGCGCGGACCGCCCCGTCGTCCAGGGTGAGCGAGCCCTGCGGGGTGGAGGCGTGCTGGAGCCACAGCAGCCGGTCGGCGGAGCGCTTGCCGGTGGGGTGGAAGTAGGTGCCGGTGTCGCCGCCGGTCAGGGCGTCGGCCGCGTGGACGGCGCTGGTCAGAACGACGGGGATGCCCGCGGCGGCCGCGATCCGGGCGGCCTCGACCTTGGTGACCATGCCGCCGGTGCCGACGCCCGCCTTGCCTGCGCTGCCGATCTCGACGCCCGCGAGGTCGGCGGGTTCGTGAACCTCCGCGATCCGCGAGGTGCCGGGTCGGCCGGGGTCGCCGTCGTACACGCCGTCCACGTCGGACAGCAGGACCAGCAGGTCGGCGTGGACGAGGTGGGCGACGAGCGCGGCGAGGCGGTCGTTGTCGCCGAAGCGGATCTCGTCGGTGGCGACGGTGTCGTTCTCGTTGACGATCGGCAAGGCACCCATGGCGAGGAGCTTGTCCAGGGTGCGGGAGGCGTTGCGGTGGTGGGCCCGGCGGCTCATGTCGTCGGACGTCAGCAGCACCTGGCCGACGCGGACGCCGTAGCGGGCGAAGGAGGCCGTGTAGCGGGCGACCAGCAGGCCCTGGCCGACGCTGGCGGCGGCCTGCTGGCGGGCGAGGTCCCTGGGCCGGCGCCGCAGGCCCAGCGGGGCGAGGCCGGCGGCGATGGCACCGGAGGAGACGAGGACGATCTCCTTCTCTCCCCCGCTGCGGCTCTTGGCGAGGACGTCGACGAGCGCGTCGACGCGGTCGGCGTCCAGTCCGCCGGAGGCGGTGGTCAGCGACGAGGAGCCCACCTTCACCACGATCCTGCGAGCTGCCACCACGCGCTGCCTTGCCACTGTCACCTGCGTCGTCCTCACTCGGCGGTCCCTCGCGCCGCGTACATCGCCGGCACGGCACGCCAGGCAATCTACGCGAGAGAGAGGGAACACCGCCTTTTCGTTTCGCCGGTCGGACGAGGAGGCTTCCCGGAGCCGGTCGGACGAGGAGGCTTCCCGGAGCCGGCGGAGCCGGTCAGCCCGGGCGGCAGGATCACTGCCGCCCCGGCCCCGGCAGAAGCACGCGGGCCCGGGGACAGGTGAGCCCGGCACGAAAGACCCGGCACGGCGACACAGGCACCCGCCACCAAAACCCGGCGCGGCGACACAGGCACGCGCCGCAGCGACGCGGGGAGCCCGGAGAGGCCGGGCTCCCCGGGGTCAGCCCCGGTCGGCCAGCGACGCGCGGAAGGCCACGCACTCCTCGTACACCGGCAGGATCCCCGCCTCGCGCGCCTCGGCCAGCGTCGGGCCCTGGGCGTCCTTGGCCGACAGCTCGGGTTCGCCGGCGACCGGCCACTCGATGCCGATGGCCGGGTCGAGGGGGTGGACGGTCCGCTCGCGCCGGGGGGCGTAGCCCTCGGAGCAGAGGTAGGTGACGGTGGCGTCGTCGGTCAGCGCGCAGAAACCGTGACCGAGGCCCTCGGACAGGTAGACGGCCCGGCGCTCCTGGTCGTCGAGGCGCACCGTCTCCCACCGGCCGAAGGTCGGCGAGCCGACCCGCACGTCGACGATCACGTCGAGCACGGCGCCGCGCACACAGGTCACGTACTTCGCCTGCCCGGGGGGCACGTCGGCGAAGTGGATGCCGCGCACGACACCGGCCGCGGAGACGGAGAGGTTGCCCTGCTTCAGGTCGAGCGGGTGGCCGACGGCCTCGGCCATGTGCTCGGCCTTGTACCACTCCAGGAAGAGGCCGCGGGCGTCCCCGTGCTGCTGGGGGACGAACTCCCAGGCGCCCTCGATGCCGAGGGGGTTCACCTTCATCGGATCCGGTCCGTCCTCTCTCAGGCGCCGTGTGCGAGCAGGTCGAGCAGGTAGTCGCCGTACCCGCTCTTGGTGAGCGGTTCGGCCAGCTCGCGCAGCCGGGTGTCGTCGATGAACCCGGAGCGCCAGGCGGCCTCCTCGAGGCAGCCGATCTTCATGCCCTGGCGCTCCTCGACCACCCGCACGTACTCGGAGGCCTGGACGAGGGACTGGAAGGTGCCGGTGTCGAGCCAGACGGTGCCCCGGTCGAGGACCGAGACCTGCAGCTCGCCGCGGTCGAGGTAGTACTTGTTGACGTCGGTGATCTCCAGCTCGCCGCGTCCGCTGGGCTCGAGGCCCTTGGCGACCTCGACGACCCGGCTGTCGTAGAAGTACAGGCCCGGCACCGCGTAGCGGGACTTGGGCTGCTTCGGCTTCTCCTCGATCGAGCGGGCGCGGCCCTGCTCGTCGAAGTCGACGACGCCGTACGCGGTCGGGTCGGAGACGGCGTGGGCGAAGACCACACCGCCCTCGGGCTCGGTGTAGCGGGCGAGCTGCCGGCCGAGGCCGACGCCGTGGAAGATGTTGTCGCCGAGGATCAGCGCGACGGACTCGTCGCCGATGAATTCCTCGCCGATGACGAATGCCTCGGCAATTCCGTTGGGCTGCTCCTGCGTGGCGAACTCGATGTTCAGCCCGAGATCCGAGCCGTCACCCAGAAGGCGCTCGAACTGGGGGCGCTCGACGGGACCCGTGATGATCAGGATGTCCCGCAGCCCGGCCATGACCAGGGTGGACAGGGGGTAATAGATCATCGGCTTGTCGAAGACCGGCATCAGCTGTTTCGACACCGCACGGGTGATCGGCCACAGTCGGGAACCGGTACCACCGGCGAGCAGAATTCCACGCATGAGCACGCAGCCTACGGCAGGGCCCGAACCGCTTCGGACACCCCTCCCGTGACGACGGTCACGGACACGAGGGCCGAGACGGTGCCCATACAATGCTGGTTCTTATGAAGATTCTAGTCACCGGCGGCGCCGGGTTCATCGGTTCACAGTTCGTGCGCGCACTGCTTCTCGGCGAGCTGCCCTCGGGCGACGGCGCCCAGGTCACGGTCCTGGACAACCTGACCTACTCCGGCAACGAGGACAACCTCGCGCCGGTGGCCGACAAGGCGGGTTACACCTTCGTCCACGGCGACATCCGCGACGTCGCGACGGTCGACGACGTGATGCGCGGCCAGGACGCGGTGGTGCACTTCGCCGCCGAGTCTCACGTGGACCGCTCGATCGCGGACTCCTCGCCGTTCGTGACCACGAACGTGCTGGGCACCCAGGTGCTGCTCGACGCCGCGAAGCGGCACGGTGTGAGCCGGTTCGTCCACGTCTCCACGGACGAGGTGTACGGCTCGATCGCCGAGGGCTCGTGGACCGAGGACTGGCCGCTGGCGCCGAACTCGCCGTACTCGGCCTCGAAGGCCGGCTCGGACCTGCTCGCGCTGTCGTACCACCGCACGCACGGCATGGACGTCGTGGTCACCCGCTGCTCCAACAACTACGGGCAGTACCACTTCCCCGAGAAGATGATCCCGCTGTTCACCACGAACCTGCTGGACGGCAAGAAGGTGCCGCTGTACGGCGAGGGTCTGAACGTGCGCGACTGGCTGCACGTCTCCGACCACTGCCGGGGCATCGAGATGGTGCTGCGCGGCGGCCGGGCCGGTGAGGTCTACCACATCGGCGGCGGCACCGAGGTGACCAACAAGGAGCTCACCGGCATGCTCCTCGAGGCCTGCGGCGCGGGCTGGGACATGGTGGAGCACGTCGCCGACCGCAAGGGCCACGACCTGCGCTACTCCCTGTCGATCGCCAAGATCCAGGAGGAGCTCGGCTACCGGCCGCTCGTCACGTTCGAGCAGGGCCTGGCCGACACCGTCCAGTGGTACCGCGACAACCGCGCCTGGTGGGAGCCGCTGAAGGCGAAGGCGGCGCTTCCGCAATGACCCGCTGGCTGATCACCGGCGCGGGCGGCATGCTCGGCCGTGACCTCACCGAGGTGCTCGCCGAGCGGGGCGCGGACACGGTCACCGCGCTCACCCGCCGGGAACTGGACATCACCGACGCCGCCGCGGTGCGCGCCGCGGTGGCCGGCCACGACGTCGTGGTGAACACCGCCGCGTGGACCGACGTGGACGGCGCCGAGTCCGAGGAGGCAGCCGCCACCCGGATCAACGGCGAGGGCCCGCGGGTGCTCGCCGAGGCGTGCGCGGAGGGCGACGCCGCGCTCATACAGGTCTCCACCGACTACGTCTTCCCCGGCGACGCCACCGAGCCGTACCCGCACGACGCCCCGACCTCGCCGGTGAACGCCTACGGGCGCGGCAAGCTCGTCGGCGAGCGGGCGGTCACCGGGCTGCTGCCCGAGCGCGGCTACGTGGTGCGCACGGCGTGGCTGTACGGCGCCCACGGGCGCAACTTCGTCGCGACCATGCTGAACCTGGCCGGCCGGCACGAGACGGTGGACGTGGTCGACGACCAGCGCGGCCAGCCGACCTGGACCGTCGCGCTCGCCCGCCAGATCGCCGACCTGGGCGAGGCGGCCGTTGCGGGCAGGGCGCCGGCCGGGGTCTACCACGGCACCGCGTCCGGCACGGGCACCTGGTTCGACCTGGCCCGGGCCGCGTTCGAGCTGACCGGCCTGGACCCCGAGCGGGTGCGCCCGACGACCTCGGAGAAGTTCGTGCGGCCGGCCCGTCGGCCCGCGTTCAGCGTGCTCGCGCACGACCGGTGGGCCCAGGCGGGTGTGGCGGTTCAGCCGCACTGGCGCGACCAGCTCGCCGAGGCCCTGAAGGTGATCGCTCCGGGCGGGCGGACGGACGCGTGAGTCTCCTCGACCGCATCACCACGGCACTGCCCCAGGGCACGGCCTTCGTGGGCGCCGGGACGGCGGTGCTCGGCGCCGCCAGCTACGTCCATCTGGCGGCGGCGGGTCACACCCTCGCCGTCGACGACATGGCGAGCTTCTCGGTCCTGTGGACGGTGGTCTTCTCCATCGGCCTCGGGCTGTTCTTCCCGGTCGAGCAGGAGATCACCCGACTCGTGGCCGGCCGCGTGGTGCGCGGCGACGGGGCGCTGCCGGTGCTGCGGCGCGGTGCGGTGCTCTCGCTCGGGCTGCTCGCGGTGGTGCTCGTCCCGCTCGCGCTGTTCGCCCGGCGGATCGCCGACGTGTTCTTCCACGGGGACACGAGCCTGGTGCTCGCTCTCGGCGGGGCGTTCGCGTCGCTGGCCGTGGCGTACGTGACGCGGGGTGTGCTGGCCGGGCTGGGCCGTTTCCAGGCGTACGGGGTGCAGCTCGGTCTGGACGGTCTGCTGCGGATCGTGCTGTCCGGGGCGCTGGCGGTGGCCGGTGTGCAGTCGGTGTTCGCCTTCGCGGCGGTGCTCACGGCGGCCCCGCTGCTGTCGGTGCTCGCGACGCTCGGCCCGGTCTTCAAGGGGGCGCGACCGGGTGCGCCGGCGCACTGGCGTGACCTGATCGAGCACCTCGGGCTGCTCGTCGGATCCACTCTTCTGGCCCAGTTGCTGGTCAACATCGCGGTGATCAGCACCAAGTTGATCTCGACGGACAACGACGCGCTGGTCGCGGCGCTGCTGTCGGCGCTGGTGCTGGCCCGGGTGCCGCTGTTCGTCTTCGGTGCCTTCCAGGTGTCGCTGCTCGCCGGCCTGTCGTCGGCGGCGGCCGAAGGGGACACCCAGGGTTACCGGCGGCTGCTGCTGCGGGCCGCGACGATCACCGGCGGGCTGGGGGTGGCCGGCGGGATCGGCGCGGTGGCGCTCGGACCGGTGCTGCTGCCGGCGGTGTTCGGGGCGCCGGACGTGCTCGGGGCGACGGACTTCGCCTGGCTCTCGCTCGGCACGACCCTGTACATGCTGGCCATGGTGCTGGGCCAGGCGCTGCTGACGAGCGGCGGGGCTCGCATGCAGCTCATGGCGTGGATCGTCGGTACGGTGGTACTGGTGGCGGTCACGCTGAGTTCGCTCGAGCTGCGCACCCGGGTCGAGGTGGCATACACCGCCGGGTCGTTCGCGGTGGTCACCTTCATGACTCTGGTTGTTCGCTCTCGTGTAGGCTACCGCTCGCTGCATTCATCAAAGCGATCATCATTCGATCACTCTCCGTAAGCATTACGGCGGACAACGGACTGCAGTCGACGGCCTCCGTCTGTGGCCGTGCGCACCGGCACATCCCCTGGTACACCCCTTGGAAGAGTAGACAGGCCCTTTCCATGAGTCGTCCGATACACCGGAGTGCGGCATGAAGTTGTGGATGCTGACCTCGGTCACCGGAGTCATTCTCGTCCTGTGCATCGTCGAGCTACTGCGCCGCCGCAAGCTCAAGGAGAAGTACGCGTTCCTGTGGGTGCTCACCGGCCTGGTGATCATTCCGCTCGGCTTCTTCCCCTCCGGTCTGGACTCGGTGGCCCGTGTGGTCGGGGTGGCCTCGGGCGTCAGCCTGATCCTGTTCCTGAGCGTGGCGTTCCTCTTCATCGTCTGCCTCCAGCTCAGCTGGGAGGTCGGCCACCTGGAGGAGGAGGGCCGCACGCTCTCCGAGGAGGTGGCGCTGCTCCGGATCGACGTCCAGGAGCTGCGGGCCCGGCTCGCCGAGCAAGAGGCCCCGACCGCATCTGCCGAACGGGGGAGCGCGAAGTGATCGACGGCAAGCGTGTACTGATCATCATGCCCGCGCTGAACGAGGCGGAGGGCGTGGCCGACGTCGTCAAGGAGGTCCACACCGCGCTTCCGGGTGCGGACGTCCTCGTCGTGGACGACGGCTCCACCGACGAGACGGCGGCCGTCGCCCGCGCCGCCGGCGCGACCGTGATGAGGCTGCCCTACAACCTCGGTGTGGGCGGCGCGATGCGGGCCGGCTACAAGTTCGCGCACGACCGCGGCTACGACGTGGCCATCCAGGTCGACGCCGACGGCCAGCACGACCCGCGCAACGTTCCCGAACTGCTGGCCCGGCTGGACGCCGGCGCCGACCTGGTCATGGGCGCCCGGTTCGCCGGCACCGGCGACTACGAGGCCCGCGGCCCGCGCCGCTGGGCCATGCTCGTCCTCGCCTTCTGGATCTCGCGCATGGCGCGCACCAAGCTCACCGACGTCACTTCCGGCTTCCGCGCCTGCGACCGCGACCTGATCACCGCGTTCGCCCGCTGGTACCCCGTCGAGTACCTCGGCGACACCGTGGAGTCGACGGTCGCCGTGGTACGGGCCGGCTACCGCGTCGAGCAGGTGCCCGTCGCGATGCGCCCCCGGGTGACCGGCACCCCGAGCCAGTCCCCCTGGAAGGCCACCCTCTACCTCGGCCGCATCGGGATGATCCTGCTGCTCGCGTTCACGCGTCGCTCCTCGCTCGGCCGGAAGGGCAAGTGAGGCAGGTGCAGACCCTCGACATCATGCTGCCGCACTACGGCGACACGGGCCTGATGCAGGCCGCCGTGGGCAGCGTGCTCGACCAGACGGACAAGGACTGGCGGCTCACCGTCGTCGACGACGGCCGTGAGGAGGGCGTACCGGAGTGGTTCGCCTCCCTCGGCGACAGCCGCGTCCGCTACCTGCGCAACGAGCAGAACCTCGGCATCACCGGCAACTTCCGCAAGTGCGTGGACCTGGTGGAGTCGACGCACTTCACCATGCTCGGCAGCGACGACCTGCTGCTGCCGACGTACGTCGAGACGATCCGCGCCGCCGTCGAGGCCGAGCCGGACGCGGCGATCTACCAGCCGGGCGTCGAGGTCATCGACGAGAACGGCGCCCCGTCCACCACGCTGGGCGACGAGGTCAAGCGGCGGCTGTACGCGCCGAAGAACAACGGCGAGCGGCTGGTCCTGTCGGGCGAGCCCCTCGCGGCGAATTTGCTCGGCGGCAACTGGCTGTACTTCCCGTCGATCTGCTGGCGCACCGACGCCGTCAGGGCCGTCAACTTCCGCGAGGACCTGTCGGTCATCCAGGACCTGGCGATGATCATCGAGCTGATCCGGCGCGGTGAGAAGCTGGTCGTCGACCCGGCCCTGGCCTTCCGCTACCGGCGCCACTCGGGCAGCCTCTCCTCGGCCGAGGCCCTCACCGGCGCCCGGTTCGGCGAGGCCGTCCGGTTCTTCAACGAGGTGGCCGACGACCTCGACCGGCACGGCTGGCCCAAGGCCGCCCGATCCGCCCGGCGGCACCTGTCCATGCGGCTGCACGCGCTGACCCTGCTCCCCGGAGCGCTGCGCCACCGCCGGTCGGACGCCGTGCGCCGCCTGCTCGGGTACGCCCTGACCAGATCCGAGTGATCGCCTCGCGCGGGGCGGGAGACCACGACCCCCACCGTCCCGCGCCGCATCGCTCCCCGCCTTCCCCCCTGTCGAAAGCCCAGCCCACATGACTCCCACCCCGGCCGAAGAGCAGCAGGCCACCGCACCGCGGTTCAGCATCGTCATCCCGGCGTACGGCGTCGAGGCGTATCTGCGCGACTGCTTCGACTCCGTGCTGAGCCAGTCGTTCAAGGACTTCGAGATCATCGCGGTCAACGACGCCTCGCCCGACGCCTGCGGCGAGATCATGGCCGAGTACGCCGCCGCGGACCCGCGCGTGATGGCGGTGCAGCTCGAGGAGAACGTGGGACTGGGCCGGGCGAGAAACGTGGGCATGGCCCGAGCCAGGGGCACCTACCTGCTGTTCCTCGACAGCGACGACACGATGCTGCCCGGCTCCCTGCTCGCCGTCGCCCGCCGTCTGGAGGAGACCGGCGACCCCGAGCTGCTGGTCTTCGACTACGCCCGCACCTACTGGGACGGCCGGATCTCCCCGAACGCCAAGCGGTCGGTGCTCACCGACGGCCCGCGCGGCGCGTTCCGCCTGGACGACCACCCCGACCTGCTCGGGCTGCTCCAGGTGGCCTGGAACAAGGCGTACCGCCGCGACTTCGTGGAGCGCTGGGGCTTCGAGTACCCGGCGGGCTACTACGAGGACACCCCGTGGACCTACCCGGTGCTGGTGGCCGCCGAGACCGTCGCCGTCCTCGACCGGGTCTGCGTCCACTACCGCCAGCGGCGCCAGGGCAGCATCCTGTCCTCCGCCAGCCGCAAGCACTTCGACGTGTTCGACCAGTACGACCTGGTCTTCGCGTTCCTCGCCGAGCACCCCGAGTTCGCCCGCTGGCAGGGGCCGCTGTTCGAGCGCATGACCTTCCACCTCGGGGTGATCGAGCGGATGCCCGGCCGGCTGCCCGCCGGGGCCCGCGCCGAGTTCCGCGCCCGCCGCCTGGAGGCCGAACGGGCCCACCGCCCGGCGGGCTACCGCGAGCCGAAGGACGGTGGCCGCAAGGAGGCCGCCGCGCGCCGCCGCCCCGCCGACCGGCTCCCGCGCAGGCTGCGCCCCGCCGCCCGCAGGGCCTTCCGCGCCGCGCGCGAGCTGAAGAAGCCGGTGCGCACCGCGGTCCTGATGGCCTACTACCGGGCGCAGCGGATGCTGCCGGTGAAGAAGGACACGGCCGTCTTCGCCGCGTACTGGAACGCCGACTACGCCTGCAACCCGGCGGCCATCCACCAGAAGCTGCGCGAACTCGCCCCGAAGGTCCGCACCACCTGGGTGCTCAAGCCGGGGGCGCGCAACACCCCGCCGCCCGGTACCACCGTCGTGCACCCCGGCTCGTTCCAGTTCTGGCGCGCGATGGCCCGCAGCAAGTACTTCGTCAACAACGTGAACTTCCCCACGCGCGTGGTCAAGCGGCCGGGACAGGTCTTCGTGCAGACCCACCACGGCACACCACTCAAGCGCATGGGCGTCGACCTGGTCGAGTTCCCGCTGGGCCTGGCCGAGCTGGAGATGGACACGCTGATGCAGCGGGTCGACCGCTGGGACTACAGCGTCTCCAGCAACAGCTTCACCACCGCCGTCTGGGACCGGGCCTACCCGTCCACGTACACCTCCCTGGACTACGGCTACCCGCGCAACGACGTCCTGGTGAACGCCACCGACGAGGACCGGGCGCGGGCCCGCGAGAAGCTCGGCCTCGCGCCCGACGCCAAGGTCGTGCTGTACGCGCCGACCCACCGCGACTACATGGCCGTCCCGCGTCCGCTGCTCGACGTGGAGCACCTCGCCGAGCAGCTCGGCGACGGCTTCACCGTGCTGGTGCGGGCGCACTACTTCAACCTGGGCACGGGTCCCGGCTCCGCGGGGGGCTCCGGGATCGTCGACGTCAGCGGGCACCCCTCGGTCGAGGAGCTGTACCTCGCGGCCGACTGTCTGCTGACGGACTACTCGTCGCTGATGTTCGACTACGCCCTGCTCGACCGTCCCATCGTGCTCTTCGCCAACGACTGGGAGACCTACCGGGCCACCCGCGGCACCTACTTCGACATCCACGTCCAGTCTCCCGGCCATGTCGTGGCAACCGAGGAGGACCTTTTGGACGTCTTCCTCTCGGGGCGTTGGTGCGACGACACCTCCGCGAAGGCACGGACGGAGTTCCGCAGGCGGTTCTGCGAGTTCGACGACGGCCGGGCTTCGGAGCGCGTGGTGCGCAGGGTCTTCCTGAACGAGGAGGATGTGCCCCCAGTGGCTCTCTCCCCGGAGCGTCCGGTCCGCCCGGCGCAAGGCTAGAGCTACCGTGTCCGGCAGGTCCGGTCATGACGAACACCTTGAGAAAGGCGCAGTACCCCAGATGCCTCCCCGTCTGTCACTAGTCGTTCCCGTCTACAACGTGGAACTGTTCCTCGACGAGTGCCTGCAGTCGATCGCGGACCAGACGTTCACCGACTGGGAGGCGATCGTCGTGGACGACGGCTCCACGGACGGCAGCCTGGCGATCGCCGAGAGCTGGGCGGAGAAGGACGGGCGGTTCCGCGTCGTCGTCCAGAAGAACAAGGGTCTGGGCCCCGCCCGCAACACCGGTGTCGCCCAGCTGACCGAGGGCACCGAGTTCCTCGCCTTCGTCGACAGCGACGACATCGTGCTGCCCGACGCCTACCAGCGCTGCATCGACAGCCTCGAGGGGTCCGGCTCGGACTTCGTCAGCGGAAACGTCAACCTGCTCAAGGCCGGCGAGATCCTCTTCTCACCGCTGCACCAGAAGCGGCTGCGCACCGACCGCACGCGGACCCACATCCGCCGCGACAAGGACCTCGTTTACGACCGCACCGCCTGGAACAAGGTCTTCCGCCGGTCGTTCTGGGACAAGCACGCCTTCGAGTTCCCCGGCATCCTCTACGAGGACGCCCCGGTCACCCTGCCGGCGCACTTCCTGGCCTCGGCCGTCGACGTCCTCGGCGAGCCCATCTACCTGTGGCGTCAGCGCACCGGTGGTGCCCCCTCCATCACGCAGCGCCGCACCGAGCCGGTCAACGTCCGCGACCGCATAAGGTCGTGCGACTCGGTGAGCCGGTTCCTGGCCTCCCAGCCGGGCGAGGAGTACGCCCGGCACAAGCGCTGGTACGACGAGATCTTCATCACCGACGAGCTGCCGCTCTTCATGGGCGTCCTCGACGAGGCCGGTGAGGAGTTCCGCGACCTGTTCATGTCCGGCGCCGCCGACTTCCTCAGCCGGGTCGACCCGGCCGTCATGCCCCGGCTGCCGGTGGCGCTGCGACTGAAGTGCCACCTGATCCGTGAGGGCCGTCTCGACGAACTCATGGACCTGCTCGCCTTCGAGCGCGAGACCGGCCGGGCCGTCCCGGTGGTCCGCCAGGGTCTGCGCTACTTCGCCGACTACCCGGTGATCGACCAGAAGCGCTCGGTGCCGCGTGCGGTGCTGCGCGTGGACTCCGACTTCTCCGCCCGCGCCCGCGCCGAGGAGATCGCCTGGCGCGACGGCCGTCTGCACATCGACGGCCACGCCTACATCCGCAACCTCGCCGCCGAGCGCCCCCAGCCGACCGCGCTGCGCGTGCTGATGCTGCGCGAGACCGGCAGCCGGCGCACGGTCGTGGTGCGGCCCAACCGCGCCCGCGCCTCGCGCGCCACGCAGACCTCGGGCCAGTCGCTGCACAACTACGACTGGTCGGGCTTCTCCCTCGACCTGGACCCGGCCAAGCTCAAGGCGCGCGGCGGCTGGCGCGACGGCGTGTGGCGGGTCACCGTCGCCACCGTGCAGCAGGGCATCGTGCGCCGTACCCGGCTCAAGGCCGGCGAGAGCGGCAGCGCCGAGAGCCCGTCCCCGTTCTGGGTCGACAAGGACGTGCGGGTCGTCCCGTACATCTCCGACGAGCACCTGTACCTGCGGGTCGAGCGGGTCCGCGCCAAGCTGACCGGCCACCGCGCCGAGGACGGATCGCTGGAGCTGACCGGTGTCCTCGGCCACGAGGCGGCCTCCGGTGCCGCACCGCTCACCCTGCGCCTCACGTACGGATCGTCGGAGGCCACGCTCCAGTACCCGGCGGAGCGCACCGAGGGCCAGGGCTTCTCCGCCCGGGTTCCGCTCTCCGACCTGGACGTCGAGGGCCGCGACTCCAAGAACCTCGAAGTCGTCGACAAGTGGACGGCCGAGCTGGTCGTCGGCGGCGGACGCGCGTTCCCCGTGGCCGTCGAGGCCGGGCGGGGCGACCTGAGCCGGCAGTACCCGCTCGACGGCAAGCCCACCGCCACCTGGGGCGGGCGCACTGCGGCCGTCACCGACGACGGCGTGGGTCGCCTGACGCTGCGCACCCAGCCGGTGCAGCCCATGGTCGACGAGCTCTCCGCCACCCCCGAGGGCCGTGTCGTGCTGCGGGGCACGCTGCCCGTGACCGTGAACGAGCCGGTCGAGGTCGTGGTGCGGCACAGCCGGCACGCCGAGGAACACGCCTACCCGGCCACCGTCTCCGACGGCTCCTTCCACGCCGAGTTCCTGCCGGTGCCGGCCAGCATCAGCGAGGTGCCGCTGCGCCAGGGCCGCTGGTACCTGTTCGCCCGCACCACCCAGAGCCGGATCGAGGTGCCGGTGCGCGCCGTTCCGTCGGCGCTCGGCGGCCTGCCCACACGCTTCACCGTCCGCGGCCGCGACTACGCGCTCACCCACCGCTTCTTCGACCGGCTCCTGGTCGAGGCCGCTCCCGACCTGGGGCCCGAGGAGTTCGGCTGGTTCCGCCAGCGCGAGATGCGCACCGGTCTGTACGCGCAGGCGCGCACGGCACCCCTGCGGGACACGGTCCTGTACGCCTCCTTCTCCGGCCGCCAGTTCTCCGACTCGCCGCGCGCCGTCTACGAGGAGCTGCTGCGTCAGGGTGCCGAGCTGGAGCACGTGTGGGTCGTGGAGGACCGTCGTGCCCAGATCCCCGAGGGCGTCAAGGTCGTGCGGCGCTGGAGCCGTGAGTGGTACGAGGCGCTCGGCCGCAGCCGGTACATCGTCACCAACACGCACCTGCCGCACTGGGTCCGGCGCCGCGAGGGCCAGGTCATCGTGCAGACATGGCACGGCACCCCGCTCAAGCGGATCGGCCACGACATCGACAGCGTCCAGTTCGCGGACCGCAAGTACCTGTCGAAGGTCGCGGAGGAGACGCCGAACTGGAGCTTCCTGGTGTCGCCCAACCGGTTCTCGACGCCGATCATGAAGCGGGCGTTCCAGTACGAGGGCGAGATCCTGGAGTCCGGCTACCCGCGCAACGACGTGCTGCTTTCCGCGAAGACGGAGGACCTGGCGCGGACCGTGCGCGAGCGCATCGGCCTGCCGGAGGGGAAGAAGGTCGTGCTCTACGCGCCGACCTGGCGCGACGACCAGTTCTACCAGGCGGGCAACTACAAGTTCGACCTGCGGATCGACGTGAAGAAGGCCGCCGAGCGTCTCGGCGACGATCATGTGCTCCTCGTCCGCAAGCACTCGAACATCGTCGACGCCGTGCCCGGCGCCGGTGACGGCTTCGTCTTCGACGTGTCCAGCTACCCGGACATCGCCGAGCTGTTCCTGATCACGGATGTGCTGGTCACGGACTACTCGTCGCTCATGTTCGACTTCGCCAACACGGGCCGTCCGATGCTGTTCTTCACGTACGACCTCGAGTACTACCGCGACCAGCTCCGTGGCTTCTACTTCGACTTCGAGAAGCGGGCCCCCGGTCCGCTGCTGCAGACCTCGGACGATCTCGTCGACGCGCTCGCCGACATCGAGCGGATCAGCGTCTCCTACACGGAGGCCTACCGCGAGTTCAAGGACGTGTTCTGCGACCTCGACGACGGGCACGCCGCCGAGCGGGTGATCACCCGGATGCTGAAGCTCGCGCACCCCGACCCCTCGCCCCTCAAGCCCGCGGAGCAGCGTTGAAAGCACCCACGATCCCCCTCGACAGAGCGCGCCTGAAGCAGCGCCTGGAACGGATCCCCGCGCGGCGCCGACTGCCACTGGCCGTCTACGCCACCACGCAGGTGATCTTCCTGATCTGGTGGGCGGCGTTCTACCCGGGCGGGATGAGCTACGACTCCATCGCATACGTGTGGCACGTCACCACCGGCCACTGGATGTCCAACCACTCGGTGGCCTACGACGCCCTGGTGTGGCTGTCGCTCAACATCACCGGTGACCTGGCGCTGCTGACGTTCCTCCAGTCCGTCGCCATGGCGGTGGCGCTGTCCTACGTCACGGTGACGCTGCGGCAGTTCGGGGTCCCGGGCAAGGTGAGCGCGGTGGCCGCGGTCGCGTGCGCGATGCTGCCGTCGATCGGCACGTTCGTCATCTTCGTCTGGAAGGACGTGCCGTTCGTCATCGGCGCGGTCCTGGCCTTCGGTGCGGCCGGGCGGCTCGTGGCACGGCGGATGGGCGGGCGACAGGCCGTCCGGGACAAGGCGTTCCGCAACGAGGTCGCCGTGCTGTTCCTCGGCTTCCTGTGCATGGGCCTGTTCCGCAACAACGGCCTGCTCGTGGCGGTCCTGGCCGCGCCCGTGCTGCTGCTGGTGCTGCCGCGGATGCGTCGGGCGGTGCTGGTCGCCACGGTGATCCCGGCGATGACCGCCGGTCTGCTGCAAACGGTGGTCTATCCCGCGATCGGCGTGATCACGCCGACCAAGGACCAGGTGTACGCGATGAACTACGCGGACATCGCGGTCGTCTACGGCAAGGTGCCGAAGACCTTCACCCAGGCCGACAAGGACCTGATGGCGAAGGTGGCTCCGCTGTCGCACTGGGCGGGCCGGGCGGCCAACTGCTACAACGCGGACTGGGCGATGCGGCCGCCGATGAACCGGAAGAAGGCCGACGAGCTCAACACCCAGCTGCTCGACCTGTGGATGCGGGTGCTCAAGCGCACCCCGGACCAGATGATCTCGGCGCGCATCTGCCGCTCCCACATCGCCTGGTCGCCGTTCCCGGGCCCGGCGGACAAGATGGGCCACACGCTGATCAGCCCTCCGTCCGTGCCGAAGAACCTGTTCGGCTGGGCGGACTGGAACACCGAGATGCGGGACAGCCCGTACCGGCCGATCCTGAAGATCCGCCCGCTGAACGACCAGCTGCACGACGTGGCGTACTTCGTGTGGAAGGCCAGCAAGGTGGCGCAGCTCCAGTGGCTGCTGTTCCGCGGCGGGACCTGGTGCTACGTGGCGTACGCGGTACTGCTGACGTTCTCGCGCCGGCAGCGGTCGTGGGCTCCGGTGGGTCTGATGTCGATCACACTGGCGCTCCAGCTGACGGTGGTGGCGGCGAACCCGGCGCCGCTGGCGCGGTACATGTTCGGGCCGGTGTTCCTGGGCATCCTGGCGCTGCCGCTGCTCGCCGCGAAACCGCGGTTCGGCCGGCGGCACGAGACGGAGTCCGACTCCTCCGGGCCGACCCGCGCGTCGGAGGACTCCTCCGCCGCCGACCGCGACTCACAGCCCGCGCCGGTCGTCTGAGACCGCCGGCGCCCGGCACGGCGAAGGGCCCGCCCGCACCTCCCGAGGGAGGTGCGGGCGGGCCCCTTCGCCGTGCCGGGCAGGCTGAGCCCTTTCGCCGCGCCGGGGGCTGAGCAGCCCCTTCGCCGTGCGAGGGGGCCGAGCAGCCCCTTCACCGCGAGCGGGCTGAGCCTGGCCGTGCCGGGCAGGCTGAGCCCTTTCGCCGCGCCGGGGGCTGAGCAGCCCCTTCGCCGTGCGAGGGGGCCGAGCAGCCCCTTCACCGCGAGCGG